>NZ_JBGNUT010000074.1:0-575 GCF_041951385.1 Actinomadura sp. NTSP31 | reverse complement strand
ACCCAATACCTCGAAGAAGCCGACCACCTCGCCGACCAGATCGCCGTCCTGGACCACGGACGCCTCATCGCCCAAGGCACCGCCGACGAACTCAAACGCCTCATCCCCGGCGGCCACGTCTCACTGAAATTCACCGACGACGACGCCCTGGGCGCCGCACTGGACGCACTGGGCCGCGGCTTCATCGACCCCGCCGACGACGACCACCTCACCCTCCAAGTCCCCTCCGACGGCGGCGTCGCCTCGCTGCGTGAGGTGCTCACCGTCCTGGACGCCGCCGGCATCCAACCCGCCGACCTCAGCATCCACACCCCCGACCTCGACGACGTCTTCCTCACCCTCACCGGCCAAAACACCCACCAGCAGGACAACGGCCAGCTGGACGCTCACAAGCAGGAGGCCACCCGATGAGCACCCTCACCCTCGCCGCCCGCGACTCGGCCACCATGACCCGCCGCCAACTCAAGCGGCTGCTCCGCTACCCCTCCATGACCATCCAGCTGATCATCACCCCGGTCATCCTGCTGCTGCTGTTCGTCTACGTCCTCGGCGGCACCCTCGGCAACGGCCTGGGC
>NZ_JBGNUT010000073.1:0-632 GCF_041951385.1 Actinomadura sp. NTSP31 | reverse complement strand
GACCTTCGCCGGCCTGGCGGCGGCGTTCGGCGTCGGTGCCGCGACCGCGCACCGCTACGTCACCGAGGTGATCGAACTGCTCGCCGACCTGGCTCCCGACCTGCGGCAGGCCATGCGGATCGCACAGCACAAGGCCTATGTCATCCTGGACGGCACGCTGGTGGCCACCGACCGACTGTCGGGCCAGAACGACCGGCTGTACTACTCGGGCAAACACCGCCGCCATGGCGTGAACGTCCAGTTCCTCACCGACCCGCATGGCGAGCTGATCTGGGCGTCGCCGGCCCTAGCGGGGTCCACCCATGATCTGACCGCCGCCCGCGAGCACGGCATCATCGACGCTCTGACGGCCCGAGCGATCGCCTGCTACGCCGACAAGGGGTATATCGGAGCGGGCGGCGCGGTCGGTACTCCCTACAAGCGCAAGAAGCATCGCCAGCTGGGGAAACGCAAGAAGTTGTTCAACCGGCACCACGCTAAGGTCCGCGCCTTGGGCGAGCGAGGCGCCGCTGCTCTCAAGGGCTGGCACATCTTGCGGAAGGCCCGCTGCTCACCCAGCCGCCTATCCGCCATCGTGCGGGCCATCCTCACCATCCATCACCAGGACCAATGAGGATGGAATCAGCTCAGTG
>NZ_JBGNUT010000072.1:0-967 GCF_041951385.1 Actinomadura sp. NTSP31 | reverse complement strand
TCTAGGTCGTGTCCGACGGATCTTGGGTGAGGTCGCGGAGCCAGATCTTGATGGAGGCGACGTCGATGGTGCCGTCGTAGACGAAGGCTCTCTTGTCGTAGCGGGTTGCGACCGCCCGGAACTGCTTGAGCTTGCTGATGCAGCGTTCGACGACGTTGCGGTCCTTGTAGGCCTGGGAGTCGAACGCGACCGGGCGGCCGCCTGCTCTGCCGCGGCGCTTGCGCCATTTCTGCTGGTCGGTCTTCTCTGGGATGACGGTCTTGATGCCGCGGCGGCGGAGATGGGCGCGGATGGCTCGGCTGGAGTAGGCCTTGTCGGCCAGCACACGGCCGGGCCGGACTCGATCGCGGCCGATGCCGCAGCGTTTGATGCGGACCTGGCCGAGCACCGGCAGCAGCATCGTGCCGTCGAATCGCTGGCCCGGTGAGGTCAGCCGGGCGATCGGCCGGCAGCGCCGGTCGGCGGCCAGGTGGATCTTGGTGGTGAGCCCACCGCGGGACCGGCCCAGGGCTTCCCGGCCGTCGGATTCGTCCCTTCTCAGGTCCCCTTTTTGCGGAGCCGATGCGGTCGGCGATGCCTGGCTCCGGCCGCGTGCTGGTGCGCACGCACCGCGGTGGAGTCGATCCCGACCGTCCAGTCATCGCCCTCGGCCAGGTCGGCCCCGATCCGTAGCTCGTCCAGGATCTGGCGCCAGGTTCCGTCCGCTGACCAGCGGCGATGTCGCTCATAGCAGGTCTTCCATGGCCCGAACCGTTCCGGCAGGTCCCGCCATGGCACCCCCGTCCGAACGCGGTAAAAGATGCCCGACACCACCCGCCGGTGATCGGCCCACTGCCCACCACGACCACCACAAGACGGCAGGAGCGGCGCAAGCCGCTCCCACTCCGCATCAGTCAACTCGAACCGCCGCGTCACCGACCAACAACTACCGAACCGATAGATCAAGATCTATCGGACACGCCCTAGG
>NZ_JBGNUT010000071.1:0-995 GCF_041951385.1 Actinomadura sp. NTSP31 | reverse complement strand
TCAGTGAGACGTGGCCGCCGGGGATGAGGCGTTTGAGTTCGTCGGCGGTGCCTTGGGCGATGAGGCGTCCGTGGTCCAGGACGGCGATCTGGTCGGCGAGGTGGTCGGCTTCTTCGAGGTATTGGGTGGTGAGGAAGATGGTGACGCCGCCGGCGACGAGTTCGCGGACGATCTGCCACATGGCGCGGCGGCTGCGCGGGTCCAGGCCGGTGGTGGGTTCGTCCAGGAAGATCAGGCGGGGGTCGCCGACCAGGGTCATCGCCAGGTCCAGGCGGCGTTGCATGCCGCCGGAGTAGGTGGAGGCGGGCTTGCCGGCCGCCTCCACCAGGTCGAAACGCTCCAGCAGCTCGGTCGCCTTGCGCCTGCCTTCGCGCTTGGGCAGGTGTTTGAGGTCGGCCATCAGGAGCAGGTTCTCCTGGCCGGTGAGCAGCTTGTCGACCGCGGAGTACTGCCCGGTGACACCGATCGCGCCGCGCACATCATCCGGCTGGCGGTGCAGGTCGTGGCCGGCGACCTGGATGTCGCCGGCGTCGGCGCGGGTCAGGGTGGACAGGATTTGCACGGTGGTGGTCTTGCCGGCGCCGTTGGGGCCGAGCAGGGAGAAGATCGTTCCTTCGGGGATGGTCAGGTCGATGCCGTCGAGCACGACTTTCTCGCCGGTCTTGTCGCGGTAGGACTTGCGCAGTCCGGTCGCCTGGATCGCCAGGTTCGTCATGGGGGGCTCCTCGGAGGCGGAACGTGCTGCGGGGGTTAGAGGCTGCGGGCGGTGATGTCGCCGTGGGCGGTGGTGGCCTGGATGGTCAGGGCGGCGGTGCCGTGGTTGGTGAGGGTGTTGGTGATGCGGCCGTGGGAGGTGCCGGCGTCCAGCGAGGCCGAGACGCCGGGGGCGGCGGCGACGGTGATGTCGCCGGACTGGGTGCGCAGTTCCACCGCGCCGCCGGTGGCCTGGTTGATGCGGATGTCGCCGCGGGCGGTGCTGATCTGGGCGGGGCCGG
>NZ_JBGNUT010000070.1:0-1139 GCF_041951385.1 Actinomadura sp. NTSP31 | reverse complement strand
ACTGGGCGTTTCATCCTGCGAGTTCCGTTTGATTTCGGGTCAGGTGCCCCGCCATGTGGGAGTGGATTCGCCGGTGAGGCGGCGGCTCATGAGGTCGATCATTGCGAGGTGGATCATGGCGGTGGAACTGGCCGGGAGGGTCTCGTAGTCGCGGACCAGGCGGCGGTGCAGCATGAGCCAGCCGAGGGTGCGTTCGACCACCCAACGGCGTGGTAGCGGGGTGAAACCCCGGACGCCTGGCGGGCGTTGGACGATCTGCATGTCGATGCCGACCGCAGCAGCGTGTTCGACCAGGTGTTGGCGGTAGCCGCCGTCCACCCAGATGGTGCGGAGGGCGGGCTGCTGGCCGGCGATCTGGTTGATCAGAGTGGTGCCGGCGACCGAGTCTTGGACAGAGGCGGCGGTGACCAGGACGGCCAGCAAGAGGCCGAGGGTGTCGACCACGATGCTGCGTTTGCGGCCGACGATCTTCTTGGCGGCGTCGATGCCCTGGTCGGTGGCCGGAACGTTGCCTGAGGTCTTGATGCTTTGGGCGTCGATCGCGCCGGCGCTGGGTTGGGCGCAGCGGCCCTCGCGGATGCGGACCAGGCGATGCAGCAGTCCCGACAGCCGGGTGAAGACCTCGTCGTCGCGCCAGGCGCGAAAGTAGCCGTAGACGGTCTGCCAGGGCGGGTAGTCGTGCGGCAGGTAGCGCCAGGGGATGCCGGTGCGGTCGACGTAGAGGATGGCGTTCATGATGGTGCGCAGGTCGTGTTCGGGTGGACGGCCGATGTCCAGGGCGCCGGCGCGGCGCCGGTCGCGCCAGGCGATCAGGGCCGGCTCGATCAATTCCCATCGGGCATCCGACAGGTCGCTGGGGTAGCGGCGTTCAGGGGTCATGACCTCGGCGTAACGCCGTGCCGTCGAGCCTGGCCATAGACGTCTTGGTCAGGTCAGCAAGTCGGAGCTTCGCCGCCACCGGGCCAACATCGGACGCAACCTGCGTTTTCGGGATGAGACAGAAGAACGACCACGAAACATGCTGGTCCGAAGCTCCACAAGCCTCACCGAAAACAGCTATCTCTCATCTCTCTGTCCGGCCGCGGCTGGCTCGCACGAGAACCTGCACATTCTCCACATATAAGGACCAAACGCCCTCT
>NZ_JBGNUT010000069.1:0-1492 GCF_041951385.1 Actinomadura sp. NTSP31 | reverse complement strand
GACGCTGCACCTAAATGCATTTCGGGGAGAACCAGCTATCACGGAGTTTGATTGGCCTTTCACCCCTAACCACAGGTCATCCCCCAGGTTTTCAACCCTGGTGGGTTCGGGCCTCCACACCGTCTTACCGGCGCTTCACCCTGCCCATGGCTAGATCACCCCGCTTCGGGTCTACAGCATGCGACTCAAACGCCCTATTCAGACTCGCTTTCGCTACGGCTACCCGCCACCGGTTAACCTCGCCACACACCATAACTCGCAGGCTCATTCTTCAAAAGGCACGCCATCACCAACACACATCCGAAGACATGCGAGGAGGCTCTGACGGCTTGTAGGCACACGGTTTCAGGTACTATTTCACGACCCCTCACCGGGGCACTTTTCACCATTCCCTCACGGTACTGATCCGCTATCGGTCACCAGGAAGTATTCAGCCTTACCACGTGGTCGTGGCAGATTCACACGGGATTTCACGGGCCCCGTGCTACTCGGGAACACACCCAGAAGCCACTACAAGTTTCGTCTACCGGACTCTCACCGTCTACGGTCGGCCTTCCCATGCCATTCGACTACTCGAGCGGTTTATAACTTCTCGCTGGACTGGTAGATCCAACAGGGCGGTCCCACAACCCCGCACACGCAACCCCTACCAGGTATCACACGCGCACGGTTTAGGCTCCTCCGCTTTCGCTCACCACTACTCACGGAATCACTATTGTTTTCTCTTCCTGCGGGTACTGAGATGTTTCACTTCCCCGCGTTCCCACCAACCTGCCTATACATTCAGCAGGCGGCGACACCCCATGACGGGTGCCAGGTTTCCCCATTCGGAAATCCCCGGATCAAAGTCTGGTTGCCGACTCCCCGAGGCATATCGCAGGCTCCCACGTCCTTCATCGGCTCCTGATGCCAAGGCATCCACCGTATGCCCTTAAAAACTTGAACACACGAAACGATCAAAACAAATCGCAGAGACGAACAACAACAACCCGAAAAGACAGGAACCTCACGGCCCCCACCCTTCGAGCTCTCGCTGCTCGCCAGAGATGCTCGCGTCCACTGTGTAGTTCTCAAAAAACAACCGGGCCCACCAGAACCACCCCGACCGTTACGGTCGAGGCGGTATCTGGTCCCGCAGTCCGAGGTCACCGGGCTAACGCCCGTTTCCTCAGGACCCAACAGCGTGTCCAACCTGCCGACCGCCCGGAGCTCACCGTTCCCACTCCCCAAAGGGGCGGTACTAGCTGAGCCGCACGGCCAGCAGACTGAATAACCAGTGCTCCACATCTATGAGCAGCCACCCGACGAACACTCGCCGCCGATGATGGCCCCCGACCCGGACACCCCGAAAAGGGGTCGGTCCGAGCCAGTTGATGCTCCTTAGAAAGGAGGTGATCCAGCCGCACCTTCCGGTACGGCTACCTTGTTACGACTTCGTCCCAATCGCCGGCCCCACCTTCGACCGCTCCCCCCCTTGCGGGTTGGGCCACGG
>NZ_JBGNUT010000068.1:0-1567 GCF_041951385.1 Actinomadura sp. NTSP31 | reverse complement strand
CGGCCAACCCGGCGGCCCGCGTACGACCTGAGACGTACGCTTCCGTCCACCACGCAGGCGACGGCCCGAGTTCGGCCTTCACGGCGACTTTTTTCGGCCGCCTCGCATTCGCCCTGGCACGAGCCTCCAGCGATTTTCCGCGACGGCCCTCCGGGGGGCCCGGGCGTTCCCCGCGTCACCCTCAAGTCGAACCCCGGCGTCAGCCGGGCCGACCGAACCATCCGCTCGTGACGAGTCCCATCTCGTAGGCGAAGACGACGGCCTGCACCCGGTCCCGCAGGTTCAGCTTCAACAGGATCCGGCCCACGTGGGTCTTCACGGTCGCCTCCGACACCGTCAGGCGCACCGCGATCTCCGAGTTCGACAGCCCGCGCGCGACCAGCCGCAGCACCTCGCCCTCGCGCCTGGTCAGCGCCTCCAGCGCCGCGGTCGACAGCCGGCCCGCCTCCGGAAGGTGCACCGCGAACCAGTCGAGCAGCCGCCGCGTCGTCCTGGGCGCCACCACCGCGTCACCCGAATGCACCACCCTGATCGCCGCCATGAGCTGCGCGGGCCCGGAGTCCTTCAGCAGGAACCCGGCCGCGCCCGCCCTGATCGCCGCGAACGCGTACTCGTCCAGGTCGAACGCGGTCAGGATGATGACCTCGGGACCGCCGGCGCCGTCCGAGCCGGCGACGATGCGGCGGGTCGCCTCGATCCCGTCCATCCGCGGCGTCCGCACATCCATCAGCACGATGTCGGCGGGCGTGGTGCGCAGCAGTTCCAGCACCTGCGCGCCGTCCCGTGCCTCGCCCACCACGGTCATGTCGGGCTGGGCGTCGAGGACCCGCGTGAACCCCGCGCGCACCAGCTCCTGGTCGTCGACGAGCAGCACCCTGATCGGACGCCCCGCCGCTTCCGTCGGGCCGTCGGCGGCCGGGTCCCAGTCGCCGACGGCCGGACCGGTTCTGCTGAGCATGCTGGTCACGTGCGTACCTCCTCGCGTGTCGGGGTCCCGTGCGGGTGCGTGCGTTGCCGCAGGCCGGTGCCGGGCACATGCTTGTAAATATTGCTGCGCAGGCAAAGATTCGTCCTCTGGCGCTGCCTGTGCAGTCAGGCTTCGCGGCTTGGTCGGGGTGCGGCGGGACGGTAATGTTCGCCGCATGGCGACCGAGCGGTTGAGCGAGCTCGAGGACGAGGCCTGGCGCGGATTCCTGTTCGCGCACGACCGGATCTGGCGCGAGGTCGAGGCCGGCCTCGCCCCGCTGGGTGTGAGCATGGCCGAGTACAGCGTCCTGGCGCTGCTCGGCGAGGCCGGCCGCGACGGCATGCGCATGTCCGAACTCGCCAAGCGCCGGGTGATGTCCACGGGCGGGTTCACCCGGCTCGCCGACCGGCTGGAGCGCCGCGGCCTGATCGAGCGGCGGCGGTCGGCCGACGACGGCCGCGGCTTCGAGGCCGTCCTCACCCGGGACGGGCGGACGCTCCTGCGCAGGGCGTGGAAGCAGCAGCACGGCGACCTGCGCAGGCTCTTCTTCGACCGGCTCGACCAGGACGACCTGCGCAACCTGGCCACCGTCTGGGCGCG
>NZ_JBGNUT010000066.1:0-4030 GCF_041951385.1 Actinomadura sp. NTSP31 | reverse complement strand
TGCCTCAAAGAAATCCCCACCATCTCCGAAGAGACGGCACGGGGCGATCCGGCCAACCGGCCGGACCGATAAAGGCACTGGCTTTTAACACGCTGTTGAGTTCTCAAGAAACGGACACCCACCGCGCCGGACCCGCTTTCGCGAGCCCCGCTCCGGGGCAACCCTGCTAACTTACCAGAGCCATCCTCGTTGTCAAGCCGATCCGTGAAGATCTTTTCGACGATCGAGAGAAGTTCCTGGTTCTCCACGTGCCGGATCGGACAGGCCTGTGACCTGTCGTGATCGTTCGGTGGAGGTGCCCTTCGGGCCGGCCGCCTTGCGGCGTCCTGCATCCCGTCCCGGGCTGGTCCAGCCATCGTACCCCAGCCCGGGCGCTGCCCGAACCGTTTTCCGAAGCCTGGTCCCCCGGGCCGTCCGCCTCTCGGCGTCCCGCATCCCTTGGGGCGGAAGTGACATTAGAAGCCGTCCGGTGAAGCGTCAAATCAGGATGCCGCCATGGCCCTTCCCCCTGACTCCCGAGTGCCGTCGGCAGACCCGATGACCTCCCTTTTCACGGGTCTCGTGGGCCGGGTCACACTGCGGTACCGTTCGCAGACCCGCGTCGCCTGCGGGCCGGAGCCCGCTCCGGCGCAGCGGCGGCGGGCTCCCCGTTCGCGGCCGGTCCCCGACGCCGGCCGAGGTCAGGAGGAACGCTCGTGAGTGTCCCCGCAACCGTCGGCGCCTCCGCGGAGCGCCTGGTGGTCGCCGCGACGATGGGGCCGACGGTCCACGACGTGCACGCTTGGCGGTTCAAGGTCGTGGCCGGGCTCATCGAACTGCACGCCGACCCGGACAGGTTCCGGCCGCTGCGCGACCCCGCGGGCCGCGGGCTGCATCTGGCCAGCGGCGCCGCGCTGGTGAACCTGCGGCTGACCGCCGCCCAGCTCGGGCACGAGGCCGTGGTGCGGCTGCTGCCCGACGCGGAACGGCCCGCCCTCCTCGCCACCGTCCGGCTCGCGGGACGGCATCGCGTGACGCGCGAGGAGCGGCTCCTCTGCGCGGCCACGCTGCGCCCCTCCCCCACCGTGCCGTCACCGTCCGGCACGCGCCCGTCGATGCACGTCTTCAACGAGCTCCACGAGGCGGCCCGGCTGGAGGGGGCGGCGCTTCATCCCCTGCCGCCGCGCCCTGGCGGCGTCGCACAGCGCGCTGTCCTGACCACCGCCGGCGACTCCCGCGCGGCGTGGCTGCGGGCGGGGCAGGCCCTCCAGCGGGTGCTGCTCAGCGGTACGGCCCGGTCCGTGTCGGCCTCGTTCAGTTTCGAGGCGGCGGGCGTCCCCGGAGTGCGCGATGTGACCGCGCCCGGCGACGTGCCGCAGGCGCTGCTCGAACTCGTCCAGGACGTCCCGGCGCGGTCCCGCCGGCGGCTACTCGAGCCGGCGGTAGAGCGACAGCACGAAGGACAAGGGAACTGGCAGCGGGTCGGGTAGCGGCCGGAGACGGTCCCACAGCCGTTCCGCCGGGACGTGGTGCGCACTGGGTCCCATTCCCACGAGAGTCGCGACCTCCTCATGGGAGAGGACGGCCTCACCCTCGATCCGCTGCCGTGAATCGAACTTGAAGTAGCCGGACAGTGCCGTGTCCATCCGCTCGGTCTTGCGTTCGTCGATCGACAGCAGCCCCAGCGACTCCACGAGCGCGCCGAGATGCCCCGGCGACGGCGTCACGGTGAAGAGGGACCCTTCAGGGCTCAGCACCCGGTGGAACTCGGCGGCGTTCCGGGGGGCGAACACGTTCACGACCGTCGCCGCGGCACCGTCCCGGACCGGGAGCGGACGCCACAGGTCCGCGACGACGGCCCCGGCGCGGGGATGCGCCTTCGCCGCGCGGCGGGCGGCGTGCTTGGAGATGTCCAGGGCGAGCCCCAGCGCGTCCGGCGAGCGGTCCAGGATCCGGCTCAGGTAATGGCCGGTGCCGGCGCCCGCGTCGAGGACCAGGGCGCGCCCGTCCAGGGTCCGGGCGACGCCGGCGGCGAGACGCTCGGCGGGCGCCTCGAAATGGCCGGCGCCGAGGAACGCGGCGCGGGCGCGCACCATCTCGGGCGTGTCGGCCGTGCCGGGACGGGCGTTGCCGGGCAGGAGGTTCGCATAGCCCTGCCGCGCGATGTCGAACGCATGCCCGGACGGGCAGAGCAGGCCCCGCTCCGCCAACGCCAGATCCCCTCCGCAGACGGGGCACACCAGGTACGGGACGACATCGGCGAGCATCCGTCCATCATCGTGCATCGGCGGCCCGCGGCGGGCGCCTCGGGCCGCATCTTTGCCATCCCGCCGCGCCGGTGACGGCCGCGCGTCCCCAGCCCGCAACCCGCCCGGCGCGCGGCCCCCGGTGACGGGGGCTCAGGTCTCGGCGCGGCGCTGGACGTCCTCCATGTCGAGGGCGCGGACCTGCTCGATCACGTTCTCCAGCACCGGCTCCGGCAGCGCCCCCGGCTCGGCGAAGACGATCACGCCGTCGCGGATCGCCATCAGTGTCGGGATCGAGGCGATCCCGAACCGCTCGGACAGTTCGGGCTGGGCCTCGGTGTCGACCTTGCCGAAGACGATGTCGTCGTGCTTGCCCGAGGACTTCTCGAAGACGGGCGCGAACCGCTTGCACGGCCCGCACCACTCCGCCCAGAAGTCGACCAGCACGATGCCGTCTCCCTGTGCCACCTCATCGAAGTTCTCGGCGGTGAGTGTGACGGTCGCCATGTCGGTTTCTCCTCTGCCGGGGTATCAGGACGGTAGAGCGGCTGACAGCCTCGCAGTATTCCCCACCCGGGAATCACAGGACGGTAATTAGCGTTGACCTCATAGGGAGATCGCACCGGAGAAGGGTCAGGATGGCTGCAACCCGTACCAAGGGCGACAGGGTCGACGTCCCCGACAAGGATCTTGTCGGAGCGTACCTCGACCGGATCGGCCGTACTCCCCTGCTCGACGCGCAGGAGGAGGTCGATCTGGCCAAGGCGATCGAAGGGGGCCTGTACGCCGAACAGCTTCTCGAGGAGGGGCGCACGCCGGAGGGCGCGTCCCGTGGGGAGCTGGAGGAGCTGGTCGCGGCGGGGCTGCGCGCAAAGCAGCGCTTCGTCGAGGCCAACCTGCGGCTGGTCGTCTCGATCGCCCGGAAGTACCCGACCGATTCGTTGCCCCTCATTGACCTCATTCAGGAGGGGAACCTGGGGCTGATGCGCGCGGTGGAGAAATTTGACTACCGGCGCGGCTTCAAGTTCTCCACGTACGCGACGTGGTGGATCAGGCAGGCGATCGGGCGCGGGCTCAGCCACACCGCCCGCACGATCCGGCTGCCGGTCCACGTGGAGGAGGAGCTTTCCCGGTTGCGGCGCGCCGAGCGCCAGCTCGGCCGCGAGCTGGGCCGCGAGCCGACCCGTGAGGAGCTCGCCGGCACGCTCGGCGCGGAGCCCGAGCACGTCGACGAGCTGCTGCGCTGGCGGCGCGATCCGGCGAGCCTCGACGCGACGGTCGACGACGCCGGGGAGACGCCGATGGGCGACCTGCTGGAGGATCCGGACGCCGTGACGCCCGAGGCGGAGATCCTGGCGCTGGACGACCTGGAGGGGCTCGGCCGGCTGCTGGACCGGCTGCCCGAGCGGGAGTCGGCGATCCTGCGGGCCCGGTTCGGGATGGACAGCGGCCAGCCGCTGTCCTACGCGCAGATCGGCGCCAGGTACGGCCTCAGTCACAACCGGGTGCGGCAGATCACCGACCGTTCGCTGCGGCGGCTGCGCCAGCTGGCGACCGAGACGGACCTGAGCGGCCGCCGGGCGCTGGCGGGCGCGCCGGCTCCGGCGCAGGAACCCGTCCGGGCCACCGCCGGATTCCGCGCGGCATGACCATTTGAACCGACACGACCGCAGGGCGTAACTTTCGCCGGCCGGGCGGCCCCCGGGCCGCCCGGCCGGCTTTCTGCTGGGCGCCGGTGGCGGACCGGCCCCGCCCACCCGCGGGAGGAATCCCCACAGAGCCCCCCACCCGTCCCCGACGGCGCG
>NZ_JBGNUT010000065.1:0-8134 GCF_041951385.1 Actinomadura sp. NTSP31 | reverse complement strand
CCGGCGATCGCGCCGGCGCCCGCCCGCGGCATGTCAAGAGCCGAGTCGCGTCTCATATGTTGAGATTTTACGCCACGGGTCGGGACAGCCGCCCGGACGGCGGGTAGCGTGGACGGTAATCATGCGGCGTTTCGCGGTAATCCTTCGCTGCCGCAGCGGGGCCTGACATCGGCAGGCCGGCACCGCTGCGGAGGTTCCGCCCGGCCATGAGCCCGATCCCGCGCCCGGACCCGCGCGAACCGCGCGTCCGGCGGCCCTCCGGCACCAGCCTCAGCGATTCGGAGCGATCATGAACGACACCACCTGGACCAACGCGCCCGCCGACGACGCCGCCGAGGAGGCGGCCCGGGCCCTGCAGACGGCCCTGGACCGCCGCGACAACGGCGGCCACCCCTCCCGGTAGCCCGCTGATCGGCACGGCCCTCCGGTCGGCACGGCCCTCCGGTCGGCACGGCCCTCCGGTCGGCACGGAACCGGCGGCATGGCAGGGTGAAGCCCATGCCGCCGCCCCTGCCCGCCGGGACCGAGGACGTCGCGCGGGCCCTGCGCGCCGCCGGGCGCCTCGGGCCGTACTTCGCGATCGCCACCGATCCGGCCGAGAAGGCCGATCCGACGTGGCGGCCGCTGCCCGAGCGCGACCCCGTCCGGCTCGCGGAGCTCACCGACCGCTACGCCGAGCGGCTCGGCACCGGTGAACGGCGTGTCGCGGCGTCCATCCTGTTCCAGGGCCTCGCGTCGCGGCTGTTTTCGCCGGTCGTCGCGGCGGCGGTGCACGGGGTCGTCCCCGACCTGTCCGGCCTGCACTGGCGATGGGCGCCGGGCGCGCCCATCGCCCTCTGGCTCGCCGACCCTCGCGGGTGGCGCGCCGACGGCCCGGCCGAGGCCGCCGAGCTCGTCCACGACGCGGTCGTCACCGGCCAGTTGGAGCCGCTGCGCGCCACGATGCGGGCCGTCTCCCGCCTCGCGGACGGCCTGCTCTGGGGGAACGCGGCCTCCGCTCTCGTCGGCGGCCTGAACGTCGGCCCGCGCGACCCCTTCCGCGGCGCCCTCGTCCGCGAACTGCTGGCCCGGCCCCCGCTCGCGGGAGCGGGGGCGTTCGGCCCGCGCGGATTCGTCCGCCGCAACTGCTGCCTGTACTACCGCGTCCCGCCCGGCGGGGAGCTGTGCGGGGACTGCGGCCTCCGCCGGGCGCCCGGTCGCGCCCGTTAGACGGAGGCGAGGGATCGGCGGCGGGCGCCCGCCCGTTCCGTCAGGTAGCCGAACAGCAGCCCGATCGCGGCCCACAGGACGAGCTGGACGCCCAGGGAGGCGATCCGGAAGTTCCACAGGACCGTCGCGGGGAAGTGCTCCGGGATCGCGTCGGGCTCCGGCGTGAGCCGGTACACGACCGCCAGCAGGACGGCGTAGCCGACCGCGGTCACCGTGGCCGCGTTCCATGCGCCGAGCCGGGGGACGAGGCGGCGGCACACGATCACCGCCGCGGTCGTCGCCAGCACCCCCAGCGCCATCATGCAGAAGTACAGCGCCGTCCGGCCGCCGATGGTGGTCGGGTTGCCGACCGCCGGGGGCGTCGCCGGGTACTTCAGGAACGGCACCAGCTCGATCGCCACGAACCCGGCGAGGGCGACCAGGGCGGCGGTGGCGCGGGCGCCGAGCCGTCCGAGCCGCCCGGACGCGAAGGCGAACGCGATCGAGAACAGCCCGCCGAGCGCCACCCCGTACACGGCCATCGCGGTGATCAGGCCGGCGGTCTTCTGGACGCCGCGGCCGACGACCTCCGGTTCGTGCCCGGCGTGCCCGGCGTGCGCCCTCGCCTCCTCGAAGGCGATGGCGTGCCCGACCTGCGGTTCCCCGTACAGCCAGGCGACGACCAGCGCGAGGGCGGCAGCGGCCAGGCCCGCGAGCATCCCGCGGACCAGCAGTGTTCTCATCATCGGCTCGTGAATCCCCCGGGCCTAGTGGCAGGGGAAGCCGAGCAGGTGCCGGCCGTCGTGGGTGAACTCGTGCACCCAGGTGCCGCCGAAGAGCGACGTCGCGCCCTGTTCGGCGCCGACGAAGTAGATCAGGACCGCGGCCAGCACCACGGCGAGCACCGCCCACGGGACGATGTCGCGGATCGGCAGGCGCAGCGGCGCGGGGGACGGCTCTGCCTGCGGGGACGCGGCGGACGGTACGGCGGACTCGGCCATGTCGGGTTCTCCTCACGGGGTGCACTCGCCCCGGTTGCGGGAGGACGACGGGTCAGTGTCCTGACTCCCAGATCGCCGTCTCCCTCCGACCTTCCCGCCGGCGTGCGCCGGCCGTGGTCGTCGAGCGGGGGAGACTCCCTGGTCACAGTGGCGGGACCGTCCTGGATTCGCACCAGGTTCCTGCGCACCGTCGCCTCGATGTGAACTTGTCGAGGAGAGCGTCTCCTCTCCCCTCCGGCCCGTCAACCCCGCGAAGAGTGACAAAGGTGACGCCCGGGCCGCCGGCGGCGAGACCCGCGTACCGGGATATGAGACGAAAGCCCAAGCAGTGAGACGTTTGCAGTACAGTACGCGCATGGCTTCCCGCAGCATTCGTCTGGCCGTCATCCCCGGTGACGGGATCGGCCCCGAGGTGGTCGCCGAGGGACTGAAGGTCCTCGAGGCCGTCGCCCCGTCCAGCGACCTCGCGTTCGAGCAGACCTCCTACGACCTGGGCGCCGCCCGCTGGCACCGGACCGGGGAGACGCTGCCCGACTCGGTGCTCGAGGAGCTGCGCGGCCAGGACGTCATCCTGCTGGGCGCGGTCGGCGACCCGAGCGTGCCGAGCGGGACGCTGGAGCGCGGGCTGCTGCTGCGGACCCGCTTCGAGCTCGACCACTACGTCAACCTCCGCCCGGTGAAGCTGTTCCCGGGCGTGACGACCCCCCTCGCCGGCGTCACGCCGGACGACATCGACATGGTCGTCGTCCGCGAGGGCACCGAGGGCCCGTACACCGGCGTCGGCGGCGTCCTGCGCAAGGGCACCCCGCACGAGGTCGCCACACAGGAGAGCGTCAACACCGCCTTCGGCGTCGAGCGGGTCGTCCGATACGCGTTCGAGGTCGCGGCCTCGCGCCCCCGCAAGAAGCTCACGCTGGTCCACAAGGACAACGTCCTCACCTTCGCCGGTGATCTCTACCAGCGCACGCTGAAGCGGGTTGGCGCGGAGTACCCGCAGGTCAGCACCGACTACTGCCACGTCGACGCGGCCACCATGTTCTTCGTCGGCCAGCCGCAGCGCTTCGACGTCGTGGTCACCGACAACCTGTTCGGCGACATCATCACCGACATCGGCGCCGCGATCGCCGGCGGCATCGGGCTCGCCGCGTCCGGCAACGTCAACCCCGACCGGACGGCGCCGTCGATGTTCGAGCCGGTGCACGGCAGCGCGCCCGACATCGCGGGGCAGGGCAAGGCCGACCCGACCGCCACGATCCTGTCGGTCGCGATGCTGCTCGACCACATCGGCGCGGGCGAGGCCGCCCGCCGCGTCGAGCAGGCCGTCTCCGACGACCTGGCCGAGCGCGGCGCGCTCGGGACGCGGTCGACCGCCCAGATCGGCGACGCGATCGCCAAGCGAGTATCGGGCTGAGGGCGCGCCTCTCCGGCTACGAGCAGGGACACTCCGGGCGCGCCTCGCGGCGCGCCCGGTTTTCCGTATGCGCCGCGTGCGAGGAGTGGGGGCAAAGAACGAAGTACGACAATAGGGACTAAGGACGCCGCAGCGGCAAGGGAGCCGCACCGGCGATCGGGAGAGGACGAACGGCGATGAGCGACACCCTGGACTTCGAGACCACGCTGACCGAGCGGCCCGCGACGGCCGCCGAGCGCGAGCGCGTCCTGGCCGATCCGGGCTTCGGCCGGTACTTCACCGACCACATGGTCACCATCCGGTACTCGGCGGACCGCGGCTGGCACGACGCCAGGCTCGAGCCCTACGGGCCGATCCCGATGGACCCGGCCAGCCAGGTGTTCCACTACGCCCAGGAGCTGTTCGAGGGCCTCAAGGCCTACAAGCAGCCGGACGGCTCGATCGTCACCTTCAGGCCGTACATGAACGCGGCCCGGATGAACCGCTCCGCCAGGCGGATGGCCATGCCGGAGATCCCCGAGCAGCTGTTCGTCGACGCCGTCGAGCTGCTCGTCCGCACCGACAAGGAGTGGGTCCCCGACTCCGAGGGGCACAGCCTCTACCTGCGGCCGTTCATGTTCGCCACCACCCGCGCGCTCGGCGTGAACAGCCCGGCGAACGAGTTCCTGTTCATGGTCATCGCCTCCCCGTCCGGGCTGTACTACCCGCGCGGGATCAAGCCGGTCTCGGTGTGGCTGTCGCAGGACTACACCCGCGCGGCGCCCGGCGGCACCGGCGAGGCCAAGTTCGGCGGCAACTACGCCGCGTCCTTCGCCGGCCAGGCCGAGGCCGTCCAGCAGGGCTGCGACCAGGTCGTCTGGCTCGACGCGGTGGAGCACCGCTGGGTCGAGGAGGTCGGCTCGATGAACCTGATGTTCGTCTACGGGTCCGGCTCGCGGGCCCGGCTGCTCACCCCCGCGCTCACCGGCACGCTCCTCGCCGGCGTCACCCGCGACTCCATGCTGAAGCTGGCCCCCGACCTCGGCATTCCCGCCGAGGAGGGCAAGATCAGCATCGACGAGTGGCAGGCCGGCTGCGCGTCCGGCGAGATCACCGAGGTGTTCGGCTGCGGCACCGCCGCGATCATCAGCCCGGTCGGCCGCGTCAAGGGCAACGACCGGGAGTGGACGATCGGCGACGGCGAGCCCGGCGAGATCTCCATGCGGCTGCGCCAGGAGCTGGTCGGCATCCAGTACGGCACCCGGCCCGACCCGTACGGCTGGGTCCACAAGATCGTCTGAGCGTGGAGGCGCCCGATGGCGCGCCCGTCCCCGGGTGCGCGCCATCGGGCGCGGTCGTGTCCGGCCGCGTCAGCGGCCGAAGCGCACGGTGGTGGTGACCGCGGACCCGGCGGTCTTCGGGCTCGCCCCGCGCGAGTCCGGGTTGATCGCGTAGTGGAACGCGAACCCGACGTAGGCCCGCCCGGGCCTGCCGTCGACCTGCACCGGGAAGGTGCAGGTGCCCGAGAGCGCGTAGACCTTGCGGACGCGGTGCGGCTTCACCGTGGAGTGCCAGACGTAGCCGACGGGGATCACGTGCCGGTCGTGGTAGTGGCCGTTCAGGCCGGTGGCGGTGCAGACCGCCCGGCCCCGCGCGATCGCCCGCAGCTTCTTGCTCGTGATCTGGAACGACCACGGCATCGGGTACTGCCGGGAGTACCGCCCGGTGAGCCTCACCTGCGCGTGGAACGCGCCGATCCGGTCCCGGTACGCGAATCCCTGATGGCTTTTCGTGAACACGAAGTAATGGGCCGCGCGCGTCGCGGAGGAGCGCTCCGGACGGCCGGCGGCAGGCGCGGCGGACGCGGCGGACACGGTGCCGAGCGCCATTGTCAGGGCCGTTCCGGTGATCAGGGCCGTCCGGCCGAAACTGTGCATGCGCATTCCAGGCATTCCCTTCGGAAATGGTCGCCGCCCGCCGGAGCCGGCGGGCGGCCGTGGCTGGGTCCGCCGCCGGGGTCCTCAGCTCAGGCCGGCCCGCCGCACGTCCAGCGCGCGGTAGGCGTAGCCGTCCTGCTCGGCTTCCTCCCAGGTGAACAGCACGTCCTCACCGGGATCGAGGGAGGCGAAGCCGCCCGGCGCGGTGCGCACGGCGGAGAAGTGCGCCCAGATCTCGCCCGGGACGTCCGGCGAGACCAGCACCCCCCAGCCGCTCTCGTCGTCCCAGGACGCGACCGTTCCGCGAACCGGTTCACCGCTCATCGGAAATCCCCTCCTCCGGCGGACAGCGCGATCCTCGGTCATTCGCCGGGCAATGCGCAAGCGCATTTACGCGACGAAAACCTTACTTAACCTTGGGTCCACGTTTTCCGTCCTCCAATGCACCCTGATGACGTGAAATAGATCGATGTTCGCGACGTGGGCGTGACAGGCCGGTTCCAACCGGGCTCGGGGGCCCGGCGTGGCGTCCGTCTCAGCATTCGAGACAGGTGTCCAGGCATGTGGGAGGGTGTGGCAGACTGGCCGCATCATGCGCCACAGCCTCGTCATTATCGGCTGGCGCGCCGGCAACTAACGGGACAACGCCGGCGCGCAGACCTCTCACGTCCGTGAGGGGTCTTTTTTGTGTCCTGGCGCTGATCACCCATCCCTGGGGGAACCATGCAAGGCGACGACTTCCACGTCTACGACACCACGCTCCGCGACGGCTCGCAGCAGGAGGGGCTGAACCTCTCCGTCACCGACAAGCTCGCCGTCGCGCGCCACCTCGACGACCTGGGCGTCGGCTTCATCGAGGGCGGCTGGCCCGGAGCCAATCCCAAGGACACCGAATTCTTCAGGCGGGCTCGAACAGAGCTCGGCCTGAGGCACGCGCGGCTCACCGCGTTCGGCGCGACCCGCCGGGCCGGGGTGAAGGCGGCCGACGACCCCCAGGTCGCCGCCCTGCGCGAATCCGGCGCGTCCGTCGTGACCCTGGTCGCCAAGAGTCACGACAGGCACGTCGAGCTGGCCCTCCGCACGACCCTGGAGGAGAACCTCGCGATGATCCGCGACACGGTCTCCCACCTGCGTGCGGAGGGCCAACGAGTCTTCCTGGACGCCGAGCACTTCTTCGACGGCTACAAGGCCAACCGCGCCTACGCGCTGGAGGCCGTCCGCACCGCCGCCGAGGCGGGCGCGGACGTCGTCGCGCTCTGCGACACCAACGGCGGCATGCTGCCGGACGAGCTGGCCGACGTCGTCGACGAGGTCGTCGGGCTCGGCGTCCGCGTCGGCATCCACTGCCATGACGACTCCGGCTGCGCGGTCGCCAACTCGCTCGCCGCCGTCAAGGCCGGCGCCACCCACGTGCAGGGCTGCGCGAACGGCTACGGCGAGCGCAGCGGCAACGCCAACCTGTTCACCGTCATCGGGAACCTGCAGCTCAAGCGGGGGATGAACCTGGTCTCGGACGGGCAGCTGGCCGAGATGACCCGGATCGCGCACGCGGTCTCCGAGGTCACCAACGTCGCGCCGAGTTCCCAGCAGCCCTACGTGGGCCTGTCGGCGTTCGCGCACAAGGCGGGGCTGCACGCCTCCGCCGTCAAGGTCGACCCGGACCTCTACCAGCACATCGACCCGGCGACCGTCGGCAACGACATGCGGATGCTGGTCTCCAGCATGGCCGGCCGCGCGTCCGTCGAGCTGAAGGGCCGCGAGCTCGGCTACGACCTGTCCGGCGACAAGGCCAAGGCCGTCGTGGACAAGGTCAAGGAGCTGGAGTCCACCGGCTACACCTTCGAGGCCGCGGACGCCTCGTTCGAGCTGCTGCTGCGCGAGGAGCTGACCGGCGTCCGGCAGCGCCACTTCGAGGTCGAGTCGTGGCGGTCCATCGTGGAGCGCCGCCCGGACGGCTCCATGGTCAGCGAGGCCACCGTCAAGCTGCACGCCAAGGGCGAGCGGATCATCGCGACCGGCGAGGGCAACGGCCCCGTCAACGCCCTCGACAACGCGCTGCGCATCGCGCTCGGCCGCCTCTACCCCGAACTGGCGCGGCTGGAGCTCGTCGACTACAAGGTCCGCATCCTGGAGGGCGCGCACGGCACCGACGCCCGCACCCGGGTGCTGATCGAGTCCGCCGACGGCGAGCGCGAATGGGGGACGGTCGGCGTCGAGGACAACGTCATCGCCGCGTCCTGGCAGGCCCTCGAAGAGGCCGTGACCTACTGCCTCCTGCACGCCGGCCACGAGGCGGGCTGATTCGCCGCGCGTGGGGCATGATCGGGGCATGAGCACCGAGATCACCGACAACGCCGGGCAGGGCCGCTACGAGATCCGGGTGGACGGCGACCTCGCCGGATTCGCCGAGTACGAGCGCCGCGACGGCGCGGTCGTGTTCACCCACACCGAGGTCGTCCCCGCCTTCGAGGGCAAGGGCGTCGGGAGCTCCCTGGCCAGGGGGGCGCTGGACGACGTCCGGGCCAAGGGCGAGCCGGTCGTGCCGCTCTGCCCGTTCATCAAGAAGTGGATCGACAAGCACGCCGACTACCAGGACCTGGTGAAGGGCTGAGCGAAAG
>NZ_JBGNUT010000064.1:0-9835 GCF_041951385.1 Actinomadura sp. NTSP31 | reverse complement strand
GCCCCCACGCCCCCGGCGCTTCGCGCTTTCGTGCACGTTCGGCTGGGTTCGTCAGGCTGTGTAGCGGAGGACGGCGCCTACGTGGAGGCCGGCGTTGGGGCCGTCCGACGGGAGGACGACCAGGTCGCCGTCGGTGGCGGTGACGGCTCTGATGAGGGCGGCGTCGGCGCGTTCGGGGGTGGGGTCGGCGACGCCGAACTCGCTGCGGAGCTCGTCGGGGTCGGCGGCCACCTGGCCGGGCTCCGGGCCGATCCACAGGCGGGCGGGGGAGTCCGGGTCGTCGTCGAGCAGGAGCGTCTCCACCTGGCCCTGCCGGACGGCCTCGACGGTCGCGGGGAGGCCCGCGACGGCGCGCTGGCCGTTGGCGAGCTCGCGGTCGAAGCGCTCGGCGACGGCCATGACGCGCTCGGTCGTCTTCAGCTCCAGGACGCGGCGCACTTCGGCGTCGAGGTCGGGGTCGCCCACGTTGGTGTTCTTGTCGGTCTCGACGGTGCGTTCCAGGACGTACTCGGAGACCTCCTCCAGGACGGCGTTGCGGGCGCGGGTGTCGCCGGCGATGACCACGGCCTCGGCGCCGCAGCGTTCGGCGGCGCGGTCGATCTCGTGCGCGACCTTCTTGGCGTTGGACTTCCAGACGTTCTCGGAGGAGCGCTGGAAGCGGGACTGGTTCCAGTCGCCGGCCTTCGTCTTGCGGATCGGGTAGTCCTCGTCGCCCTGGACGTCGATGTGCTCGTGGCGCCCGTCGGCGCGGACGCAGTCGATGGCGCCGCCGCGGCGGTCGACGACGGCCAGCAGGTGCGGGAACCGCTCACCGCGGTCGGCGAGGTAGGGCACGACGTGCGGGAGCGGGGCGACGGTGGCGTGCGGGACGCGGGGCGGGCCGGGGAGCCGGTCCCGGTGCACCACCTCGCCGTCCGCCGCGAAGATCACGAAGCCTTCGGAGCGGCGCAGGGCCATCTCGTCGAGGACGGCCTGCTCGACGGCGCGGAGCGTGGCCGCGGGGGCGTGCTGGGCCTCCAGGTCCGCGCGCAGCGCCCGCCACCGCAGCTCGGCGGCCTTGGACGCGTCCTCGGTCGTCCGGGTGAGGTCGGCGTACACCGACGCGTAGGGGCCCGGGCGTTGGTACAGCGTCTTGAGGAATGACAGCTCCATAGGGTGGCCGTACCCGATCCCGCTGGGGCAAACGTAAAGAATGTGGCGATTGGGGCGTTCTAGCCCTCGGCGGACTGCTGCAGGCGGGCGTAGGCCAGCTGGAGCCAGTCGGAGCCCGCCACGGCCGTCATGGTGGCGCCGGCCAGCCGGGTCGCGTCCGGCGCGAAGACGAGCCCGGCCGCGTAGGCGGTCGCGACCCACTGGCCGGTGCAGAACGGGCAGGTGATCAGCTCGCCGACGGCGTGCCGGACGCCGTGGCCGCGCGCCTCCTCGGCGAGCTCCGCGGGGCCGGACGTGCCGGAGTAGCGGGTGAACGGGGCGCGCAGCGGGCTCGTCACCGGGTCCTTGGCGATCAGCCGGGACAGCTTGTGCGTGGTGATCGTCATCAGCGCGAGGTCGCCGAGCCCGACGGGGGGCGTGCGGCCGCGGCGCCGCCAGGCCAGCAGCGCCATCGCGCCGGTGGTGACCGCGTACACCGCCATGGTGCCGAGGTAGGAGCCGAGCGGGCGGTCCGCGTCTCCGGCGTACTCGTCCTTCTGCTTGCGGGCGGTGTCGACGACGGTGTTCATGCCTGTTCCTTTCCGGCCGGGACGATCACGCAGAACTCGTTGCCCTCCGGGTCGGCGCACACCGTGGTGGGCCAGCCGTCGTCGACGAACGGGCCGCGCACGACGGTGGCGCCGAGCGCCGTGACGCGGGCCAGCTCGGCCTCCATGTCGGCGACCCGAAGGTCGGGATGCATGCGGTTCTTGCCGGCCTTCGGCTCGGGGACCCGCTGCAGCAGCAGGCGGGGCCCCTTGCCGCGGGGGTCGGTGAGGCCGACGTACGGGGGGTCGTAGCCGCCGCGCTCGTAGCCGAGGGCGGCGGCCCAGAAGTCCGCCAGCGCGTCGGGGTCCGCGCAGTCCAGGACGAAGACGAGCTCCATCAGTGGTCGCGCAGCGCCTTCACCAGCTGGGACTTGTTCATCGACGAGCGGCCCTCGACGCCGATCTCGCGGGCCCGCTTCATCAGCTCTTCCTTGGTCCAGTCGTCGTAGGAGGGGTTCTTGCCGCCCTTGCTGCCGACCTTCTTGCCGCCCTGGTTCGCGGACGCGTTGGCGATCCGGGCCGCCTTCTCCTTGCTCTCGCCCTTGTCGCGGAGCTTCTGGTACTTCTTCTCGTCCTTGATCTGTGCTCTGGGCATACGAGGTGACTACCCGGTATGCGTGGTCCACACATGGAGTCCCCTTATCGGGGACAATGGCATCCGGAAAGGGGACACGTGCGCATCGGCATCCTGGGCCCGCTGGCCGTGCGGGACGAGGCCGCGCGGCCGGTCGAGGTCAGCGGTCCGCGGCTGCGCGCGCTGCTGGTCCGGCTGGCGGCCGAGGCCGGGCGGCCCGTGTCGGCCGAGCGGCTGCTGGACGACCTGTGGGACGGCGCACCGCCCGCCGGCGGCGGCAACGCGCTTCAGGCGCTGGTCTCGCGGCTGCGCGGCGTCGCGGGCCGCGACCTGGTCGAGCACGGCCCGGGCGGCTACCGGCTGGGGATCGACCCGGGCGAGGTCGACGCGGTCGCGTTCGAGCGCGCCGTCGCCGCCGCCCGCAAGGAGCACGATCCGGCGCGCCGCGCGGACGGGCTGCGCCGCGCCCTGGATCTGTGGCGCGGTCCCGCGCTCGCGGACATCGCCGACGCCGACCACGCCCATGCGGCGATCGGCCGGCTGGACGAGCTGCGCCTCGCCGCCGTCGAGGACTGGGTGGACGCGGAGGCCGCCGCCGGAAGGCCCGTCCCGCCGGTCGCCGAGCTGGAGCCGCTGGCCGCCGCGCACCCGCTGCGCGAACGGCTGCGCGGCCAGCTCATGCGGGCGCTGTACGCGGCGGGGCGGCAGGCCGACGCCCTGCAGGTGTACGAGGAGACGCGGCACGCGCTCGCCGAGCGGCTCGGCGTGGACCCCTCGCCGGAACTGTCCGCCGTCCACCTGTCGATCCTGCGCGGCGAGGCCGCGGCGCCCGCGGCGCCCGCCGCACCCGCCGTTTCCGAGGCGCCCGCGAGCCCCGCGCCGGAGCCGCCGCGCACGAACCTGCCGGCGCAGCTCACCAGCTTCGTCGGGCGGGAGGAGGAGTCGCGCCGGATCGGCAAGCTGCTGCGCGAGTCCCGGCTCGTCACGCTGACCGGGCCGGGCGGCGCGGGCAAGACGCGGCTGGCCGGCGAGACCGCCGCCGGGCTGCTGGACGGCATGCCGGACGGCGTGTGGTTCGTCGCGCTCGCCCCGGTCAGCGACCCCGGCGACCTCGTGCTGGCCCTGATCACCGCCCTCGGCGTCCCCGACACCGTCCGCAAGGGGGAGGCCCGCACCGTCCCGCGCCCCCTCGAACGGCTCACCGACTTCCTGACCGCCAAGCGGACGCTGATCGTCCTCGACAACTGCGAGCACCTCGTCGACGCGGTCGCGGAGCTGGCCGGCCACGTCCTCGCCCAGGCCCCCGGCGTGCGGATCCTCGCGACGAGCCGCGAGCCGCTCGGCATCACCGGCGAGTCGCTGTGCCCCGTCCCGTCGCTGCCGCTGCCGCCCGAGGACGGCGAGCCGGAGCCGGCGGACGCGCTCGGGTACGCGGCGATCCGGCTGTTCGCCGACCGGGCCGCGGCGGTGCGCCCGGGCTTCGCGGTCGACGCCGGCACCGCGGGCGACGTCGTGGCGATCTGCCGCGCGCTCGACGGCATCCCGCTCGCCATCGAACTGGCCGCCGCGCGGCTGCGCTCGCTCACCCCGCGGCAGGTCGCCGACCGGCTCGGCGACCGGTTCCGGCTGCTCACCGCCGGCAGCCGCGCCGCGCTGCCCCGGCACCGGACGCTGCGCGCCGTCGTCGACTGGAGCTGGGACCTGCTGGACGGCGCGGAGCGCACCGTGCTGCGCCGGCTGTCGGTGTTCGCGGGCGGCGCCACCCCCGAGAGCGCCGTGCGGGTGTGCGGCCTGGACGCGCCCGACGCCCCCCACCCCGACGACGTCATCGACGTGATCGCCGCGCTGGTCGACAAGTCGCTGGTGATGGCGGACGGCAACGCCGACGTGCGCTACCGGCTGCTGGAAACCGTCCGGGTCTACGCGGCGGAGAGGCTGGACGAGGCGGGGGAGGCCGATCGCGTCCGCTCCGAGCACGCCGCGTACTGCGTCGACCTCGCCGAACGCGCCGAGCCCGAGCTGCGCCGCGCCGACCAGCTCCGCTGGGCCGCGCGGCTGACCGCCGAACGCGACAACTGCAGCGCGGCGTTCCGCCACCTGACCGCCGTCCGGGACGTGCGGTCGGGACTGCGCCTCGTCGCGGCCCTGGTGTGGTTCTGGATGATGCGCGACATGGAGCTGGAGGCGGGCGGCTGGGCCCGGTCCGTCCGCGACATCGCGGGCGACGCCGCGCCGCCGGGGATGGAGGAGGAGTACGCCATGTGCGTCATCTCCGCCGACCTCGTCGCCGAGCTGTCCTCCCCCGAGGGGACGACGAACGAGTCGCTGCGCGCGGCCCTCGACCGCGTGATGCGGTTCGTCCCGGACTCGCCCCGCCACCCGGCCCTCGCCCTGGCCCGCCCGGCCAGCAGCATCTTCACCGGCGACCTGGAGGAGACCCGGCGGCTGCTGCACGCCGTGGAGGACCACCCCGACCCGTGGGTGCACGGCACCGTCCGGGTGATCCTCGGGCACATGGCGCTGAACAGCGGCGAGATCGACCGGGCCGCCGCCGAGGCGGTCGAGGGCTGCGCCGTGTTCCGCGAGCTCGGCGACCGGTGGGGCCTGATCCTGGGGCTCAGCGCCATGCTGCAGGTCGCCTTCGCGCGGGGCGAGCTCACCGAGGCGCTCCGGTACGGCGAGGAGGCGCACGGGTACACCCGCGAGGGAATGAGCGCCGAGGCCGGCGCCGGGATGCTCACCGCGCTCGCGCGCGTGCGCGCCATGATGGGCGACGTCGAGCAGGCCCGCCGTGACCTGGACACCGCGATCGCGGCGATGGAGCGCGCCGGCGAGTTCGCGGACGCCGCGGCCGCCCTACTCCTGCTCTGCGATCTGGCGCTGCAGGAAGGCGCCACGGAGGCCGCCCGCGACTACGCCGACCGCGCCTACAAGTGGGTCGAGCCGCGCCGGCGCCGTCCCGACTTCAACCGGGAGATTCGCCTCACCTACTGCAGGTTCGGCTGCCTCGCCGAGGAGGAGGGCGACCTGGAGGCGGCGGCCGCCTGGCACGCCCGCGCATGGGACGACCTCCCCCACGACTGGATCACGGGCAACCCGCTGCTGGCGGCCCTGCTGGAGGGTCTCTCGGCGCTCGCGGCGGCGCGCGGCCACCCTGTCCGCGCCGCGGAGCTGCTCGGCACCGCGCACGGCCTGCTGGGCTTCCGGCACGAGGGCTCGCACGAGGTCCGCCGGGTGGTGCCCGCGGTGCGGCGCGAGATCGGCGCGGCCGCGTTCGAGGAGGCCTACGAGCGCGGCCGCCGCGTCACCCGCGACGACCTCTTCGCCGGCGTGGCCGGCATCGTCGAATCGGCCTGACCGGCGCCGACCTCCCGGTCACCGGGACCGGGACCGGGGGCGCGCGCCGCGACCGCGCCGCATAGCGTCCCGCCCGTGCCGACACCGCCGACCCTGACCGATGCCGCCGAGGCGCTGCGCGCCGGCGCCGTGACGAGCGTCCGCCTCACCGAGGACGCCCTGGCCGCCGCCGACCGGGGCCCGCTGCACGGCATACCGTTCGGCATCAAGGACGTCATCGCGGTGGCCGAGGGCCCCACCAAGGCGCAGAGCACCGTCCTGGACCCGCGGTGGCCGCCGGACGCGACGCGCCCGTCGTCGCCAGGCTGAAGGCCGCCGGCGCGGTGATCACCGGCAAGACCAGCACGATGGAGTTCGCGTGCGGGATGCCCGACCCGTCCGGGCCGTTCCCGGTCCCGCGCAACCCGTGGGACACCGCCGCCTGGCCCGGCGGCTCCAGCTCCAGCTCCGGCACCGCCGGCGGCGTCGCCGCGGGCCTGTTCCTCGCCGGGCTCGGCACCGACACCGCGGGCAGCATCCGAATCCAGGCCGCCTTCTGCGGCGTCACCGGCCTGATGCCCACGTTCGGGCGCGTCCCGAAGTCCGGGGTCGTCCCGCTCGGCTACAGCCTCGACCACGTCGGGCCGCTGGCGCGCAGCGCCCGCGACTGCGCCGCCGTCCTCGGCGCCATCGCCGGCCCCGACCCCTCCGACCCCGACGCGGCCGAGGTCCCGTACACCCCGCCGGTGTTCGACGGGACGCTCGACGGCGTCCGCATCGGCGTGGTCCGCGACCACCATTTCCCGGACGACGCCGACCCCGCGCTGGCCCCGGCGTTCGACGAGGCGCTGCGCGTCCTCGCCGGGCTCGGCGCCGCGCTGGTGGAGGGACGCCCCCTCCACCCGCCTCGCGCTCGCCCGCGGGGCCCTCGTCACCGGCGCCGACTACGTCCAGGCCCAGCGCGTCCGACGCGTCGCCCAGCGGGCGCTCGCCCGCCTCTTCGACGACGTGGACCTCATCGCCGCGCCGACGCTCGGCATCGGCGCCCCGCGCTACGCCGACATCACCGACGCCGCCGGCGACATCAACATGGACGCCACGTCCCGGTTCTTCTTCACTCCGTACTGGGACGCCGTCGGCAACCCCGTCCTCGCCGCGCCCATGGGCGCGACCGCAGCCGGGCTGCCGCTGTCCCTCCAGCTCGCCGGCCCCGCCTTCGGCGAGGCGGGCATCCTGCGCGCCGCCGACGCCTACCAGCGCGTCACCGACTGGCATCTCCGCGTCCCACCCCTCGCCACCGCGCAAGGAGACGACCGTTGACCGAGACAGTCCCCACCGACGACGCGACCGGCAAGGCGACCGAGGCGACCGGCGAGGCGAGCGGGGACGTGGCGGCCATGCTGGCCCGCTGCGGCCTGCCCGCCGGACCGTACGAGCTGGCCTACCTGTCCGCCGAATACCCCTACCTGAAGGCCGGCATCGACATGCTGTACGCGATGACCGGAGCGAGGGACGCCGACCCGGTGCTCCGCTTCCGGGCCGGCGTCCCCGACGCCCGCTGACATCGCCGTGCTGTTCAGGCGCGGCGCGAGTACATGCGCATGGCCAGCGGGAACGTGACGACGACGATTCCCGCCGCCCACGCCAGCGTGTACCAGACGTGGTTGCCGACCGGCCCGCCCACCGTCAGGGCCCGCACCGAGTCCGCCAGATGCGTGACCGGATTCACCTTCGTCCACGCCTCCAGCCAGCCCGGCATCGTGGAGGTGTCCGGCACCAGGATGCTGCTGCCGAACGTGAGCGGCATCACCCAGATGAACGCCAGGCCCTGCACCGTCTCCGGCGACGGCGCCACCAGCCCGACCAGCACCGAGATCCAGCACACCGCCAGATAGAACACGTACGCCAGCGCGAACGCCGCGAGCACCGACAACGGGTCGGTGTGGAACCGGAAGCCCAGGATCGAGCCGAAGCCCACCAGCACCACCATCACGGTCAGGAACCGGACCGTGTCCCCGAGCACCGACCCGATCAGCGGCGCCGACCTGGCGATCGGCAGGCTCCGGAACCGGTCGAACACACCCCTGTGGATGTCCTCGTTCAGCGCCGTCCCGAGGCCCATCGTCGCGAACATCGCCATCTGCGCCACCAGCCCCGGAAGCAGCTGCTGCAGGTAGGCGTGCGTGTCGCCCGCGAGCGCACCGCCGAACACGTACAGGAACAGCAACAGGAACACGATCGGCATCAGCGTCGTGTCCAGCAGCTTCTCCGGCGAATGCCTCAGCTGCGCGATGTTGCGCCACGCCAGCGTCAGCCCGTGCCGCAGCGTCCTGCGCGGGCTGATCCGCGCCGGCGGCCCGGACGTGGCGGGCGCCTCGACGGTCATCGTGCTCATGCCATGCTCCCCTCGGAGATCAGGTCGGCCGGCCGCTCCTCCGCGACGTGGCCGGTGAGTGTGAGGAAGACCTCGTCCAGGCTCGGCAGCCGCAGCGACAGCTCCGCCGCCACGATGGACGCCTCCTCCAGCCGCCGGACCAGCGCCGGCAGCAACTTCGGGTCCTGGACCGGTGCCGTGACCAGGCCCGTCGCGTCCTGCACGTCGGGCCGCTCGCCGGTCAGCTCCGCCACGATCGCGGTGAGCTGCGCCGTCCGGAACATCTCGGTGGCCCGGACGGCCAGGGTCTGCCGCCCGATCCGCGACTTCAGCGCGCCGGACGTCCCCTCGGCGATCATCCGGCCGTGGTCGAACACCGCGATCCGGTCGGCGAGCGCGTCCGCCTCGTCCAGGTACTGCGTGGTCAGCAGCACGGTCGCGCCGTCGTCGACCACCTCGCGGACCGTGTCCCACACCTCGTTGCGCGCCCGCGGGTCCAGCCCGGTCGTCGGCTCGTCCAGGAAGATGACCTCGGGGCGGTTGATCAGGCTCGCCGCCAGGTCCAGCCGCCGGCGCATGCCGCCCGAGTACGTCTTCACCGCGCGGGACCCCGCCTCGGTGAGCCGGAACCGGGTCAGCAGCTCCCGTGCCCGCGCCTTCGCCTCGGCCCGGCCGAAGTCCAGCAGCCGCGCGATCATCACCAGGTTCTCGGTGCCGGTCAGTTCCTCGTCCACCGACGCGTACTGCCCGGTCAGCCCGATCATCGCGCGCACCCGCACCGCGTCCCTGACCACGTCGTAGCCGCACACCGAAGCGCGGCCCGCGTCCGGCTTCAGCAGCGTCGCGAGCACCCGGACGGCGGTCGTCTTCCCGGCCCCGTTGGGGCCGAGCACCCCCAGCACCGTCCCGCGCTTCGCGGCGATGTCCACCCCGTCCAGGGCCACCGTCTCCCCGAACCTCTTCCGCAGGCCCTCGGCCTGGATCACATCGTCCATCGGTCGGCCTTTCACAGATCGTCGTGCTGACATCGCCAAGCTTCCGGGAGGGCCCTGACGCGGCGCGCACATCGCCGCCCGGACGCTGACGCCCGGCTGACGCGCCGCTGACGCCGGTCGCCCGCACCCCCGTGACCAGCGGGTTTCCCGAGTCCGTCCGCGAGGTGTCCAGGGGGTGGCGGCGCCGATTTGACGGACCGTACGAGGCTGCCTAATGTTCTTCCTGCCCCAAGGGGATGCGGGACGCCGAGAGGCGGACGGCCCCGGGGGAAGCCACCGAGAGAAAAACGGTTCGAAGCCTGCTTCGGAGCGAGGTACTCTTGAGTGGAAGGCCCGAGAAGGGATGCAGGACGCCGCAAGGTGGCCGGCCCTGGGGACTCCACCGAACGATCAGACACAGGCGATCTTGGTCGCCTGTGATGGCGCGCGGCGGACGGGCCGAGAACCTGAAGATCGACTCAGCGAGTCGGGTTGACAGGATCGAAAGTTCCGGTAAGTTAGAAGGGTTGCCCCGGAGCGAGGTTCGCGAGAGCGGATCGAGCGCGGTGGGTGTCCGTTTCTTGAGAACTCAACAGCGTGTTAAAAGCCAGTGCCTTTATCGGTTCGGCCGGTTGGCCGGATCGCCCCGTGCCGTCCCTCTTCGGGGGATGGTGGGGATTTCTTTGAGGCAATGCGATCCTTTCGGGGATTGTTTGCTGGGATTGTTTCCTGAGGTTTGGCTGCTTGGAGGGTTCGCCCCTTCTGGGTGGTCGTTTGGACCTTGATGGAGAGTTTGATCCTGGCTCAGGACGAACGCTGGCGGCGTGCTTAACACATG
>NZ_JBGNUT010000063.1:0-16665 GCF_041951385.1 Actinomadura sp. NTSP31 | reverse complement strand
CCCCGGAACCTTCCGGGGGCCGCCCGCCGCGGGCCGGACGGCGGCGTCCCGGCGGCGGAGACCGGGTGGTCAGCCGCCCTGGTGGGGCGCCGCGGCCGGGCTGAAGAGGACCGGCAGGGCCGCCAGGCGGCGCACCCAGAACGACGGGAGCCACAGGAGCTCGTCCGGCTTGACCGCGAGCTCGATGTCGGGCAGCCGGTCCAGCAGCACCTCCACCGCCGTCCTGGCGATGATCTCGGCGAGCTCCGGGGCGGGGAAGGGGCAGCCGTGGTCGCCGTGCCCGAACGACAGGTGGGCGCGGTTCCCGGCGCCGGCGCCGTGCGCGGGCGGCTGCACCTGCGGGTCGGCGTTCGCCGCGGCCCACCCGAGGATCAGCATGTCGCCGGGGCGGATCCGGCGCCCGGCCAGCTCGCAGGCGTGCACGGCGAAGCGGCCGATGTTGTTCTGCGACGGCGTGTCCTCCCACAGCACCTGGTTGAGCGCCTGGGAGACGCTGCCGCGGCCGCCCTGGAGCGTCACGGCGAACCGCTCGTCGACCAGCATCAGCCGCAGCGCGTTGCCGATCCAGTGGCCGGTGGGCAGGTGGCCGGCGCTCATCATCGGGATGAGGTCGCTGACCAGCTCGTCGTCGGTGAGGCCCGCCGGGTGCTGCAGCATCCGGGACGTGACGTCCGGGCCGGGACGCGCCCGGCGCGCCTCGGCCAGCCGGCGCATGGTCTCCTGGAGCCGCTGGTACGCCGGGACGGCGTCCTCGTCGGAACCCGCCACGGACGTGACGTCCCGGATCATGTCGGGCGCCTCGGCCGCGGGCACCCCGAAGAGCCCGGCCATCACCAGCGGCGGGAGCCGGTCGGCGAACCGGCTGACCAGGTCGGCCTCGCCGTCCCCGGCGAACTCGTCGATCAGCCGGTCGGCGATCCGCTCGCAGTCGGCGGCCAGCTCGGTGCGGTCGACGGCGTCCAGCGCGTCGCTGATCGCCGTGCTGCGCCGGTGGTGCTCCTCCCCCTCGGCGAGCATCACCGAGGGGTTCCAGCCGACGAACGGCAGCAGCGACCAGTTCTCCGGCACGGCGTCCCAGGCGTTCCAGCGGCGGGTGTCGCGCGCGAACAGCCCCGGGTTGCCGGTGACGTGGTTGACCTCCCGGTACCCGATCACGTACCAGGCGGGGACGTCGCCTTCGAGCAGGACGGGCACGACCGGCCCGTGCTCGCGGCGCATCCGCTCGAAGAAGTCGGCCGGCCGCTGGTCGAACTCCTCCCCGTACAGGCGGACGGCGCCGTCGGCGCGCGGCGGGGCGGTCTCGTCGGTCACTGCGCGGCCTCCTGGAGTGCGGCGGGGTCGTGGAGTGCGGTGAGGTGCCGGACGAGCGTGATCAGCACGTTCTTGGTGGAGTCGCGCAGCCGGGCGTCGCAGTCGACCAGCGGGACGTCCGCGGGGAGCGACAGCGCGTCGCGCACCCGCTCCAGGGAGGGCCGCGCGCCGGGGGCGTCGAACCGGTTGACCGCCACCACGAACGGCATCTTGTGGTGCTCGAGCCGGTCGAGCGGGTAGAAGGACTCCTCCAGGCGGCGGGTGTCCACCAGCACCACCGCGCCGAGGCTGCCGGAGAACAGCTGGTCCCAGACGAACCAGAACCGCTTCTGGCCGGGGGCGCCGAACAGGTAGAGCACGCGGTGGGCGTCCAGCGAGATCCGGCCGAAGTCGAACGCGACCGTGGTGGTGCGCTTGTCGGCGACGCGGCTGGGGTCGTCGATGCCGACGCCGGCCTCCGTCATGACCTCCTCGGTGCTCAGCGGGCGTATCTCGGAGACCGAGCCGACCATGGTGGTCTTCCCGACCCCGAACCCGCCGACGATCACGATCTTCAGCGCGTCCCGCGCGGTGCGGCGCAGCGGCACGTCGTCCGCGGCCCCGGCCGGCGCGCCGCCGGGTCCGTGGTCCGCTGCCTGGTCAGAGGTCTTGGAGTCCAACGAGCACCTGCTTCAGCGTTTCCAGGTCGGCCAGCCGGTTCGTCGCGGTGGCCGAGGTCGGATGGCGGACGGTGATGTGGCCGGCGTCGCGCAGGTCGAGCAGCAGGATCTTCACCACGCTCACCGGCAGCCTCAGATGGGAGGACAGCTCGACCACCGCCATCGGCTCGTGGCGGCACAGCCGCAGGATCGCGACGTGCTCGGACTGCATGCCGGGCGCCGGGTCGTTCTCGGCGCTGACCAGCGTGACGAGGTCGAGGGCGTCGTCGCCCGCGCGGCTGCGGCCACCGGTCACGGTGTAGAGCCGGTCGGGGTCGCCGAGGTCCAGCGGCTGGGGGGTCATCTCGGCGCGGCGGTGCGCGGTGCCGCGGTCAGGTAGCCGCCGATCTGCTCCACCAGCTCGTTCATGCTGTGCCCGACGAGGCCGACGTCGGCGTCCTCGTGGGCGACGACGGCCAGGTGCGCCCCCGCGCCCGCCGGGATGATCAGCAGCAGCCCGCCGGCGAACTCCATCATCGACTGGCCCGCGCCGACGCCGGTGCCGAACTCGTGGGAGGCGGTCAGGGACAGGCTCTGGATGCCCGAGGCGATGGCCGCCAGCTGGTCGGCCCTGTCCTCGTCCAGTCCGGGGGTGTGGCAGATCTTCAGACCGTCCCTGGACAGCACCAACACGTGCTGGATGCCGGGGGCCCGGTCCGCAAGGGACGTCAGAAGCCAATCGAGTTGGCGCTCATCGGTGCTCATCAAGATCACGGAACGGATCCCGCCGCGGCGCCGCGGCGGATCGCGTCCCTGCCTCCTATCTGTGGATCCTGCGGTCCGGACGGGTGTGCCGGGACCGTCCGTCCCGGTGGCCCGTCCGCCGAACGGGCCGCGGGCCATGAGCCCTACTGATCGGGTTCCCGGGCGGGTGCGGTGTCGTCGTGCGCGGTGCCGTCCGCGGGTTCGGACGTGCGGTCGGTCATGGCGTCGTCGGTCGTTCGGTGGCGTCCCGAGGCGGACTCGCGGAAGGCGGCGAACCGCGCCCCCGGGTCGCGGGGCTTGGGCGGCGGGGCCGCGTGCTGCTCGACGGTCCCGGTGAGCGTGGCGCCGCGGCGGCGTTTGGGCAGGTGCTCCCCGTCGGCGGCGCCGGCGTCGGGTGCCTCGGCCAGGGCCACGGCCGCCGCGGCGGCGGGTTCGCGGACCAGGGCGGTGGCGCCCGCGCGCGGGCTTCGGACGGGGTCGGCGGCGAAGGCTTCGCCGCCGGCGCCGGCGGGGTGGCTGACGAGCCGGCGCGGGATCAGCACGACCACGCCGATACCGCCGCGGGAGGACGGCCGGAAGCTGATCCGCAGCCCGTGCTTGCCCGCCAGCCGGCCGACCACCGCCAGCCCCAGCCGGGTCCCGGGCAGGGAGGTCAGGTCGGCGGTCTCCGACACCAGCCGCTCGGCGCGCTCCCGCTCGCGCTGGCGCATGCCCAGGCCGCTGTCCTCGATGGTGACGACGACGCCGGCGTCCTCCTCCTCGGCGTAGACGTGCACGGCGGTGCCGTGCGGGGAGAAGTTGGCGGCGTTGTCCATCAGCTCGGCCAGCGCGTGCATGACGCCCTCGGCGGCGAACCCGGCGACGGCGGCGGTGCTGGTCGAGTGGTACTGGACGCGCTGGTAGGAGGCGATCCGGCCCATCGCGCCGCGGATGACGCTCTCCAGGACGATGGGCTTGGTCCAGCGCCGTCCCGACCGGCCGCCGCTGAGCAGCGCGATGCTGTCGGCCAGGCGCCCCATCTGGGAGACGTGGTGGTCGAGGTCGAGAAGGTCGCCGAAGACCTCGTCCTCGTTGTACTGGTCCTCCAGCTCGCGGAGCTGGGCGAGCATGCGGGTGGTCTGCGCCTGGATCCGCGCCGCGGCGCTCGCGCAGGACGCCATGGCGGCCGCCCTGGTGCGCTCGCCCGCGGCGAGGGCGTCGCCGACGTCGTTCAGGAGCCGTTCCAGTGCCGCGTGGGAGGGCGCCGGGAGCTCGGCGGGCGCGGGCGCCGCCGAGGCGTGGTCGCCGCGGATCCGGTCGATCAGCGCGGGCAGCGTCGCGTCGGCCACCTGCGCGACCTCGTGCTCCAGGGCGGCCAGTTCGGCCCTGGCCTGGACCGCGCCGTGCTCGCTGTGGGCGACGCCTTCCGCCACCACGCGCACCAGCCGTCCCAGCAGGTGGTTCGGGACGGTCCGCAGTTCGGCCAGGATCTCCTCCGGCGCCGCGCCGGCGTGCAGGCGCCCGATCAGCGCGGGCAGGGGCCCGTCGACCAGCTCCTGGAGCCGGCGCTCCAGGAGGCCGCTCTCGCTCTCCACCTGCGCCAGCCGGTCACGGACCTTCCGCGCGTACTCGGCGTAGTAGGCCGCGGCTCCGAGGGCGAGGACGAGGGCGAGCGCCGCGGCGCCGCCGCCCGCCGCGACCAGCGTGCGGGACCGCTGGTCCGCGGCCAGCAGCGCCCCCAGCCAGGCGGCGCCGGCGACGACCGCGACGACCAGCCCGACCCAGAGCGCGCGTTCCAGCGCGGCGCGCTCGATGCGTGCTCGACCGGCTTGAGATGCCATCCATCGTGTCCTTGTGAGCGTTGGTGACCGGCGCGCGGGAATCCGCGGCGCGTCGCACGGGCGGCCATAACGGAATAAGGCGCGATAAGGATGCACCATAACGCTCGTGCGCGCAGGTATTTACCAAAATTGCTAGATACCGGACGCGTCGGCCGGCACGCCCCCTGCCGGGCGCGCCGGCCTGCCGGCCGGCCGGACGAGCCGCCGGATCCCGCGGTGACGCGTCAGGATCGGACGCCGCCCAAGGTGACCGGCAGGGAGAGCGGGCCGACCGTGAAGAACGACGGGGAGTAGGGGATGTCGCCCGGGTCTATGGCCAGGGCGAGCTCCGGCAGGCGCCGGTACAGCGTCGCGAGCGCCAGCCGGCCCTCCAGCCGGGCCAGGGACGCGCCGATGCAGTACCGCGGGCCGTGGCCGAAGGTGAGGCGCCCGTTCTGCTTCCGGGTGATGTCGAACCTGTCCGCGTCCTCGCCGTACTCCGCCGGGTCGAGGCCGCTCGCCTGGTAGACGACGCCGACCGCCCGGCCCTTGGGGATGGGCACCCCGGCGACGGTCACGTCCTCCGCCGTGAAGCGGAAGCTCGTCATCATCACCGAGTGGCGGTAGCGCAGGGTCTCCTCCACCACGTCGGCCCAGCGGTCGCCGGCCTTGGCGAGTTCGAGCTGGCCGGGGTTCTGGGCCAGCGCCACGATGGCGTGGCCGAGCAGGTGGACGGTGGTCTCGTGGCCGGCCACGAGCATCAGCCAGAGCACGCCGACCAGCTCGTCGGTGGTGAGGCTGTCGCCCTCGTCGCGGGCCTGGACGAGGCTGGAGGTGAGGTCGTCGCCGGGCGCCTCCTGCCTGCGCTCCACCAGTTCGTGCAGGTAGGACTGGAGGGCGTTCTGCGTCGCGAACGCCTCGTCCGGCGGGGTGGTGTGCGCCAGCAGCGCGGCGGTCCAGTCGCGCATCCGGGGCCGGTCCTCGGGGGGCACGCCGAACAGCTCGCAGATCACCCACATCGGCAGCGCCTCGGTGAAGGCGGGCACGATGTCCACGCCGTCGCCCGCGGCGACGACGTCGTCGAGCAGGCCGTCCACGATCCGCTGGACGCGCGGCTCCAGCGCCTGCACCCGCGCGGGCGTGAATGCCTTGCCGACCAGGCCGCGCAGCCGCCGGTGGTCGGCGCCGTCCTTGGTGGACAGGTGACCGCCCTGGACGATGGCGCGCAGCGGCCAGTCCTCGGGGATCGATCCGTCGTGCAGGGCGGGCCAGTGCTCCGGGTCCCGCAGGAAGGTCCTGTTGTCGCCGGCGAGGATCTGCCGCACGGCGTCGTGGGTCAGCGCGAGGTAGGCCGGGACGCCGCCGGGGAACTCCACTTCGACCACGGGGGCGATGTCCCGCAACCGGATGCAGGTGTCGAGCGGCGCTTCGTCCGCGGCGGGGAAGGACGGCAGGCTGGTTGTCATCGGTCCCATTTTGTTCTGCGGCGCGGAAGGCCGGTGAGTGACGGACGGGTCCATCACTATCTCGCTTCGATCACCCGTGACAAGATAATCGCGGGAAATAGGGAAATATGACGATTGTGCTGCATTCGTCAATCACCCCGGCGACCTGCGCGAACGCGGCGCATGGGCTCTGCGGCGCCGGCCGGACCCCCTCGGGCCCGGCCGGCGTGGACGGATCCGCCGCTCCCGCCCGTATCGCATGAAGGGCGACGGAAATGGCAGTGGAAATGTTCGCCGCCACGAACGGCGTCCTCTGTTTCCAGACCGTCCGCCCCTGCGGAGCGACCGGGCCGGAACCAGAGGACGGCGGAGGTTCGCGGCCGGTCCGCTAGGCCTTGGCCGGGACGGGGGCGTCCTGGAAGGCGTGGTCGATGTCGACCCGCTCCAGCGGCGCCATGTGGCGGCGGCGCGTCACCAGGATGCCGATCGCGACGGCGCAGCAGGCCGCGCCGACGACGTAGGGCAGGTGCGGGTTGACCTCTTCGGCCAGCTTGGTGGCGAAGTAGGGGGCGAGGGCCCCGCCCATCCAGCGGACGAAGTTGTACCCGGCGGACGCGACGGGCCGCGGGTTGTCGGAGACCTCCATCGCCGCCTCGGTGAACGCGGTGTTGTTCAGCCCGATCGGGATGCCCGACAGGACTGTGCAGACGATGATCCCGTCGTGGCCGAGGAAGGCCAGGCCGAGCTGGAACACCACCAGCAGGGCCAGCCCCAGGTACATGACCCGGACCGTTCCAACGCGGCGCTGCAGCGCCGGTGCGCCGAACACCGAGGCCAGCGCGACCATCACGCCCCAGCCGAAGAACACCAGGCCGATGCCGTGCGCGCTCATCCCGAGCACGAACGGCGTGAAGGCGAGGACGGTGAAGAACGCGTAGTTGTAGAACAGCGCGGTGAACGCGGTGGTGGCGAGCCCGCCGTGCCCGAGGGCGCGGATCGGGGCGCTCAGCCGGGTCTTCTCGGCGGGCTTCGGCGGCGCCTTGAGCAGCGTGGCGATGAGCAGGAAGCCGACCGCCATCAGGACCGCGGTGCCGAAGAACGGGAACCGCCAGTTCAGGTCGCCGAGCAGCGCGCCGACGAGCGGGCCGAGCGAGATGCCGAGGCCGAGGGCGGCCTCGTACAGGACGATGGCCTTCTCTGCGCCGCCGGACGCCGCGCCGACGATGACGGCGAGCGCGGTGGCGACGAACAGCGCGTTGCCGAGCCCCCAGCCGGCCCGGAAGCCGACGAGCTGGCCGACGGTGTCGGACGTCCCGGCGAGCGCGGCGAACGCCACGACGAGGGTGAGCCCGATCATCAGCGTCCTCTTGCCGCCGATCCGGCTGGACACCCAGCCGGTGATCAGCATGGCCACCGCGGTGATCAGGAAGTAGCTGGTGAACAGCAGCGACACCTGGCTCGGCGTCGCCGACAGGTTCTTGGCGATCGCGGGCAGGATCGGATCGACGAGCCCGATGCCCATGAAGGCGACGACGGCGGCGAAGGCGGTGGCCCACACCGACATCGGCTGCCTGAGAATGCCGCCGCCCTTCGTGTTCGACGAAGGCAGCCCCGTGTTCGACGAGGGCCGAGCGTGCATGGAGACCTCCCTCAGAGGGTCAAGGAGCGGCGAAGAGCTTGTCGAGGGCGGGCAGCGCCGCGGCGACGGCCGTGCGCTCCTCGTCCGTCAGCCCCGCGAACCGTTCGGCCAGGAACCCGATCCGCTGCTCGCGCCCGGCGGCCAGCCGCTCGCGGCCGGCCGCGGTGAGCGCGGCGGTGACGACGCGGGCGTCCGAGCCGTCCCGGCCGCGCTCCACCAGGCCGTCGCGTTCCAGCCGGTTGATCTGCGCGGTCATGGTGGGGAGCCGGACGCCGTGCTCGGCGGCCAGCTCGGTCATCCGGCACGGCCCGTGCTCGAGCGAGCCGAGCACCGACAGCTGCTGGCTGGTGATCGCCTGGTCGGCGGTGGCGCGGCGCAGCATCAGCACGATGTGCCGGAGGCTGCGGTTGAGCTGTTCGGCCAGCGCTCGCTCGGAAACGGTCACGGTTGCTCTCCTCGAAATTACTTAGTCAGTCTAAGTTAGTGTGGCTAAGCATCAAAGCCGACCGGCATGTCTCGTCCGTCACACGCGGCCGGGCCCGCCGCGCCCGTAGGCTTCGGGGCATGGCGATGGAGACCACGGCCGAATCCCCCGTGCCGGTGCGGACCGTCCTGCAGGCGGTGGGCGGCTGGATCGGCCGCCTCGGCCGGATCTGGGTCGAGGGCCAGATCACCGACCTCAACGCCCGCGGCGGGACGGTCTACATGACGCTGCGCGACCCCGTCGCGAACATGTCGGTCCGGGTCGTCGGGCCGCGCGGGGTGTTCGAGGCCGCCGGGCCCGCCGTCACCGACGGCGCCCGCGTCGTCGTGCACGCCAAGCCCGACTTCTGGATCAACCGCGGCACGTTCTCGCTCAGCGCCATCGAGGTCCGCCCCGTCGGCGTCGGCGAGCTGCTGGCCCGGCTGGAGCGGCTCAGGCAGGTGCTCGCGTCCGAGGGCCTGTTCCGCCCCGAGCGCAAGCGGCCGCTGCCGTTCCTGCCCGGCAGGATCGGCCTGATCTGCGGCCGCGACTCCGACGCCGAGCACGACGTCCTGGAGAACGCGCGGCGCCGCTGGCCCGCCGTCGCGTTCCGGGTGGAGAACACCGCCGTCCAGGGCTCCCACGCCGTAGGCGAGGTCATGGAGGCGCTGCGCAAGCTCGACGCCGACCCCGAGATCGAGGTCATCGTCATCGCGCGCGGCGGCGGCGCCATGGAGGACCTGCTGCCGTTCTCCGACGAGGCGCTGGTCCGCGCCGTCTCCGCCGCCCGCACCCCGGTCGTCAGCGCGATCGGGCACGAGCAGGACAGCCCGATCCTCGACCTCGTCGCCGACGTCCGCGCCTCCACCCCGACCGACGCGGCGAAGAAGACCGTCCCGGACGTGCGGGAGCAGCTCCAGCTCGTCCGGCAGCTGCGCGACCGGGGCCGGCGCTGCCTGGGGGGCGCGGTGGAACGCGAGCTGCACTGGCTGAAGTCGGTCCGGTCGCGGCCCGCGCTCGCCGACCCCGTACGGGAGATCGAACGGCAGTCCGAGCAGGTCCTCGCCCTGCGCGACCGGGCCCGCCGGTGCCTGTCGGCCGCGCTGGACCGGGCCGGCGACGAGCTGTCGCACACCCGCGCCCGGCTGCTGGCCCTCTCCCCCGCCGCCACGCTCGACCGCGGCTACGCGATCGTCCAGCGCGAGGACGAGGCGGTCGTGCGCGAGCCGTCGGACGTCAAGGACGGCGAGAGCCTGCACGTGCGGCTGGCCGGCGGCCGCCTCACCGCCACCGTCTCCGGCCGCGAGGAGCCCTAGAGTGGGGAAAGTGGCAGAAGAGAACGCGACCGAGAGCAAGCCGTCGTACGAGCAGGCGCGGGACGAGCTGACCGACGTCGTCAAGCGGCTGGAGGCCGGCGGGCTGACGCTGGAGGAGTCCCTCGCCCTCTGGGAGCGCGGCGAGAAGCTCGCCGAGGTCTGCGAGGAGTGGCTCGAAGGCGCGCGCGCGAGACTCGCCGCCGCGATGCAGGGTCCGGAGGACGGCGAGGCCCCGACCCCGTTCTGACCGTAAGGGAACACTCACCTGAGGGTGAGCCCGCGGGCCCGGTCAGGAACCCCGGGTGGCCGGCGCCGACGGCGCCGGGCCCCCGCCCTGCCGGGGCTGCGGCTTCAGCGACGCGGCCAGCACCGCCAGTTCCCCGTAGGACGCGGTACCGGTCACCACGATGCTCATGCCCCCCGGGCCCGGCCGCGCCAGCGAGTTCGCCTTCTTGTCGTTGCGGTGGTACTTCGCCCACGACTCGCCGCCGACCTGCATCGTGCCGATCGGCTTGCTGCTGTTGGTCATCCGCGGGACGTACGCGTCCGCCTTCTCGTTGCTCTCCTCGAGCGCCGCGTACTCGCCGTCCGGCGTGACGAAGCCCAGGTGCCACGCGACCGGCTGCTTGCCGCCGGCGTCCAGGCCGTGCAGCCGCGAGCTGGTGGGACGCCAGCGCGGCGGCAGCCCCTCCGGCGCGTACACGGTGAACGGCGCGTCGCTGCGCAGCGCCCACAGTTGCGAGGCGTAGTCGACGGTGGGCAGCACTTCCTTGTTGTCCCGCGGCGTGATCACGAAGATCGCCAGCACCAGCAGCAGGCACGCGCCCATCGCCATCGTGAACCCGCCGAGCCCGGTCGTCAGCCGCTTGTACACCGCCGGACTGACCTTGACCACACCGCGCTCACCGGCGGGCGCCGCGGCCCCCTCGCCCTCGGCCCTCTCAGGCCCGTCGGCGGTCTCCGCCTGGGCCTCGCCGGCTCCGGCGTCCGCGCGCGGCTCCTCCCGCGCGCCGGACGGCCCTGGCTCGGCGGTGGCGGGCTGCTCGGGCCCGGAGGCGGTGTCGGCGGCCTCCGGAGCGGGTGCGGGGCTCTTGTCGGTCACCCCTCCAGGATCCCGCACGGTCAGCGCTGCTCGGTACGGGGGTTCCTGATCGTTCCGACGATGCCCATCATCTCGTCCGCCAGGGGGCGCGCGGCGCCCTCGTCGTCCATCAGGGAGATCTCCGACACGGCGCCCGCCATCGCGCCCGTCAGCACCACGACCAGCGCCTCGTCCACGCCGCCGTCGGCGGTGTGGAACAGCGCGGCGTTGCGGCGCGCCCACTTGTTGAGGCGCTGCCGCATCACCCGGTCGAACCCGGGCGGGCCGTCGCCGGAGATGAACAGCCGCGCGACGTCCCGCTCCCGCAGGCACCCGTCCAGATAGGCGCCGGCGCCCGCGACGAACTGCCGCATCGGGTCGCCCTCGCCCGCGTCCCGCACCGCGTTGATCGCCTTGCGGGTGCGCTCCTGCTGGCGGCCCTGGAACTCCTCGAACAGCGTCAGGTACAGGTCGGCCTTGCCGTTGAAGTGGTGGTACAGGCTGCCGACGCTGGCGCCCGCCTTGGCGACGATGTCGGTCACCGCGGCCTGCGCGAAGCCCGCCTCGCAGAAGACGTCCCGGGCCGCCGACAGCAGGGCGCTGCGCGTGGCGGCCCCGCGGTCGGAGGTCCGGGCGGGCGCCTCCGCTGCCCCGGCGGCCCCGTCCTTGGCCGCCCCGTCGGACGAGACGTCGATGTCGCTGCTCATGAGCCATGAGATTACGCCCTCTTCCCACGGGGAAACGATCCCTTGCCCGCGCGACGGTCAAAACGGCCCGGCCGCGGGCGGGACTCCCCGGCGCACCGGGCTGGTCTGGTCCAATTTGTGGCCCGGCGTCCGGTCCCCGGAGAATCCGAGTCACCATCGATCGAAGGGGCCGCCCCGTCATGTCCGAAGAGACCACCGTTTCCTCCCCGCTGACCACCGAGCCCTCGGCGCCGGACCGCAACCTGGCGATGGAGCTGGTCCGGGTCACCGAGGCCGCCGCCATGGCCGCGGCGCGCTGGGTCGGCCGCGGGGACAAGAACGGCGCCGACGGAGCCGCCGTCAACGCGATGCGGCAGCTGATCAACACCGTCTCGATGCGCGGCGTCGTCGTCATCGGCGAGGGCGAGAAGGACAACGCCCCGATGCTCTACAACGGCGAGGAGGTCGGCGACGGCTCCGGCGCCGAGTGCGACGTCGCCGTCGACCCGGTGGACGGCACCCGGCTCACCGCCCTCGGCATGAACAACGCCATCGCCGTGCTGTCGGTGGCGCCGCGCGGCTCGATGTTCGACCCGTCGGCGGTCTTCTACATGGAGAAGCTCGTCACCGGCCCCGAGGCCGCCGACGTCGTCGACATCGAGCGCCCCATCGCCGACAACATCCGCGCGATCGCCCGCGCCAAGGGCTCGTCCGCCAACGACGTGACCGTCTGCATCCTCGACCGCCCCCGCCACGAGGGGATCGTGAAGGAGGTCCGCGAGGCGGGCGCCCGGATCAAGTTCATCCTGGACGGCGACGTCGCCGGCGCGATCATGGCGTCCCGTCCCGGCACCGGCGTCGACCTGCTGCTCGGCATCGGCGGCACCCCGGAGGGCATCATCGCCGCCTGCGCGATCAAGGCCCTCGGCGGCGTCATCCAGGGGCGGCTCTGGCCGCAGGACGACGCGGAGAAGCGGAAGGCGGTCGACGCGGGCCACGACCTCGGCCGCGTCCTCACCACCGACGACCTCGTCACCTCCGACGACGTCTTCTTCGCCGCGACGGGCATCACCGACGGCGAACTCGTCGACGGCGTCCGCTACAGCAAGGGCACCGCCGTCACGCACTCCCTGGTCATGCGCTCCCGCAGCGGGACCATCCGCACCGTCTCCAGCGAGCACAAGCTCAGCAAGCTCCGCGCCTACAGCGCCATCAACTTCGACACCGCGGTCTAGGAGGCTGCTCGGCGGGCGTCCCCGGCGGACGGCGCCGTCAGGGGGCCAGGCGGCGGAAGCGCTGGGCCACCACGAGGGTGTCGTCGGTGATGTCGGGCTCGCGGCCGAGGAACGCGGCCACGCCCTCGCCGCGGAAGAAGCGCTCGTGGTCGGCGCGCCATTCGGCGGCGCCCGCGTAGCCGCGGCCCTCGGCGCGGGCGTAGGCGTCGTCGATCTCCTTGATCGGGACGACGCGCACCTCGGTGAGTTCGATCGCGGCGGCGGGACGGCCGCCGGAGTCGAGGACGGCGAACCTGTCGCCCCGTCCGGGGACGGGTTCGCCGGCCTTCTCGTGGATCTCGAGGAGACCGGTGAAGGCCGTCTTCTCGCCGGTCAGGATCGCGGCCACGCCGCGGTCGCGTTCGGGTCCGGGGAAGGCGAGTTCGAGGGGCGGGAGATCGTCCATGGCGGCTAGCGTCCCAGCCGGCCCCGGACGCGTTGGCGGAGGGTCCGTTTGGGGGCCCTGGCCTTCACCGAGCCGAGGACGAGGGTGCCCGCGACCTCGATGGTGGGGCCCTCGGCGGCGGGACGGGTGCGCAGCTCGCGGGTGCTGAGGATGGTGCGGCCCGTGATGTCGACGCGGACGCCCTCGGGGACGAGGAGGCGGACGCGGCCCGCGAGGACCAGCGAGTCGAGGACGATGTGGCGGCGCTGCAGGACGGCCTCGCGCAGGTCGAGCTCGACGGTGCCGAAGAGGGCGAGCAGCGGCAGCTTCACGGGGACGACCCAGCGGCCGTCGCGGCGGACGCGGCCGAAGAAGACCGAGACCGGGCGGTCGTCCACGAGGATGGGCTGGGCCTCCTCGGGGCTGAGGTCCAGGGTGAGGCCGGTGAGCTCGCCGAGGGTGCGGGCGGCGAAGACGCGGGTCGTGCGGTCGGCGTGCTCCTGCATGGTCAGCCGGCCGTCCGCGAGGGCCTCGCCCAGCACCTCCGCGACGCGCTCCCGGTCGGCGTCGGAGGCGCGCAGGTCGCTCACGCGGGTCGCCTGTCCGGGGCGGCGGGGGATGTCCACGTTCTCGAGGGTAGCGGGCGCGCGGCGGGGTGCCCGGAGAAAAATCGGTGGGGTTCCGCCGGGCCCGGTACGTAGGGTGATCGCATGACGGTGCAACGTGCGCAGCCCGCGGCCGGGGAGGGCGAGGCCGGGGCGGCGGCGATCAGCATGCGGGGGGTGGTCAAGCGGTTCGGCGGGTTCACCGCGGTGGACGGGCTCGACCTGGAGGTCCCCGCCGGGAGCTGCCTCGGGCTGCTCGGGCCGAACGGCGCCGGGAAGTCGACGACCATGAAGATGCTGACCGCGCAGGCGCTCGCGGACGAGGGCAGCATCCGGGTGCTGGGGTTCGAGGTGCCCGCGCAGTCCAAGCGGGCGCGGGCGGCGATGGGCGTGGTGCCGCAGCAGGACAACCTCGACGAGGAGCTGACCGCCCGCGAGAACCTGGAGGTGTTCGCGCACCTGTACCGGGTGCCGCGGCGCGAGCGGGCCGGGGCGGTCGACGACGCGCTGGCGCTCGCGCACCTGACCGAGCGGCAGCGCACGAAGGTGGACGACCTGTCGGGCGGGATGCGGCGGCGGCTGCTGATCGCGCGGGGGCTGGTGCACCGTCCGGCGCTGGTGCTGCTGGACGAGCCGACGGTGGGCCTCGACCCGCAGGTGCGGGCGGAGCTGTGGGGGCTGATCGACGGGCTGCGGTCGCGCGGGACGACGGTGCTGATGTCGACGCACTACATCGAGGAGGCCGAGCGGCTCGCCGACGCGTGCGCGCTGATGTCGCACGGCCGGGTGATCGCGCGCGGGGCGCCGGCGGAGCTGGTCGCCGAGTACGCGGGCGAGCTGGTGGTGGAGCACTACGGGCCGCCGGACCGGCTCACGGAGGTGGAGCGGGCCGCGCGGGGCGCGGGGCTGCCGACCCGCCGGACGGGCCCGTCGGTGTCGGTGCTGAAGGCGGAGACGATCCCGCCGTCGCTGGAGGACGAGCTGGGCCCGGACGGGGTCCGGCGGGCGTCCAGTCTGGAGGACGTGTTCGTGGTGCTGACCGGGGAGCGGGTGGAATGACCGTCCAGGCGGAGCGCGCGCCGCGGCTGCGGCGGTTCGAGGTGGCGCCGCTGCGGGGGATCTGGCGGCACGAGCTGGCGCTGTACAAGCGGTACTGGATGACGCAGTCGTTCGCGTCGATGGTGGAGCCGACGTTCTACCTGCTGGCGTTCGGCTACGGGTTCGGGTCGATGGTCGCGATGGTCGGGCACTACCGGTACCTGGACTTCGTCGCGACGGGCGTGGTGGGGACGGCGGCGCTGTTCACCTCGGTGTTCCCGGGGATGTTCAACAGCTACATCCGGCGGTCCTTCCAGCACACCTACGACGCGATCCTGGCGGCGCCGGTGGACGTCCACGAGCTGGTGACGGCGGAGGCGCTGTGGATCGCGGCGAAGTCGTCGGTGTACTCGTGCACGCCGCTCGTGGTGGCGCTGTTCTTCGGGCTGGACCCCTCGTTCGGGATGCTGCTGGTGCCGTTCCTGGTGTTCTTCCTGGCGCTCGGGTTCGGGCTGTTCGGGATGTGGACGTCGTCGGTGGTGCCGTCGATCAACTCCTTCGACTACGTGATCACCGGCGTGGTGACGCCGCTGTTCCTGGTCGCCGGGACGTTCTTCCCAATCGACGCGCTGCCGGACTGGGCGCGGTACGCGGCGCGGCTGAACCCGCTGTACCACTGCGTGCAGCTGGTGCGGGACGCGGTGTTCGGGCTGCGGCCGCTCGCCGACCTCGGGCATCTGGGGGCGCTGGTGCTGTTCGCGGGCCTGATGTGGATACTGGCCGTCCGGGGTATGCGCAGGCGGCTCATCGGCTGAGCCGGACCATTGACCCGGCGCGTACCCTGTCCCTACGCTGACGCGAATCTTCTTCACGTTCGCTGCCAGAGAGGTCGGGCCGCATGAGCGAGCGCATCACCGAGCGGGACCGCCGGGCGCGGATCTCCGCCTATGCCGCTTTCGCCGTCCAGGGGCTGTGCTTCGCCTCTCTGGTGACGCAGGTGCCGCAGATGCAGAAGGCGCACCACCTCAGCGACGCCACGCTGTCACTGGTCCTGCTGATGGTGCCGCTGGTCGCCGGCGCCGGCAGCGTCGTGTCCGGCGCGCTGTTCAAGCGCCTCGGCAGCGGGCCCGTGCTGCGGGTCGCCCAGCCCGCCGTGGCCGTCACCATCGTGCTGATCGGCGCCACCGGCGACAACGACCTCGCCCTGTACGGGGCGGTCGCACTGTTCGGGCTGTTCGTCGGAGCGGTCGACGCCTCGATGAACGCGCAGGCGATCGCGGTGGAGCGCCGCTACGGGATGAGCCTGATCACCGGCTTCTACGCGGTGTGGAGCGTCGCCGGCATCCTCGGCGGCCTGTGGGCGTCGGCGACCAACAAGCTGGACCTCTCGCTCCTCACCGGCTTCGGGATCGCCGCCGCCATCGGCGTCGTCGCCTCCCTCGCCACCGGGCCCCGGCTCTACCGGCGCGAGGAGGAGGGCGACGGGCCGTCCGCCGAGGAGCTGAAGGCCGCCGGGCGCAGCGTCCCGTGGCGGCCGATCCTGATCGTCGGCGCCGCGATGGCCGTCGCCTACCTGGCCGACTCCGCGATCTCCAGTTACGGCGCCAAGTACCTGGACGACGAGCTGTCGGCCAGCGACTGGGTCGCGCCGCTCGGCTACGTCGCCTACCAGATCACCATGGTGATCAGCCGCGCGGTCGCCGACCTCGGCGTCCGCCGCTCCGGCCCCGTCCAGGTGGTGCGGCTGGGCGGGCTGATCGGCATCGTCGGCATGGCCGGCGTGGTGGCGGCGCCGAACGCGGCCGTCGCCATCGCCGCGTTCGCGCTCGCCGGGCTCGGCCTCAGCGTGATCGCGCCGGTGTCGTTCTCCGCCGCCGGACGCGTCGACCCGACCGGCCTCGGCGTCGCCGTGGCCCGCGTCAACATCTTCAACTACGTCGGCTTCGTGCTCGGCGCCGCCGTCGTCGGCGCGATCGCCCCGGTCAGCCACTCCCACGGCCTGCGGCTGGCGTTCATCGTCCCGACCGTGCTGATCGTGGTCGTCTTCATCACCGCCAAGGGCTTCGCCCCCAAGCCGGTAGAGGGCGCCGACCCCGCCACCCCCGCCATGGAACGCCCCATGGCGTAATCGTCCAGGGGGGGCGACCCCCTGGAACCCCCGTCACGACGGACAAGGCGTTTCACGCTCCGCTGGAGCTCCGCGTGAAACGCCTTGTCCGT
>NZ_JBGNUT010000062.1:0-22504 GCF_041951385.1 Actinomadura sp. NTSP31 | reverse complement strand
ACGGGGGCGAGACACCCGTCGGCCGCCCCTCCTCGCCGCCTGGCTGACCACCACCGCCAACCAAGGGCCCATCGACCGGCTCCGGTGGGCCGATCTGGTTGCCGTCACCGGGGCATCGTCTGCGGCGCCCGATGTCGGCCGCCGCTGCGACGGAACGGCCAGTCAAGCCAAGCCGACCGGTGCGGGCCGGCTAACCGTGCCTCCTCGTTCGACTGTCCCTCGAGGCCGCGACACATGTTGAGGCTCTCCGCGCTTCACATCCCGGCCCCCCTGCGGGTTGGCGGCCGCGCCCTATCGCCAGGCGCGCTCCAAGAGCCCAGGCGGGCCTCGCCGGACGGGCGAACACGGGTCCGTCGGGTGCTCAGGTCCGGCCGCGCGGGTGCGGTTGGACGGCCGGATCGATCACGACGGCGTCGTCGAAGAGGCCGGCGGCCTGGTCGGCGTGCGCGGTGGCGCGCTGTTGCTTGGTGCGGCGCTCCCAGTAGCCGATGGTCGTGGCGGGGTCGGTGTGGTCGGCGAACTCCTGCACTTCGGCGAGCGGGACTCCGGCGTCGAGCATGTGGGTGATGCGGGTGGCGCGCCACACGTGCGGTGTGAGGTCGCGGCCGGGCAGCACGCCGGCGGCGCGGCCGAGCCGGGTGGTGATGCGGTCGATGTCGTGGCGGTCCAGCCGGTCGCCCTTGGCGTCCAGCAGCAGAGGCCCGTGGGTGCGGGCGCCGACGTGCCGGCGCAGCAGGTCGGCGCAGCGGTGCGGGAGCGGCATCGTGCGGCGCTTGCCGCCCTTGCGGGTGACGGCCAGGACGCTGCGGTCGCCATCGCGGCCCAGGTCGGTCACGTCGGCGGCGCACAGTTCGGTGACCCGGCCGGCCAGGCTGTACAGCAGCATCACCACCAGCAGGTCCAGCTCGCCGGCCGCGCACGCGGCCACCGCGCGGACCTGGTCGACCTCCAGCACCGGCGTGGAGCCCGCGCTGCGCTCGGCGGTGACGCGGGGCCGGTCGTCCTGGGTGACCGGATTGGCCGGCGCCGGGTCCATCCGCCCGGCGGCGTAGGCGTGCAGCGACGACAGACAGGCGACGTAGCGGCCGATGCTGCGCGCCGCGGCGCCCGCGGCCTCCTGCCGCAGCCGCCACATCCGCACGTGCTCGCGGGTGAGGCAGCCGACGAAGAACGCCTCATGGCCGAGCTCGCGGGCCAGCGGCGCCCAGACGCGGCGCAGGTCGTCGGCGTAGGTGCGCTTGGTGGCGGCCGAGCCGCGGCGGGTGCTGCTCAGCCAGTCCAGCACCAGCGCGAACGTCTGCGGGGTGCACGCCTCGGCCAGCAGCTCGATCCGGCGCCGGTAGACCCGCCGCCCGCCGATCCGGGCGATCTGCACCTGCCCCAAGTCGGCGTCCAGCTTGGCCAGCGCGTCGGCGGCCAGCGGGCTCGCCGGGCGTGCCAGGGTTCCCGCCTCCCCCCTCGCCACCGTCGCCGCCGGTGGAGGCGGGGGAGCGGCGCCCACCGCCTCACCTGCACTTGATCGTGCCGGCGGATCCTGTGCCGCTGTGTCGGCGTCCACCGGATCGGCGCGAGGCAGCACGACGCCTTCCAGCGGTTCCTCCACTGCAACTCTGCATCGTTCTGCCACTAGCGATTCGTCATCGAGTGTCAGACAGCAGGTCACGGCCATCCTTGTCCAGGTAGCTCCCTCGAGGAACGCGCCGGGTAACTAAGACTCTTCCGAATGAGCGCTCGAGGCATCCGGCTCTCAGCTGCGTGGTCGGGAGACAGGCTGCGAAGCAACGGATTCGAAGTGATCACCGGTCCCCGGGGGATAGGGCGGGCGACCGCGGACCCCTTGCGGTGAGAGCGGCGTCGATAGCGCGCTGGGCCGGCGTGCGGTGCATGGGTAGGGTGATTTGCACCGTTCGTGCGTATTAGCAATAAAGAATCTGCATGGGCGCTTATGTGATGTTCGCCCGATTCTTGGAGTGCATGCTCGCACTGACGTCTGTGGCGAAAATTACTGACATCGGATGACGAATCCACTGGCACAGGTTGACGAAATTGCAAGTCGGAGGCGATCTGCACGGTATAGCCAGTGCCGGTCTCGTCATCGAACGCCACTCATCGCGGGGATCGAAATGATCTATCTTTTGGGTTCTTGGTCGACTGTTATGGCGATAAGAGGTTTGTCTTTTCTTGCCTTCTGGTAACTGGCCGGGATGGCTGGCTGTCCTGATCGTGGAGTTGCTGTGGTTTGAGGGAGTTGCTGAAACGCCAGCAGGAGAGGTCGATGGGCGATTTGGAGCAAGATGCCCCTGAGGTGATCGAGCGACTGGGTTCCTTGGCCCAGGTCCGGCGAGCTGCGGTGCGGCGATTGCTGGTGCTGGATCAGCGCGGCGATCTGAGTACCGAGCATGTGAGGGTCGTAGCGTCGTGTGTGGCGGTGCACGAGCGCACGGTGTGGCGATGGCTGGAGCAGGCGCATGCCGATGGCCGCTGTGATCGGCTGCCGATCGCCCGGTTCACCCTCACCGAAGAGCTTCGTGCTCGGCTGGCCTTTTGGGGCGGAAACGCCTCGGCGTTGCATCGCGAGCTTGTCGCCGAGGAGAAAAGCGGTGGGGTGAAGGCGCCTAGCCTGGCGACCTTGCATCGGGCGATCCGCCGGGATGTTCCCCAGGGGATACGTGCCGGGATCCGGGATGGTGAGCAGGCCAGACGGGCGTTCGACATCAGGTTGCGGCGGCCTGAAAAGAGCGAGGGCCATCGCAACCAGGTGTGGGAGGCCGATCATGTCAAAGCGCCGGTGTGGGTAGAGGTCGACGGGACACCGGTGCAGCCGTGGATCACCTGGTTCGTCGATTGCTACAGTTGCGCGGTGTGCGGGCTGGCCGTCGCGGCGGGGTCTCCCAGCCGTGAGTCGATCTTGGCGTCGGCGCGGGCCTCGATCCTGTGCAGCGACCATTATGGAGAGTTCGGCGGCCTGCCTGACGCGGTGCGGATCGATCAGGGCAAGGACTTTTTGAGTGGGGCGGTGCGGGCGGCGCTGGGCCGCTTCGCGATCCCGGTCGGTGTGCTGCCCGGATACTGCCCTTGGCTGAAGGGCACGGTGGAGATGGTCAACGGCGCCGTGGAGAAGATGTTCTTTGCCTCACTGCCGGGCTTCACGCATGGCGCCAAGCGGATCGGTGGTAAACCGATCGATCCCAGCGAACCGCTCCTGTCGTTCTCGGGGTTTGTTGAGCTGCTGCTGGGGTGGGTCGCCGAGTGGAATCAGCTCCTTCCCAAACCGGTGCTGGGTGACCGCACTCCCCAGCAGGTGTGGCGTGATGACCCCACTCCGCTGGACCATGTTGCGGCCGAGGATCTGAGCCTGATGCTGCTGGAGGATGACGGCCGTCCCCGGAATGTGTCCAACCAGGGTGTGAAGTGGAAGCGTCGGCACTACGTCAGCGAAGAGCCCTGGATGGGCGACTACGTCGGCAAGTGGGTCAGGGTCCGGTACATGCCGCATCATGATCACGAGATCGAGGTGTTCGACGCCTCCACGGGTGAGCATCTGGGGCGGGCGTTCCTGTCCGATCAGGCGTCTGCGGAACAGGTCCGCCAGGTCCTGCGCGTGCGTCGCGAGGCTGCCGCCGAGCTGGAGCGGACCCTGAAGGCCGGCGCGCGGCTGCGGCGTGAACGCTTTGCCGCTCTCACCGCCCCTGGCCCGGCCAAACGGTTGGGAGCGTTGACTTCGGCCGAGGCCGACGCCGAGGCGCAGTTGCGCGATGCTGGCACCGGCCGGCCGCGGAAGGCGGCACGCCCGCGGGAGGCCGCGTTGCCCGAGCCCGCTCCTGGCTGGGTGTTGCCGGTCCAGCGTGCGACCGAGGCCGAACCCGGCGGTAGGCCCTTGCTTGCGGCAGCCGGGCAAGCCGACGAGAGAGAACCGGGCGGGCGAGACCCGGGCGAGCAGGGGCCGGGCGAGCAGAGCGACGACGTTGGGCTTGATGAGAGGGGTCGTCGATGAGGCCCGGGCATGTGACCTCGCTGCGAGCTTCGGGAAGAAACCACTATCTGAAGCTTCCGGGGGCGAACGTGGTCGCCACCGATGCCCTGCTGGTCACCAAGGAGAACCTTGCCCGGGTGATCGAGAAGCAGGCGATGATGTGCGTCTACGGCGAGTCCGGTGTGGGCAAGACCCTTTCGGTCAATGAATGCCTTGCCGACGTCGCTCCGCAGCAGACCTTGCGGATGGCGTTCGGCGAATACCCGCGTCCGCGGGACGTGCGTCATACGCTTTTTGAGGCACTGGATTTGCCGGGGCGGCCGCCCCGTCGCCCGTATGAGTTCACCCGGCTGCTGAAGGAAGAGTTGTCGCGGCAGTTCCGTGTCCTGGTATGCGATGAGGCGCAATGGCTCTCCAGGGAGTGTTTCGAGCTCTACCGGCATCTGTGGGATCACGAGACCACCCAGATCGCGATCGTGTTCGTCGGCGGCGCCGGCTGCTACCAGGTCCTGAGCAACGAGCCGATGCTGGCCTCCCGGATCTACATCTGGCAGGAGTACACCCGCATGTCCCGCGAGCAGGTGCAAAGCGCCATCCCGGCCTTTCATCCGTTGTGGGAGAAGGTTTCCGCCGCCGACATCGACGTGATCAACAAGCGGGCTGCTCATGGCCGCTTCCGTGACTGGGCGAAAATCACGTCCCTGGCGGTCGAAGAAATGCAGAGCCGGGACAGCGGCGTTCTCGACGAAGGCGTGCTGGAGTGGGTGTTCAGCAAGGACAGAAACTAATCCTTGGTCAGGTCGCTGCCGGGTACGTGCCCGGGTCAGCGCCCGGGGTTGGTGTCGGGGAGGGGGCGTCGGCTGCCGGACTCCGATCGGCTCGCCAGGACGACGGGAGGTTCACCGTGGTGGAGCATGGGGTCTACGCGGCGGCTGCCGCCGAGACCGGGGCACAGTCGGCGCTGCGGGCCGACCCCGGCGGGCCGCAGGCGCCGACAGCCTGGAGGCGGGCAGCCGACCGGCCGGTGGTGACGATCGCCCTGGACGCCGCCGACGAGCACAGCAATGTCCAGGCGATGATGAGTCTGCACGATCCCGCTGCGGGCCGGATCGTGGTCCATCCGACCCCAGCAGTGGGCGGCAGGCTCACCCTGGCCCACGATCTCATGGGCGCGTTGGGAAAGTCGGCCGCTGCGCGCAACGATGGGCGCGGCGTGGCGGAGATCTGGCTGCAGGCCGCAGCCTGGATCTGCGGTTCAGGTATCAGCGAGATGGTGGTCTTGCGGGGGCATCTGCTGCCCCGGCCCGCATTGGCGCGGCTGGTGCAACTGGCCGCCGACACCGGCGCCGCATTGATCTTGGTATGGCATGAACGGCCACCTGCCGACTGGCGCCAGGTACTGCCGGCCGCCACACTGGCAGTGCTGGAAGACGCGCAGGAAGCCTTCGTGAAGGCCCGCGATCGTTTTCGGCCCCAGCCGGCGCCACCCGCGGCGGTGCCGCTGTACTGCACCCCGCAACTGCCCGCGGACGCCGGTCCGGCGCTGGCGCACGCACTGCAGGCGCCGCTGCCCACCCTGCAGGCGACGCCGCTGGCCGGTTTCCGCGCCCAGTTGAACAGGTTCCTTGGGCCCGATGAGTTCACGCGGGCCGACCTACTGTACGCGGCCGCGATGGACGCGGTGTGCGGGTTCCTGACCGGCAGCCAGTGGTATCAGCGCGACCGCGTCCGGCCCCTGGTCTCATCTGCAGTGCGGGCGGGCGCCTCGCCTTCCCACCGCCCCGCCGCCGATCCGGTGAACCTCCAGCCCGACCCTGACTCGGTGGCCGAGGCGGTCACCGTCCAGGTCACCGTCCAGGAGGGGAACGCAGGCACCGAATCGGAGGCCGGCCCGTGTCCTGGGGGGCCGGGCGAGGAGGAGGGGCGCGCCGATCAGGACGGCATGGCACAGGCCCGGCAGTGCCAGGAGACGTCCGCCGCTGCGGCCGACGAAACCGATTACGCGCGCGGCGCGAACGAGGGCGCGGACCGGCGAGGACACGGCAAGCTGGCTGTGTTTCCGATGCCCTGGCCAGATCCCAACGCGCTGGATGAGTTCCTACTGGCGCTGCTGAGCATCAGCAGTTCTCCCGCACACAGCATGGTGCTGCTGCGCGGGGCGCAAGCGGGGTTCCTGCTGCACGGCCTGCTGCTGACCGTACCCGCCGATCCGGGACGCCTGGGCGGCCCAGGGTTCGGCGGTCTGCCGCTCAGCGTGCAGGTGGCCGAGCAGATTCGGGCCGAAATGCAAGATCCAGCCCGGTCCGCCGCGCTGGCCCTGACCCTCGCCACCGGCCTTGATCCAGCGGATCTGGCCTCCATCCGGGCTCAGGACCTGGCCGATGACGCCTCCACCATTGCGTTGGGGCCCTACCCATGGCGCTCATCCAGTACCGCGCTGCGCTTCCCGGTCCCCCGACACGCCCGGGACCTGCTGGCCGCGGCCCGCGCCTACAGCGCCCTAGACGGGGGCGACCCCACCGAACCGCTGCTGCCGTCCGGGCTGGGTCATCACGAGCACGAGGTGTGGGCGACCGCTGAGGCGTGCGGTCTGGGTTTCCGCAGATCGCACCGGTGGGGGCCGCCCATGGGCGAGCGTCCCGACCGACCCGACTACTGGCATCTGCACCTGCGCTGCGCCTGGGTCGCCGATCCACTGCACGACAACCTCCACCTCTCCCCGGGAAGGCAGGTGGGAACCTATGTTCCGCCGGCTTGACCTGCGCCGAATACAGCGGATCATGGACCAGCGTCACCTCGACCCCAACATGGTCGCCGACCGGACCCTTCTTCCCCTCAACCAAGACGGACCCGCCCGGGCCGACCTCGCCAACTTCTCCCGGATGAGCGCCGCACAGCTGGTCATCCTCGCCGAGGTGCTCGAGGTCGCCGTCGATGAACTCCTCACCCCGCCGCTGGGGGATTGGGAGGCGGAACTGCAGGGCGAGGACCGCGACTTTCCCAGCCTGGACGCCGACGCGCTGCACGCCGCCCTGGTCCAGTTCGGGAGCCTCAGCGATCACGCGCTGTGCAGCGCGTTCAAATGGACGCCGCAGCGGCTGGAGGACACCATCACCGTGCTGGCGCAGCGGCTGGACGGCAAAGGCGCCACCCCGATACGGCAGGGAGACCGGGTCATCCTGGAACCCGCCATCGAGGCCCTTCCGCGCGGCGCCCAGTGGCGGTTGACCGACTTGACCGACGACAGCGTCACCTTGGCCGAGGAGTATGCGCCTTTCCTGGTCACCGCGGTCCGTGCGCACGCCCTGGGCCCCTACCCCGGGCCGCCGATGGTCCCACGCCCCGTTGTCGACGCACTCGCCCGGCAAGGAGCCGCCCGGCCGCCCGACGCCCATGCCCTGCCCGGACGGCCGGCACGGCTAATTCCCCACGACGACCTGATGTTCGCGCTCCGGCTGCACCCGACGCCACCCAACCGTGCCCGGGCACTGTGACAGCACCCCATGACAGCGGCGCACGAAGCGCCACTGATGAGGCGCCGCCCCACCCGCATCAGCAGGGGCTGCGACCACATGCCCGAGCACACTTTGGGCTGGGCCCGGGCTGTAACGCCCCGCCTGCGGAAACGACCCATCGGCGTCGAGAAGAAGGTCACCATGTCGGCTCGCACTCCTGCGCCCGCGCCCCTGCCCGCACCGTCATCGGCCCTCGAGCAGCAGGTGCGCCAGCAGGTCCAGGTGGCGCTGGGCGGCCGGCTCATCGAACTCGATCGCGCGGTCGCAGGCCAGGTCGCTTCGACTGCCCGTGATCACCTGCCTGATGCGGGATCCGGGTTCTGCCAGCAGACGCACTCACTGCTGATCGAGCTCACCACCCGCTGGGCGCTGCCGAGGAGAACCGAAGATCGCCCCGAATTGCTGCGGGACCTGGCCGAATGGCTCGACCGCTGCGAGCATCCACTGTCGGCCGGCCCCGCAGAGATCCTGGACTGGCTGCACGTCACCATCGACGATGGCGACCACGACAGGGGCATACAGCTGTACGTGGTCGAGCGGAGACTGCGGGTCCTGGCCTCCTGGTACCGGATCCTGCACGAGCACCGCTTGTGCCGGCGTAATCCGGCCGTCGGGCTACGCCGCCCCCGCCCGCCAGCCAGCGGCCACCACCTGGACATCGACCTCTTCGGCCCCTACCGGCCCAGGCCCCTGGAGACCGTCGCCTTCGCCGTCGTCGTCGAATACGCGCTGCAAGAGGCGCACGACGGCGGCTACGAGTCCTGCTGGCGTAACGCGGCCGTGCTGGCCGCATCCTTCTATCTGGGGCGGCCGGTCGCGGACCTGGTGAAGTTGGGCTTGGAGCATCTGACCGGCGTGGGCGCGTCCGCCGACGCCGACGACCCGATGACCCTGTGGCTCGACGACCCGAATGCCGCCCCGCAGTTGCTGCCGGTGCCGCCCGCGGTCAGCGTGCCGCTGCGGCGCTATCTGTTCCTACGCGCCGCCCGGCACTGCACCGACCCGCGACTGCTACACGGCCCACTGTTTGCAGCCGATCCCGCAGAGTCCGGCTCGGACCAGCGTCTGTGCACCAGGCAGGACACCGGAGACGACACGCCGTGGGTGGACTGTGCTCAGCGAATCAACCGGCTGCTGTGGCGCGCCTCGAAAGCAACGGGGATCCGCGATGACATCGAGAGCAGGAAACTCACCACCGAATCAGCTGAGCCGCGCCCCCAGCATGCGCTGACGCTGCCACCGATCGAACCAGCGAGCACATTGTTCTGGTCGCATCCTGCCTGTCATGCTGATTCGGAGCGCTGAGGAAACGCCCCGACCTGCCGAACTGCAGCAGCCTGCCGTTGCTGGATCCCGCGTGCCTATCGATGACATTTCCTTGCCTGGGGGCAGCAGTTCTTCAAATGCGCGGCCTTCGACCGACGGCACCGTTCCCAGGCGATCCGTGGAAGCCGCTGCGTGAGACATCCGCCTTGCCCGCCCTGGGCGCGGGTGCCGGTGCTCATAGGCGCCTTTGATGGGTTCTGCGGCCCGCATTCCATCCAACCCCGGGTTGGGAGGGAAAGCCAGCCCAAGAGGCGATGCGCGCCTATCTGGCCAGCCGCGCCGAACGGCTGCACCGGCATCCCGCGCGGACTGCGTGGCCCGTTGCTGGCGACGATCCCGCCAACCGACTCGCACGGCGACCAGCCCCTCACCGAGGCCGGCGTGGCGCAGACGCTGACCACGCTCGGCGCCCGAACGGGTCTGCAGCCACGACCAGCGATCACCGCGTGCCCAGCCGACCGGGCACGCACGGCCCAGCTACCGGCGATCAGGATCATCAGCCGATCGGCCTGACAGGGGCACGACCAACCCGCGAGCCGGTCGGCGGCCCCGCCGCCGACCACCCCCGGGCCTATCCCCGGCCCCCCGGGGCCCAGCGCCCGGGTGCGGTGTCGATGGTGCGGCTCTGGCCGCGTCGCAAACGCGGTCCGGTGCCATCCATGCGACGACGGCGTCCTGCATGCCAGTCTTTGCCCGCGGTGCTGCCGCGGCAGCACCAGCTTCCTGCCGCGAGCGGATTCGACCACATCTGCCGGAAGTTGCCCAGCTCCACGAAGTGCTTGGCCGGGTTCAGCCCGTCCCAGTCGGTGAAGGCGAACCCCGCTCCCTTGACGCTCGACACAACACCGCGAACGCGTAGAGCACGAGCCCGGGAAGCACGAACCACAAGGCGTCCGCGCCTGCCACCCTTTGCGCGACGGCCGCCGCGGGCGCGATCCGGAGGAGGCGAGGCGTCCTGCGAGCGCGGTGGCCGTACCGGTCCTGCGGCCGGCTTCCATGCCCGACGTCACCTCCCTGATGTGTTGCGGACATCAACACCTTCCAGCGCCTTCGTACCGCATGGCAAGCGGCGATCTTGTTAAGGGCCGGTGGGCCCGCGAGGAGGCTGGGTGCAGGAATTAGCGGTAGGAAGCTGATCTTCGTTTCGGTTCGGTGACGGGCCGGGTCTGCCCTGGTGGGGGCCCGTACGTTCCGGGGCCATGCCCTTCGAATTTCTCTCTGATGAGCAGGTCGCCCGCTATGGCCGGTTCCCGCAGGAGCCGTCGGTGGCCGAGCTGGAGCAGTTCTTCCGGTTGGACCGGGAGGCGCTGGAGCAGGTGGACAAGCGGCGGCGGCCGTCGACGAAGCTGGGCTGGGCGGTGCAGTGGGGCACGGTGCGGATGCTCGGGGTGTTCCTGACCGAGAAGCCCACGGCGGTTCCGGACGGGGTGGTGGGGTTCGTCGCTGAGCAGCTCGGTGTCCATCCGGCGGAGTTCGCCGAGTACGGGCGGCGCGGGCAGACGGTGTACGAGCATGCGTGGGAGATCCGCGAGCTGCTGGGCTACCGCGACTTCGCCGACGGGGAGGCCGAGCTGCGTCGTTTTGTGGCGGCGCGGGTGTGGTCGACGACCGAGGGCCCGCGGGCGCTGTTTGACCGGGCGGTGGTGCACCTGGTGAAGGAGCGGGTGCTGCTGCCGGGTATCACGGTGCTGACGCGGCTGGTGGGCGAGGTGCGCCGGGCGGAGAACGCCCGGCTGTACGGGCTGTTGGCCGAGCGGACGCCCCTCGAGACCGCGGCGGCGCTGCGGGGCCTGCTGCGGGTGCCGGACGATCGGCGGGTGTCGGAGCTGGAGCGGCTGCGGACCTCGCCGGTGAAGGCGTCGGGGCGGGTGCTGGTGCGGGAGCTGGACCGGGTCGCTGAGATCGGCGGGATCGGGGCCGGGCGGGTGCAGGTCGAGCCGGTGCCGGCGGTGAAGCTGGCGTCGCTGGCCCGGTACGGGATGGCGTCCAAGGCCCCGACGCTGCGGGACCTGGAGGAGCGGCGGCAGACCGCGACGCTGCTGGCCACGGTCCGGCATCTGGAGACGGCATCGATCGACGATGCGCTGGACGTGCTGGACCTGCTGATCACCTCGAACCTGTTGGCCAAGGCGGAACGGGCGGGCAAGGCCGAGCAGCTGCGGACCCTGCCGAAGCTGCGGTCGGCGGCACGGCACGTCGCCTCGGCGATGGAGATCCTCATGAGCGCGCCGCAGGCGACCGAGGATCGCCTGGTGTCGCTGGCGGAGGTGTGGAACGAGATCGAGCGGGTGGTGCCGCGCGAGAAGCTGTCGGCGGCGGTCGAGGTGATCGCGGCGTTCGTGCCCGAGTCCGATGACGACGCGGCGGCGGCGTGGCGGGCCGAGTTGGTCAAGCGGTACCGGACGGTGCAGCAGTTCATCGAGCTGCTGCTGGAGACGATCGAGTTCCGGGCGGTGGAGGCCGGGCAGGGCGTGCTGGCGATGGTGGCCGCGGCCGCCGCGATGGCCAAGGCCCGCCGCCGCTACGACCGCGCCGACGTCGCCGCGCACGAGGACCTGGTGGTCGGGTCGTGGCGGCCGCTGGTGTTCGCCAACCCCGACCTGCCCGCCGGGCAGGTCGACAAGGCCGCGTTCACGCTGTGCGCGCTGATGCACCTGCACGCCGCGCTGCGCCGCCGCGATGTGTTCGCCGCCGGCGCCGACCGGTGGAGCGACCCACGCGCCCGCCTGCTGGAAGGCGGGCTGGGAGGCGGCGCGGCCGCGGGTGCTGGCCGCTTTGGAGCTGGAGGACGAGCCGGCCGGGCACCTGGCCGAGCTCGCCAGCGCGCTGGAGGGCGCCTACACCCGGGTGCTGGACGGGCTCGGCGCCAACACCGCGGTGCAGTTCGTCGGCGGCCGCCTGCAGATCGAGAAGCTCGGGCCGATCGACGAGCCGCCGATGATGACCGAGTTCCGCGCCCTGATCGGCCAGATGCTGCCGCGGGTGGACTTCCCCGAACTGCTGCTGGAGGTGTTCGACCGCACCGGGCTGGCGGCCGACTTCACCCACATCTCCGGCGCCGACACCGCGATGGAGGACTTCGCGGTCAGCCTGTGCGGGCTGATCGTGGCCGAGGCGTGCAACGTCGGCCTGGTGCCGATCGAGAAGCCGAACGTCCCCGCGCTGACGCGCGCCCGCCTGCAGCAGGTCGACCAGGGATACCTGCGCGCCGAGACGATCTCGGCGGCCAACGCCCGCCTGATCGCCGCCCAATCGGGGATCGACATCGTGCGTACCTGGGGCGGCGGGCAGATCGCCTCGGCCGACGGGCTGCGGTTCGTGGTGCCGGTGGCCAACCTGCACACCGGCCACAACCCGATCTACTTCGGCCGCCAGCGCGGCGCGACCTGGCTGAACGTCGTCAACGACCAGGTGATGGGCATCGGCGGCCTGGTCGTGCCCGGCACCCTGCGCGACTCGCTGTTCATCCTGGACGCCATCCACACCATCGACGGTGGCCCCCGCCCCGAGACCGTGGTGACCGACACCGCCTCCTACTCCGACATCGTGTTCGGCCTGTTCGCGATCTGCGGCTACCAGTTCTCCCCGCGCATCGCCGACCTCGCCGACACCCGCCTGTGGCGCACCAACACCCGCACCACCTACGGCCCGCTGGATCACATGTCCCGCCACACCGTCCGCCTGGACCGCATCCGCGCGCACTGGGCCGACATGCTCCGCGTCGCCGGCTCCCTCACCACTGGCCAGGTGCGGGCCTACGACCTGATCCGGATGCTGTCGCGCGACGGCCGCCCCACCGGCCTGGGCGACGCGTTCGCCCACTACGGCCGCATCTTCAAGACCCTGCACCTGCTGCAGTTCATCTCCGACGACGGCTACCGCCGCATGATCGGCACCCAGCTCAACACCCAGGAGGCCCGCCACCGCCTCGCCCGCCGGATCGCGTTCGGGAACCGCGGGCAGCTGCGCCAGCGCTACCGCGAGGGGATGGAGGACCAGCTCGGCGCGCTCGGCCTGGCGCTGAACGCGGTGGTGTGGTGGAACACCCTCTACCTGGACGCCGCCGTCAAGCAGCTCCGCAAGGGCGGGTTCCCCGCCACCGACGACATGTGCGCCCGGCTCTCGCCCATCGCTTATGAGCACATCAACTTCCTGGGCCGCTACGCCTTCACTCGCGCTGACGCCGGCTCGGGGTTGCGGCCCTTCCACGACCCGGCCGCCGAGGGGTGAGGACTCAGCCGCCTCGCCAGGCCAGGGAATCGAGCGGGCATCGAGCTGTCATTGGGCGGTGTAGCCGCCGTCGACAGGCAGGGCGATGCCGGTGACGTAGCCGGCGCCGGGGCTGCACAGCCACAGCACGGCGGAGGCGATCTCCTCAGGAGTGCCGAGCCGGTCGATGGCCTGGCCCTTCTCGGCCTGGGCACGGTCGAGTTCGCCGCCTTCGACCATGGCGTCGACCATGGGCGTGGCGATGGTGCCGGGGCAGACGGCGTTGACGCGGACGCCGCGCGGGCCGTATTCGAGGGCGGCGCTGCGGGTCAGGCCGATGACGCCGTGCTTGGAGGCGTGGTAGGCCGCGCGCCCAGGATTGCCGACCAGGCCGCCGAGGGAGGAGCAGTTGACGATGGCTCCGCTGCCCTGGTCGCGCATGTGGCGCAGCTGGTGCTTCATGCTCGCCCAGACGCCGCGCAGGTTGACGGCCTGGACGCGGTCGAACTGGTCGGCGGTCTCGTCGGCGGCATCGGTGGGCGCCACCATGATGCCGGCGTTGTTGAAGGCGAAGTCGAGGCGTCCGAAGGCCGCCACGATGCGGTCGACGGCGGCGGCGACCTGGTCCTCGTCGGTCACGTCGCAGACCAGGGCGAGCGCCTGGTGACCGTTGTCGGTGAGTTCTTTGGCGGCCTGCTCAACGGCGCCCGCGTCGATGTCGGCCAGGCCGACCGCGGCGCCGGAGGCGGCGAAGGCGCGGGCGGTGGCCAGGCCCATGCCGGAGGAGGCGCCGGTGACGAAGGCGACCTGGCCGGTGAAGTCGTAGGTGGGGCTCATCCGTCATCTCCTGGGTGGGTTCGGGTGGGTCAGGTGGTCTGGCCGCCATCGACGACCAGGGCGGTGCCGGTGGTGAAGGCGGCATCGGTGGAGCACAGCCACAGCACGGCGGAGGCGATCTCCTCGGGCTTGCCGAGGCGGCCGACGGGTTCGTCGGCGATGAGCCCGTCGCGGCCGCCGGGGCGGGTGTCACCGAAGCGGCGGATCATCTCGGTGTCGATGATTCCGGGGCACAGGGCGTTGACGCGGATGCCGTCGGCGGCGTGGTCGAGGGCGGCCGAGCGGGTGAAGCCGATGATCCCGTGCTTGGCGGCGGCGTAGGCGGCCTGGCCCTTGAAGCCCTTGACGCCGGCACCGGAGGAGACGTTGACGATGGCGCCGCCCCCGCCTCGCTGGAGCATGTGCCGGATCTGGGCGCGTGTGCACAGGAACGCGCCGGTGAGGCTGACGCCGACGATGCGGTCCCAGTCCTGCTTGGCGGTGTCGGCGGCCGACTGGACCGGTTGCTCGACGCCGGCGTTGTTGAAGGCCGCGTCCAGGCGCCCGAAACGCTCAACGGTCCGGTCGACGGCGGCCTGGACGTCACCCTCGCTGGTGACATCACCGGGAAGCACGAGGGCCTGGCCACCGTCGGCGGTGATGAGCCGTGCGGTCTCCTCCAGCCCGTCGACCGACAGGTCGACGAGCGCGACCTGCGCTCCGGCGCGGGCGAAGGCCACAGCGGTGGCACGGCCGAGCCCGGAGGCGGCTCCGGTGACGAATGCGGTCCTACCGGCGAAATCGTAGGTGACGCTCAAGTCGGCCCTTCTTCCTGTCCTGTATCAAGGGGCGGTCTGGATGGTGATGCGCGCGGCCTTGGCGAGCCGAGGGGGGTCGGCGTCGATGTGACCGAGGATCAGCAGGTCGGTGGAGGCGGCGGGGCCGTTGTTGTAGAAGAGGGCGAGGTTGCCCCAGGGCGCGAAGTAGGCGATGTCCCCGGCCTTGGCCGCGACCGGCTCGGGGGCGCCGTCGGTGGTCAGCTTGCGCGGCGGGTAGCCGATCCGCTCGGTGCCGTGGAAGTCCTCCAGGTCCAGGGTGAGCGGGAGCAGGGAGACCAGGTCACGGGCCGCGGGGCTGTCGTTCAGCGTGGCCTGGACGGGCTGCCCGTCCAGGGTGACGCGAAGGCTCATGGCGCTGTTCCTTCCAGACGACGTGGCAGACGGCGTGGACGGCGTCCCGCGCGGCGCGGTCGGCCCGCTGGTCGCGAGGGAGGGTCTCGAAGACGGAGCCGGCCGATCGCTGCCGCAGGCCGTCACGGCGGTGGCCAGCATGGTCGCGGCGGCGAAACGAAGCAGGGCACACAGCATGGCCAGTCTGTCCTTCCCATGCTTGAGCTGGTCGGTCTTGCCCGTAGGGGGTCAGGTGGTGGCCGGGGCGGCGGCGTACTCGGCGTCGGTGACGGGGGTCAGCCAGTGCACGACGTCGTGGTCGGCGTCGCTTTCGTTGAGGGCCAGGTGGACCATCAGCCGGTTGGGGGCGGCGCCGTGCCAGTGCTCCTCGTCGGCCTCGAACAGGACGCGGTCGCCGGGCCGGATGATCTCGATGGGGCCGCCGCGGCGCTGGCACAGGCCGATCCCTTCGGTGACGAAGACGGTCTGGCCGAGCGGGTGACGGTGCCAGTGGGTGCGCGCCCCGGGCATGAAGTGCACCAGACTCGCGGTGACCCGGGACGGGGCGGGGGCCGCGGCGACGGCGTCGATGTAGACGTCGCCGGTGAACCAGTCCGCCGGGCCCTTGACGGTGTCGATCGAGCTTCGCGTGATCTGCATGGCCGTTCCGTTCCGTGAGCGTTGCGGGCGATGCCGCAGGGTGGCTGTGCGTGGGGTTCAAGGCTTCAGGAGGGTCTTGATGGCGCGGCGCTCGTCCATCGCGGCGTAGCCCTCGGCGACCTGGTCCAGGGGGAGGGTGAGGTCGAAGACCTTGCCCGGGTCGATGGCGCCGGTCAGGACGCGCTCGATGAGGTCGGGGAGGTAGCGGCGCACGGGGGCGGGGCCGCCGCGCAAGCCGACGTGGGAGAAGAACAGCTCCTGCCCGTCGACCGCGACATCGTGGGGGACGCCGACGAAACCGACATTGCCGCCCGGCCGCGCCGAATGCAGCGCCTGGCGCATCGCCTCGGCCGTGCCGACGCACTCCAGCACGCTGTCGGCGCCGATCCCGCCGGTCAGCTCCCTGATCCGGGCGACGCCCTGCTCGCCGCGCTCGGTGACGATGTCGGTCGCGCCGAACTCGCGGGCCAGCTTCTGCCGCGGCTCGTGCCGGGACATGGCGACGATCCGCTCCGCGCCGAGCTGTTTGGCGGCGATGATCGCGCACAGGCCGACCGCGCCGTCGCCGACGACCACGGCGGTGGAACCGGGCTTGACCTCGGCGGCGTCGGCGGCCCACCAGCCGGTGCCCATCACGTCCGACACCGCCAGCAAGCCCGGCCAGAACTCCTCACCGGGCACGCCGTCGGTGGCGACCAGGGTGCCGTGGGCGTTGGGGATGCGGACGTAGTCGGCCTGGCAGGTGCTCATGAACTCGCGGTTCAGGCAGTTGGACGGGAAACCGTTTCGGCAGTTGGCGCAGGTGCCGTCCGAGGTCGCGAACGACCCGACGACGAACTGACCCGGCTTCACCGCGGTGACCTCCGAGCCGACCTCTTCCACGAACCCGACGTACTCGTGTCCCATCGGATGGGGCGCCTCGGTCGGCTCGGCGCCGCGGTAGGGCCACAGGTCCGAGCCGCACACACACGTCACCGCGGTACGGATGATCGCATCGGTCGGGTGGATGATCTTCGGGTCGTCCAGGGTTTCGAAACGGATGTCACCGGGCGCGTGGATCACTGCTCCGCGCATGAGAAGGTCCTTTGCTGTCGTGGCGCGCCGCAGCGACAAGTGCCGGCGGCGCCGAGTGCGGATATGCCCGGAGCGTCAGGCGGCGGACCACCCCGGCCCGGGCGTGGACGCCTCCCGTAACCCGCCTTTACCTGGGACGGGAGCACCACGCCTTCCAGGTAACCCGCTCTTGGTGCGGGCAGCCAGACACCGTCAAGGGGTGTACTGGCAGTACATCCCTGTGCCCCCGGCCAGCACGTACGGTCGAAGGGTGGACAACCGTGAAGAGGTCCGCGAGTTCCTGACCTCGCGGCGCGCCAAGATCACCCCCGAGCGGGCCGGGCTGCCGCCGGGCTCCCGGCGCCGGGTGCCGGGGCTGCGCCGCAGCGAGGTCGCGGCTCTGGCCGACATGAGCGTGGAGTATTACGCCAAGCTCGAACGCGGCAACCTGGCCGGTGTCTCCCCGTCCGTGTTGGAGGCCCTCGCCCGCGCCCTGAACCTGGACGACGCCGAACGCGCCCACCTGCTGAACCTGGCCCAGGCCGCCGACGGCACCGACGTGCTCACCCGGCCCCGCCGCCGACGCACCAAGGACCAGTGGAGGCCGCACCGCAGCCTTCAATGGGCCCTGGACGCCATCACCGCCGGACCGGCGTTCGTCCGCAACGGCCGCATGGACATCCTGGCCGCCAACCAGCTGGCACGCGCCTTCTACGCCGACGTCTACGCCACCCCTGGCAACCAGGCCAACCTGGCTCGCTTCAACTTCCTCGACCCCGCCTCCCGCCGCTTCTACCCCGACTGGGACCAGGCCGCCGACATCGCCGTCGCGATCCTGCGCACCGAAGCCGGCCGCAACCCCCACGACAAGGACCTGCACGACCTGGTCGGCGAACTGTCCACCCGCAGCGACGAGTTCCGCACCCGCTGGGGCGCCCACAACGTCCGCCACCACGGCACCGGCACCAAACGCTTCCACCACCACGCCGTCGGCGACCTCACCCTCGCCTACGAAGGCCTGGAGATGGCCGCCGAACCCGGCCTCACCCTCACCATCTACACCGCCGAACCCGAATCGCCCTCCGACGAAGGCCTGCGCCTGCTCGCCTCCTGGGCCGCCACCCCGCAGACCTCGCCCACCCCGCACTCCAGCGGCTGATCCCCGCGCCCGCGGCGCGAAGCCGTGGAAGTGCAACTGCAGACGCGGCACCCCTGCGGCCCCTCGGGCCTCACGGCGCCCTGGAGCGATCACCTACACGTGTCGTCATACGTTCGATTGACGACACCCGGCAGACGCGGCCAACGGACCCCGCCCCACCAGGGAATCGAGGGCACACCGATCCAATCGGATCCAATGCCGATTGATGACAGGGTTTAATGACAGGTGGCATGGCGAGCAGGAGCCGCTCCACCACCTGAAGGGGTCCCTGATGGCGAACCTGGTCTACAAGCGGGTCTCCACCGACCAGCAGTCCACCGCCCGCCAAAACCTCGTCCTCGCCGAGGCCGGAATCGCCGACCCGGTGGTGTTCGAGGAACAGGCCGGGACCTCCAGCCGCCTGCACCCCCTCCAGCGCCCGGCCTTCAGCGAACTGCTCGCCTACGCCCGGCCCGGCGACACCGTCCACGTCTCGGAGATGTTCCGCCTGGTGCGCGGCACCGGCCACATCCTCGACGTCCTGGACATCCTGCACCGCGACCGGCTGGCGCTGCGCATCCACGACGGCGCCTTCTCCGGCATGGACCTCACCGCCCGCCACCCCCGCACCGGCCAGCTGCTGTCCACCGTCAAGTTCATGGTCCAGACCCTGGCCGCCGCCGGCGAACTCCAACGCGACCTGCAACGCGAACTCACCTACGACGGGCTGCGCGCGGCGGCGGCCAAAGGCAACAAGGGCGGCCGCCGCCCCGCCCTCACCCCCGACCAGACCACCGCCGTCCGCACCGCCTACACCGGCGGGGCCTCGATCGCGGCGTTGGCCCGCGAGCACGGCGTCAGCCGCGGCGCCATCCGCACCGCCCTCGCCGACCTGCTCCCCGGCCACACCGCCACCGGCGGCCAGGACGTGCCGGCGCGGGCGGTCCCGGTCGTCCTGGACGTGCCCGGCAAGGTCGCCGACTTTCTGCGCACCCTCGATCTGGAGGCCGCCGAGCAGATCGCGCTCGACAACGGCCAGGTCGTGCGACGCGGGCAGGGCTACACCCTGCGCGTCACCGCCACCCCCGCCGTCCACCGCCAACTCCTGGACCACTGCCAGACCCTCGACGCCACCCCAGCCCAGCGGAAGGCCCACCGCGAATACCAGAGCCGCATCAACACCCTCAACCGGAGTGCTGGCGCCCACCGCTAATTTCTGCACTCAGCTTCCTCGCGGGCCGGTGAAGGTCATCACCGGTTTGAGGGATCCTGCGCCCGCCGCCGTGGCCGCCGAGAGCCCGCTATGACCCTGCGTTAGCACGATGTTCACTTCGCCTTCTTTGAACGTGAACCGGTTAGGGTCCCTGACATGGAGGAGTCGCCTGTCGGGACAGCCAAGAGTCTGCTGTACTTCACCGACGGTTCCCTGGCCTACGCCGGTCACTACATCCATGAGGAGTACTGCCTGGTCCACACACACAGCTTCATGGAGATCGCCATCGTCACCGGGGGCAAGGGCACGCACCGGTCTCTCGACGGACGCAGGAGTCTCCAGGTCGGCGACGCTATCCTGCTGCGGCCGGGGGTCTGGCACGGCTACGAGGACTGCCAGGACCTGGACCTGTACAACTGCTGCTTCAGCACCGAGCTGCTGCACCGCGAGCTCGCCTGGACCCGCGAGGACCCGCTGCTGGGATACCTGCTGTGGACCGCGCCCAACTCCATGCAGCGCCGCGGCATGCTCACCACACGGCTCGACGCACAAGCGCTCAAAGCCTCGATCGTTCACCTCGACGCCCTCGACCAGCTCACCCGTCAGGGCATCGACCGCCACCGCGGCGACATCATCGGGCGCCTCACGCTGTTCCTCAGCCATCTCGCCCGGGCAGTCGCCGAGCAGCGCGCCTCTGAGTCAGGGCCGGCTCACCCGAAGGTGGTGCAGGCGATGCGGCTGCTGGAGGCGCGCATGGCGCACCGCTGGACGCTCACCGAACTCGCCGACGAACTGCACCTGTCGCCCCGCTACCTGGTGCGGATCTTCAAGACCACCACCGGCCTGCCCCCGATGGCCTACCTCGCCCAGCACCGCGTCGAGACCGCCGCCTCGCTGCTGCTGCACACCGACCAGTCGATCACCCAGATCGGCCAGGCCGTCGGCTGGGCCGACCAGAACTACTTCGCCCGCCGCTTCCGGGCCCACTACGGACTGTCGGCCACCACCTACCGGCAGCGCTTCACCCGCAACGCCGTCGGCCTGGGGCCGTCCGAGTGGGTCCCCTTCCAGGCCTGACGGCTGGCACCGGCATGGGCCGAGTTCACCCGGCCGGCTCCGGCTCCCCGAAGTCGGCGGGTTCGCACATCCTGTTGAAGGCCCCGATCAGCTCGGCCCTGTCCAGGGATGGATCCAGAGATCACTGGATCTGGAGGCCGTCGGACACGGCGAGGAGCAACAGGCCATGTGCTCGGCCACCTCGTCGTCACGGACTCGCCCCGGACCGTTGCCCTTCCTCCAGACCTGAGTGATCGCTGATGTGAGATCGGTGAACAAGCCGTGCGCGCGGTGAGCGGGATCAGTGGCGGCCGTGGCCAGTGCGACGAACATTTTGACCAAGCCGGGCTGCTCCATGTTGCGCCGTACCGTCTGGGGCGACGGCTTCCGCAGAGCGGCGGCCCTCCGTGGCGACCTCGGCGTCCAGGGCATCTCGGTGCTTAAAGGTCCGGTAGAGCGCGCCGCGGCCGCGGAGTCCCGATAGGAAGCCTTGTCCGCGTCACCGTCCGCATCGGTCATGAGTGAGCCGTGGACGTTCATCCACCGATCGTCCACGGCTCGCGGCGGCCACGACGACAAGCTGTTCCCGGCAACTTGAGTTGCACCGCCCAACCAGTGGAACGCCCAGCCCACACGATCCGCGAAGTATGCCACAGTGACCCAAAGCGAGGTGGGGTCCTTCCAGTGCCACAAAATGGAGCGCCAGCCTGAATGCATGCACGTATTTCGTTCCCGAAAGAAATATTGTCCAACTGACAGTATCTGGCGGTCCCGGACGGACGGTCGCAGGAAGAGCGAGTGCACATGTCATCCGAGGCGGAAAACCTGCGGACCCTCAACCGGACACTCGACGCATTGACGTTACTCTCCGGCAGTTGGCCCGCGCCCGGAATTCAGGGCGCCATCATGCGGCGATCTGGCGTTGCCATCGACGTGGCGACGGCGGTGCTGCTGCTGAAACTGGCGCACCTCGGAGGGAGCGCCCGCCCCTCTCTCCTCGGCAGAACGACCCACACCAACGCCTCCACCGTCAGCAAGACCTTGGCCCGAATGACAGCGGCAGGACTCGTTCACAGAGCTGCTGAGCAGGGAGATCTCCGAGCGGTGAGCATCACGCTGACGCCACGGGGTCACGCGGCGGTGGAAGCGATCAACAACGCCGGCATGTCGATCCTGGATGAGGCGGTGAAGGACTGGCCGATTGAGGACATCCGCCGGTTCGCCCGCTATCTACAACGTCTCGCTCAGGCACTCACGCCCCCTGCACTCGACTGAACTTCTACCCATCTCGCCCGCGGCAGGACACGAATTGGATCTCTGACACAATAAACTGACTATTTTTTATCTCAGACTGACTGCCGAGGTGCGCGGGGACGGTTGCGCTCTGACAAATAGCGGTGCAGTATATGGCGCCCGAGTGAAGCCTTGGAGTCGAACCTCGGAGTGCACATGCCTGTCACCGAAGCGGCACCGGCCTTTAACAAGAGCACCCGACTGCACCCGGTTCGTTACCGGATCAGCCTGCTGCTCATCCTTCCCCTGGTTTCCCTCGTCGGCCTTTGGGCTTTCGCTGCGACCCTTTCCCTCGGCTCCGCGCTGAACGAGATCGCCCTGACCCGGGTCGTCGACCGCATCACGAAGCCGGCAGGGTCTGCAGGCGTACTGCTTCAGCAGGAGCGAGCGGCCGCCGCGGCGGTTCTGGCACAGAACACCGACCAGGCTCGGCAGCGGTTGACGTCTGCTGAGGCGACCACCGACGCCGCTATCAGCCTCTTCCACACCCAGGCCATTCCCGCAGCGAAGAAGGAGCTAGACCGCACCGCGCAGCGGCTCATGGACGATCTGGACCAGCGGTACCGGACCATCGGCGAGCTGCGCACCAAGGTGCATGCCGGCACCATCACCCCGGCCGATGCGATCAAGGAGTACGACGGCCTCAGCGACAGCACCAGCAGGACCTTCGGCAGCGTGGTGAAGGCCGACAATGCCGAGGTCTTCCATACCTCGGCCGCCCTGGTGAACACCTACCGGTCGTCGGACTTCACCTTGCGCGAGGACGCCTTGCTGACGGTCGCGGCATCGCGCGGAGGCCGCATGACCGTAGCTGAGCATACGGCGTTCATCGAAGCGGCCGGCAACCGCCGCCAGTCGACCGAGATCGCCCTCACGAGCTTGAGCAGCGCTGTTCACCAGAGGCTGCAACCTCTTCTCCAGTCGCCCCAGTACGCCCGCTACCAGACGCTGGAGAACAGTGAGGAAATTCCAACCTGAGTCCGCAGGTCACGGGCCGGTTGCGTCCCGCGCGGCGTGAGCGACAACGAGAGAGCTCCTGGTAGATCGAGATTTGCGACGATCTTGACCACCAGGAGCTCCGAT
>NZ_JBGNUT010000061.1:0-23423 GCF_041951385.1 Actinomadura sp. NTSP31 | reverse complement strand
ATCCACGACAGGGCGCGGGCGACGACGTAGTAGACGACGCCCGCGATCGCCCAGTTGATGTAGAGCTGCTCCTTCGGGTCCTGCCGCGTGAACGCGTCGTGGAACGGCGTCGCGAGCCAGCGGCCCGTGTTGAGCGTCGCGTGCACCAGGTCGTTGCCCGGATTGGCGCCGCCCCAGGTCAGCAGCATGCCGAGGGCGAGGATGAACGCCGCCGCCCAGCCCGCCGACAGGATCATCGCGCTGACGGGGTTGTGCCGGCTGCGCCGCCACCGCCGCGGTCGCCGCACCACGACGGTCTTCCCGGCGCTCTCGGCCGCGGGCGCCGCCGCGGCCGTGCGCCGGGGCCAGGTCCAGCGTCTCCGGGGCTCCGCGGGCGGCTCGTCGGCCGCCGTCCGTCCCCGTCCCAGGTACCGTCCTATCTGGAGAGCCATCGCCTGCTCAGTCCTTCCATGACCGGCTTGCCCCCAGCTCTGCCTCAGCGGGAAACGCGCAAACGCCTGTCCCTTTACGGACGGCCCGATACCCGCCTCACGATCACATTTCAGCCGGTGTCGAAACGACCCCGCCCTACGCTGCCGATCATGGAACCCGCGGTCGCCGCCCTGCCGGAACACGTCGCCATCGAGCCGAGCGTCCTGTACTTCGGTACCCCCGTCGTCCTCCTGACCAGCACCAACGAGGACGGCTCGGACAACCTCGCGCCGATGTCGTCGGCCTGGGCGCTCGGCCGCACCGTGGTGCTCGGCCTCGGCGCGGAGGGGCAGACCGCCCGCAACCTCCAGGAGCGCCCCGAACTGGTGGTCAACGTTCCCGGTCCGGAGCAGTGGCGGGCCGTCGAGCGGCTGGCCCCGCTGACGGGCCGCGACCCGGTGCCGGCGGCGAAGGCGGCCCTCTTCCGCTTCGAGCCGGACAAGTTCGCCGCCTCGGGCCTGCGGCCCCAGCCCTCCGAGGAGGTCGGGCCGTCCCGCGTCGCCGAGTGCCCGCTGCAACTGGAGGCCCGCGCCGACCGCGTGCGCCGCAGCGCCTCCGGCGGTTTCGTCATCGTCGAGGCCGACGTCCTCCTAGTGCACGCCGACCCGCGCATCGTCGTCCCCGGCACCGACCACGTGGACCCGGCCGAGTGGAGCCCGCTCATCTACAACTTCCGCCACTACTTCGGCCTGGGCCCCGAACTAGGCCACACCTTCCGCACCGAGACCCCGCCCGCCCGGTGACGCTCCGGCCCGTACCGCGACCTCGGACGCGTTACTTGCCCTGGTAGACGGGGTCGCGCTTTTCCTTGAAGGCCTTGGAGCCCTCCTTGGCGTCCTCGGAGGCGAAGACGGGCCAGCCGATCTCGTCGGAGACCTTGAGGGCCTCCTCCTCGGGGAGGTGCTCGGTCTCGCGGACGGCGCGGAGGATGGCCTGGACGGACAGCGGTGCGCAGGCGGCGATCTGGTCGGCCATCTCGCGGGCCGCGGCGAGCGCGGTGCCGTCCGGGACGACCTTGTTGATCAGGCCCATCGCGAGGCCCTCCTGCGGGGTGACCGAGCGGGCGGTGAGCAGGATGTCCAGGGCGGCGGCGTAGCCGATCTGGCGGGGGAGGCGGACGGCGGAGCCGCCCATGGGGAACAGGCCGCGCTTGGCCTCGAAGAGGCCGAGGGTGGCGCCCTCGGCGACCACCCGCAGGTCGGTGCCGGTGAGCAGTTCGGTGCCGCCGGCGACGGCGTAGCCCTCGATGGCGCAGATGAGCGGCTTGGTGGGACGGCCGTCGCGCAGCAGGCCCTTCCAGTGGTAGTCGGGGATCTGCGCGGCGCGCTCGGCGACGCGGGGGTCGGACGGCGGCTGCGACATCGCCTTCAGGTCGGCGCCGGCGCAGAAGGTGCCGTCGGCTCCGGTGAGGATGCCGACGCGGACCTCCGGGGTGTCGGACATGTAGGCCCAGGCGTCGGCGAGACCGACCAGCATGGCCGTGCTGAGCGCGTTGCGCGCCTCGGGGCGGTTCATCGTGACGATGACGACGTGGCCGTCCCGCTCGACGGTGCAGTGCTCGGTGCTGATCGGCAGCCGCTCGGCCATGGGGTCCTCCTGAAATGGGGCAAAACAAGAACAGATTCTAGTTAAGCCGGTGCGCTACCGGTAGGGGTTGCCCTGCAAAACGAGAACGTGATCTACTTTGGTCGCCGGGCGCCGCCGGCAGGCGGTGCCCACCGTGATCACGCAAGGGAGATCCGATGGGGTCGTTGGGCTTTTGGCGGTTGGCGCAGGCCGATCCCGACTGGGTCGCCGCCGTCGATCCGGACGGCACGCAGTACTCCGCGGGCGATCTGCTGGCCCGCTCCAACCGTCTCGTCCACGGGCTCCGCGAGCTCGGCCTCAAGGACGGGGACGGGATCTGCGGGCTGGTCCCGAACGGCGTCGAGGGGCTCGTCCTCTATCTGGCGGCGCTCCAGGCGGGCTGGTACTACACGCCGATCAACTGGCATCTGACCGGGCCGGAGATCGGCTACATCGTCAGCGACAGCGAGGCCAAGGCGTTCTTCGTGCACGAGCGGTACGCCGCCGAGGGCGTGCGGGCCGCCGACGAGGCCGGGCTCGACGCGGCCCGCCGGTTCGGGTGGGGGAACGTCGAGGGCTTCCGGCCGTACGCCGAGCTCGTCGACGGGCGGCCGGACACGCTGCCGGACGACCGCAGCGCCGGCGCGACCATGCACTACACGTCCGGGACGACCGGACGGCCGAAGGGCGTCAAGCGCGCGCTGACCGGGCTCGACCCCGACGACAGCGCCGAGCTGATGACGTTCCTGCTCGGCCTGTTCGGGATGACGCCCGGCAAGCCGGCGACCGGCGAGCACCAGGCGCACCTGATCACCTCGCCGAACTACCACACCGCCGTCACGCAGTTCGGCGGGACGGCGCTGCAGATGGGCCACACCCTCGTCTACATGGACAAGTGGGAGGCCGAGGAGACGCTGAAGCTGATCCAGGAGCACCGGATCAGCAATACGCACATGGTCCCGACGCACTTCAAGCGGCTGCTGGCGCTGCCGGAGGACGTGCGGAGCAAGTACGACGTGTCGTCGATGAAGTGGGCGATCCACGCGGCGGCGCCGTGCCCCGTCCCGATCAAGCAGCAGATGCTCGACTGGTGGGGCGACTGCATCTGGGAGTACTACGCGGCCACCGAGGGCGGCGGCACGATCGCCAGCCCGCAGGACTGGCGCGCGCACCCCGGCACGGTCGGCAACGCGTGGGCGATCAGCGAGCTGCTCATCGTCGACGACGACGGCAACGAGGTCCCGACCGGGCAGCACGGCACCATCTACATGAAGATGGCCGGCGTCCAGTTCGAGTACAAGGGCGACAAGGAGAAGACGGAGAAGAACCGGCTCCGCGACTTCTTCACGGTCGGCGACATCGGCTACCTGACCGAGGACGGGTTCCTGTTCCTGTCCGACCGCAAGGCCGACATGATCATCTCCGGCGGGGCGAACATCTACCCGGCCGAGATCGAGAACGAGATCACCATGCACCCCAAGGTCGCGGACGTCGCCGTGTTCGGCATCCCCGACGACGAGTGGGGCGAGCAGATCAAGGCCGTCGTGGAGCCCGCCGAGGGCGCCGAGCCCGGGCCGGACCTCGCCGCGGAGATCCTGAAGTCCCTCGAGGGCCGGCTGGCGAAGATGAAGTGGCCGAAGACCATCGACTTCATCGAGACCATGCCGCGCGAGCCCAACGGCAAGCTGCTCAAGCGCAAGCTGCGGGACCCGTACTGGAAGGACCGCGACAGTGCCATCTGAGACCGAGATCAACCACGTCGTCGAGTTCCCCGGCGGCTACACCCGCTCGGTCGGCCCGGTGATCGGGCGCTTCCTGAGCGAGCTGCGCGACGGCCGGATCGTCGGCGTCCGCACGGCCGGCGGCCGGGTGCTGGTCCCGCCGGCGGAGTACGACCCGGAGACCGGCGAGGACGTCACCGGCGAGTTCGTCGAGGTCGGCCCCGCCGGCACCGTGACGACCTGGTCGTGGGTGCCGAACCCGGCCAGGGAGCACCCGTTCGACCGGCCGTTCGCCTGGGCGCTGATCCGCCCGGACGGCGCCGACACCGCGCTGCTGCACGCCCTGGACCTCGGCGTCTTCGAGGCCGGCGCGAAGCCGCCGAAGACCCTGAAGACCGGGATGCGGGTGCGGCCGAAGTACCGCGCGGAGCGGACCGGGACGATCGGCGACATCGAGTGCTTCCAGCCCGAGGTCACCATGATCAACCCGAAGGCGAGCCTGGAGTACCGGCTGAAGGGCGGCCATGCGCTCGGCCGCTTCCTGGAGGGGATCTCCGAGGGCCGGATCATCGGGCAGCGGTGCCCGGTGTGCGAGAAGGTCATCGTCCCGATGAAGGGGTTCTGCACGCGCGACGGCGTGCCCACGACCGAGGAGGTGGAGCTGCCCGACACCGGCACCGTCACCACCTTCGCGGTCAACAACATCCCCGACCCGCGCGCCCCCGAGGTGCCGTTCGTGTCCGGCTACGTCCTGCTGGACGGCGCGGGCCTGACGATGCTGACGCTCATCGCGGGCGTCCCGGCCGACCAGGTCCGGATGGGCATGCGGGTGAAGGCGGCGTGGCGGCCCCGCGAGGAGTGGGAGCGGTCGATGGCCAACATCAAGTGGTTCGAGCCGATCGACGAGCCCGACGTCCCCTTCGAAGAGATCAAGGACTTCATGTAATGCGTGATGTCGCAGTCGTCGCGTTCGTCCAGAGTCAGCACAGCGCCGAGGACCAGGGGCTCGCGGAGACCGAGATCGTCCTGCCGGTGATCACCGAGATCAAGGAGCGGACCGGGCTGTCCCGCTTCGGGTTCACCTGCTCGGGCTCGTGCGACTACCTGCAGGGCGCGCCGTTCGCGTTCGTGTCCGCGCTCGACACGCTGGGCGCCTGGCCGCCGATCTCCGAGAGCCACGTCGAGATGGACGGCGCGTGGGCGCTGTACGAGGCGTGGGTGAAGCTCCAGATCGGCCAGGTCGACACGGCGCTGGTGTACGGGTTCGGCAAGTCGTCGCAGGGCGACGTGCGCGCGATCATGAACCAGCAGCTCGACCCGTACACGCTGGCGCCGCTCGGCGTCGACCAGGTGTCGATGGCCGCGATGCAGGCCCGCGCGTACATGGACAAGGCGGGCGTGAAGGAGGACGACCTGCGGGCGATCGCGGCGCGGTCCCGGGCGTCCGGCCGCGACAACCCGTTCGCGCTGCACCTGCCGGACCCCGAGGGCTCGGCCGCCGAGCAGGACTACGACGTGGCGCCGCTGCACCCCTACGACGTCGCGCCCGTCACCGACGGCGCGGCGGCGATCGTCCTGGCGGCCGGCGACAGGGCGCGCGAGCTGTGCGAGCGGCCCGCGTGGATCACCGGGATCGACCACCGCACCGAGCCGCACGCCCTCGGCGTGCGCGACCTCACCCGGTCCGAGGCCGCCCGCATCGCGGGGGAGAAGGCCGGCGCGGCCGGGGTCGAGGTCGCCGAGCTGCACGCCCAGTTCAGCCACGAGGAGCTGATCCTGCGCGAGGCGCTCGGCCTGGGCGACGGCGTGACGGTCAACCCGTCCGGCGGGGCGCTGTCGGCGAACCCGCTGATGGCGGCCGGCCTCATCCGCATCGGCGAGGCCGCCGCCCGTATCCACGACGGGTCCGCGTCCCGGACGCTCGGGCACGCCGCGTCCGGCCCCTGCCTGCAGCAGAACCTCGTCTGCGTGATGTCGGGAGAGAAGAACAATGGCTAACCCCTGTGCGGTCATCGGCATCGGGCAGACCCAGTACAAGACCAAGCGGCTGGACGTCTCGATGGCCGGCCTGCTGCGCGAGGCGGCCCGCCGGGCCCTCGACGACGCCGGGCTGACCTGGAAGGACATCGACGCCGTCGTCGTCGGCAAGGCGCCCGACCTGTTCGAGGGCGTGGTGATGCCGGAGGTGTTCCTGGCGGACGCGCTCGGCGCGACCGGCAAGCCGCTGATGCGGGTGCACACGGCCGGCTCGGTCGGCGGGTCCACGGCGATCGTCGCGGCGAACCTGATCCAGTCCGGCGTGCACGAGCGGGTCCTCACGATCGCGTGGGAGAAGCAGTCGGAGTCGAACGCGACGTGGGCGCTGACGGTGAACGGGCCGTTCACGACGTCCCTCGTCGTCGGGGCCGGCGGCTACTTCGCGCCGCACATCCGCGCCTACATGGCCCGGTCCGGCGCGCCCGACCACATCGGCACGCTCGTCGCGGTGAAGGACCGGCAGAACGCGCTGCGGAACCAGTACGCCCACCTGAGGATCCCCGGCATTTCCCGCGAGATGGTCGAGTCGACGCCGATGCTGTGGGAGCCGATCCGCTACCTGGAGACCTGCCCGTCGTCCGACGGCGCCTGCGCGATGGTGCTGGCGTCCGAGGACGCGGCGAAGAAGGCGCCGGGCAAGCCCGCGTGGGTGCACGGCACGTCGATGCGGTCGGAGCCGATGCAGTTCGCGGGCCGCGACAGCGTCAGCCCGCAGGGCGGCAAGGACGCGGCGGCGGACGTGTACCGGCAGGCCGGCATCAGCGACCCGCGCCGCGAGCTGGACTGCGCCGAGGTGTACGTGCCGTTCTCCTGGTACGAGCCGATGTGGCTGGAGAACCTCGGGTTCTGCGGCGAGAACGAGGGCTGGAAGCTCACCGAGTCCGGCGCGACGGCGTTCGACGGGGACATCCCGTGGAACCCCTCCGGCGGCGTGCTGTCGTCCAATCCGATCGGCGCGTCCGGGATGATCCGGTTCGCCGAGGCGGCGCTCCAGGTGCGCGGACAGGCCGGCGACCACCAGGTGGACGGGGCGCGCCGCGCGCTCGGCCACGCCTACGGCGGCGGCGCCCAGTTCTTCGCGATGTGGGTCGTCGGCGACGACAAGCCCTAGGTTCCCCGCCGGGCCTTTTTCCTGTACATGTTCCTGTACGTGGCGCGATGACCCCTCCGGAGGGCGTCCGATGGAGTACAACCACGCTGACCTGTTCGAAGGAGTCGCCGACGCGATCGGGGACCGCGTCGCGGTGGTCTGCGGCGACCGGCGGCTCACCTACGCCGAGCTGGACGAGCACGCCAACCGGCTCGCGCACCATCTGGAGTCGGCGGGCGTGCGGCCCGGGCAGCACATCGCGATGCAGCTGTACAACGGCGTCGAGTACGCGGCGGCGCTGCTCGCGGCGATGAAGATCCGGGCCGTGCCGATCAACGTCAACTACCGGTACGTGGAGAACGAGCTCCTCTACATCTACCGGGACTCCGACAGCGTCGCGCTGCTGTACGACGTGGAGTTCGAGGACCGGGTGGCCGCGACGGTCCCGGACGCGCCGGAGCTGACGCACCTGATCGCCGTGGGGGGCGCGCCGTCGATCGACGGCGCCGTCCGCTACGACGAGGCGCTGGCGGCGCAGCCGGGGACGCGCGGCTTCCCGGCCCGCTCGGCCGACGACACCTACATCATCTACACCGGCGGGACGACCGGGATGCCGAAGGGCGTCATGTGGTCGACCGAGCAGATGCTGCTGGCGTTCTGGAACCCGACGTTCCCGCGCCCGGACAAGCCGGAGGACGTCGTCGAGCTGGCCCGCAACGGCGGGCCGATGATCATGATGCCGATCGCGCCGCTGATGCACGGCGCCGCGCAGATGGCCACGTGGATCACCTGGTTCATGGGCGCGACGCTGGTCTACGACCGCAAGTTCGACGCCGCCGGGATCTGGCGGACGATCGAGCGGGAGAAGGTCAACTCGGTGACGATCACCGGCGACGCGATGGCGATCCCGATGGCCGAGGAGCTGGCGCGCGGCGGGTACGACACCTCGTCGCTGCTGGCGTTCGTGTCGACGGGCGCGATCCTCACCGGGACGGTCCGGGACCGGATCCAGAAGCTGCTGCCGAACACGATGATCCTGGACCGGTTCGGGTCGACGGAGTCGGGCTCGACGGCGGAGGCGACGGCGGCCTCGACCCCGGAGAAGGGGCTGAAGTTCGCGCCGGACGTGGACAACGTCACCGTCCTGGACGATGGGCTCCAGCCGGTGAAGCCGGGGTCGGGCGTGATCGGGCAGGTGGCGCGCACCGGCTACATCGCGCACGGCTACTACAACGACCCGGAGAAGACCGCCCGTACGTTCCCGGTCGTCGACGGGAAGCGCTGGCTGCTGACCGGTGACATCGCCACCGTCGAGGAGGACGGGACGATCGCCGTCTACGGGCGGGGGTCGCAGGCCATCAACACCGGCGGCGAGAAGGTGTTCCCGGAGGAGGTCGAGGCCGTCCTCAAGGGGCATCCGGGCGTGTACGACGCGGTGGTGACGGGCGTCCCGGACGAGCGCTGGGGCAACCGGGTCGCGGCGGTGATCCAGCCGTCGGGCGGGCGGCCGGCGGTCGAGGACCTGGACGCGCACTGCCGCAAGGAGCTGTCGGGCTACAAGGTGCCGCGCGTGTACGCGTTCGTCCCGGAGATGAAGAGGTCGCCGGCGGGGAAGGCGGACTACCGCTGGGCGAAGCAGGTCGCCCAGGACGCGGACGCCGGATAGCGGTCGGCCCCGGACCTTCGTGGGATCCGGGGCCAGGAGCGGACCGCCTGTTTAGTGGTCCTAACAAAAACCATCGTAGTGCCGCTCCTTTTGTGCCCCGGATCGCCGGAAGTGTCTCGTTCACCACAGCGGCCCGCCGCCCCCAGGCTGGTCCGTTCCGTCACCGAACCACTAGACTCTCCCGCAGAGAGTCGCTCCGAATCTGAGTCTCTCTAGGGTAGAGAAATAGACGAGAGGTGGGGCGTGTCGATCCCGGACCGCGCGCGGATGATGGCGGAACTGCAGCAGGGGATGCAGCGCTCCACGATGTTCACCGTGCTGCTGCACCACGCGACCGCGAGCAAGGCGGGGATGAACGTCACCGACGCCCAGTGCGTCAACGCCCTCACCCTCGACGGCCCGCAGACCCCCGGCCGGCTCGCCGAGCTGATGGGCATCACCACCGGCGGCGCCATCACCGCCGTGATCGACCGGCTGGAGAAGGCCGGCTACGTCAAGCGCACCCGCGACCCCGACGACCGCCGCCGCGTGATCGTCGAGCTCGTCCCGGAGAACGTCGCCCGGTTCAGCGAGTACTTCGAGCCCATCGCCCGCGTCTTCCGCGAGCGCCTCGCGGGCTACACCGACGAGCAGGTCGCCGTCCTCCTCGACTGGATCACCGCCAACAACGCCGCCATGCCCGGCGTGATCGAGCAGGTCCGCGACCTCCCCTAGACCGCGGTCAGGCGGCCGCGCAGGAGCGCCATCAGGGTGGCGTGGACGTCGGTGAAGGGGCGGTCCGGGTCGAGGGCGCGCCAGTCGAGCGCGACCGTCAGCACCATGCCGAACACCGCGGACGCGGCGGTGCCGGTGTCGAGGTCGGCGCGCAGGTCGCCCGCCTCGACGGCGGCGCGCAGCACGTCCGCGACGACGCCGATGGCGCGCTCCCGGATGAGCCGGGCCGTGTGCTGCCAGTCGCCGCCCGACCGCCACGTCTCGGCGATCAGCAGCCGGGCGAACGACTCGTGCTCGCCGATGAACGCCAGCTCCGCGCTGACCACGGCCTCCAGCGCGTCCAGCGGCGGGCGGCCGGACGCGGCGTCCCGCAGCGCGGTGGCGAGGCGGTCCACCCCGTACTCCAGCAGCGCCGCGAACAGCGCGGACTTGCTGCCGAAGTTGTAGTAGACGGTGCCCTTGGCGACGCCGGCGCGCTCGGCGATCTGGTCGACGGTGGTGGCGGCCAGCCCGCTCTCGGCGATCAGCTCGATCGCCGCGGTGAACAGCTTCTCCCGGGTCGCGCTGCGCGCCACGTCCCCGCCTCCCCCACTCGGGCGTCCTAGAGCTCCAGCGCCGGGTGCAGGCGTTTCATCGTCCACACCCGGTTGTGCCGGACGGCCAGGGCGGTGAGCGCGAGCCCGCTGGCCAGGAACGCGACCAGCACCGCACAACCCTGCCATACCGAGGTGAGGTCGCCGCCACTGATCAGGTGCCGGACGGCGTCGACGACCCAGGGCATCGGCAGCCAGGGCCGGATCGCCTGGAAGAAGCCGGGGCTCGTCTCGATCGGGTACGTGCCGGCGGCGGAGGTGAGCTGGAGCATCAGCAGCGCCAGCGCGATGATCCGGCCGATCGGCCCGAACCGCGCGTTCACCCACTGGATCACGGCGAGGAACGCGGCGGACGCCAGCACCAGGAAGCCGGCGAGCCCGGCCCAGTGCGCGGCGCGCAGCCCGAGCGCGACGTGCAGGACGGCCAGCACCACGCAGGCCTGGGCGGCGCCGATCGCCGCGGCGGGCAGCCAGCCGGCGAGGGCGACGCGGCGGCCGGGCGCGGTGCCCGCGAGCGCGCGGGGGTTCAGCGGCCGCAGCAGCATGTAGATGATCATCCCGCCGACCCACAGCGACAGCGGCACGAAGAACGGCGCGAAACCGGTGCCGTAGTTCGGCGCCTTGTTGTCGGTGGAACTGGCCAGCCGCACCGGGTTGCTCATCATGTCGTCGCGCGCGTTCCGCTCGCCGTCGGAGTAGGACGGGATCTGCGCGACGCCGTCGTTCAGTCCCCGGGCGAGGTCGTGGTTGCCGTCGGCGATCTGCGCGAGCGCCGTCTCCAGCGTCACCGCGCCGCCGGACAGCCGCCCGAGACCGTTCTCCAACTGCCCCGCGCCGCTTGACAGCGCACCCAGACCGCTCGTGAGCTGGGACGATCCGGACAGCAGCTGTCCCGCGCCCGCGTTCACCTGCTTCGTCCCGGCGTTGAGGCGGTCGACGTCCCGGCGTGCCCGGTCGACCTTCGCGGCGAGGGACGGGGCGTCCTTGGCGAGCGTGCGCGCGGCGGTCTCGACGGTCCGGGCGTCGGCGGCGACCTTGCGCAGGTCGCCGGTGTGGTCGCGGATGTAGCCGTCGACCCGCCGGGCGACGGTGACGACCTGCGCGGCGGCCCGCGACAGGTCCTGCCGGACGTTCGCCGGCACCTCCGGGTGCGCGGCGAGGTAGGCGTCCAGTTCCCTCTGCGCCTTCTCGGCCTGCGTCACGGCGGCGCCGGTCTGCGCGGGCAGCCGCCCGGCGCCGTCGGCGAGGACGTCCGCGCCCTGAGCGACGAGCAGCGCCGCCTGCCGGATCTCGGGCGCGCGGTCGCGCAGCAGCGGGACGAGGGTGTCGCCGGCCTTGTCGACGGTGGTGGTCAGCTTCTGCATGCCCGCCGCGACCTGCACGGTTCCGGTGCGCAGGTCGTCCAGCCCGGACGTGAGCCGCCCGCCGCCCGACCGGGCCTCGTCGATGCCGCCCTTCAGCTTCCCGGCCCCGGCCTTCGCGTCGCCCGCGCCCTTCGCGAGCTTCCCCGCGCCGTCGTGCGCCTGCCCCGACCCGTCGGCGAGCTCGCTCGCGCCGTCGGCGGCCTTGCCGAGCTTCGCGTGGAGCTTGTCGAACGACAGGAAGATCTGGTCCAGGTAGCCGTGCACGGCGTTCCCGCTCGCGGCGGCGCTGATCTCCTTGAACGCGGCCTGCGCGAGCGTCCCGACGACGTAGTTGTTCGCGTCGTTCAGCTGGAGCCGGAGCCCCGCCGCCGTCGGCGTCCCGCTCCCGGACGGCGACGCGATGCGCGCGCTGAAGTCCGCCGGGATCGTCAGCGACATGTAGTACTTCCCGGACCGGACGCCCTCCGCCGCCTTCTCCGCCGAGACCGTCTTCCAGTCGAAGACCTGCCGCTTCTTCAGCTCGCCGGCGAGGTCGGCGCCCGCGTGGACCGTCCTGCCGTCGGCCTTGGCGGGCTGGTCCTGGACGACGAGGGCCACCGGCACGTGCCGCAGCCGTGCGTACGGATCCCAGAAGGACCAGAGGTAGAGACCCGCATACAGCAGCGGCAGCAGGACCAGCCCGGCCAGCGCGATGCGCGTCAGCCGGTTCCGGGCGAACCGGCGCAGTTCCAGACCGCCCGGCGTCAACGCGGGAAGCCTCATCGGGGGGATCTCCCTGTGTCTGAAGGTCGGAGTTAGGGCAGGTGGACCACGGTCTGGGCGATGCCCATGGCCGGAGCCGGGTCGTGGCAGGTGGCGATGACGGTGACTCCGGAGTCGGCGATGGCGCGAAGGCGCCGCCAGAGCGGGCGCTGCCGGTGGGCGGGCAGGCCCTCGTCGACGTCGTCCAGCAGGAGAAGGCGGGGCTCACCGACGAGCGCCAGCGCCGCACCCAGCAGCTGCGCCTCGTCGGGATCGAGGTCCTCGGCGAGCGTGCGGGGATCGACGTCCAGGCCCGCGCGGTCGAGCGCGGCGCGCATCCGGGCGTTCCGCCCGCGGAACCGGCCGAGGACGCCTTCGTGGAGCGCGAGCGCCTCCCGCACGTGCTCCCGGACGGTCAGCGCCGGATCGAGCCCGGTCACCCCGGGGACGATCCCGAGCGCCGCGATCCGCTGCACCGCGCGCAGGTCGTCCAGCGGGACCCCGCCGACGGTGCCGGTGCCCGCGGCCGGCTTCATGCGGCCGCCGAGGGCCAGCAGCAGCGCGGTGCGCCCGGACCCGGCGATGCCGCTCACCGCGGCGAGGCCGCCGGCGGGGACGTCCAGGTCCACGTCCTGGAACACCCGTCCGCGCGCGCCGCGGAGCGAGAGGCCCCGCGTCCGGACGGCCGCCCCGCCTCGTGCGGTACCGGGGCCGCGGCGGGCTCCGGGAAGGCCCCCGCCCGCCCCGGAGCCGCCGGCGGGTCCAGAGACGGCCGCGGCGGTCCCCCCGGCCGCGGCGACCGCCCCTGGAGTCTCGGTTGCCATCGGTACCTCCGCGAACCCTTTTTGCACTGACCAGTCAGTACAAAGATAGCTCTGCGAAGAAACCGAACACACCCGCCGAAACGGTGACATCAGACACGTGACCGCTCCGCCGCACGTCACACGGATCCCGGTGGTGACCTCGGTCACATCGGCCCGTCGGAGCCCGGCCCTATTGGACGTGGCGTCTGATCTGCCAGACTTCGGGCATGACCGACTCGTCGCGCGCGACGCGCCGCCTCGTCGCCCTCATGGCCGGGATGGGCGCCGCCCACCTGATCGCCCCCCGGCCGTTCGACGCGATCATCCCGAAGGGGCTGCCCGGCGGCCCCCGGACCTGGACCTACCTCAGCGGCGTCGCCGAACTCGCGTGCGCCGCCGCCGTCGCCCACCCGCGCACCCGCCGCGCCGGCGCCCTCGCCACGGCCGGCCTCATGGCCGCCGTCTTCCCCGCCAACGTCAAGATGGCCCGCGACTGGCGCGACAAGCCCCTCCCGCTCCGCGCCGCCGCCTACGGCCGCCTCCCGTTCCAGGCGCCCCTCATCGCCTGGGCCGTCCACGTGTCCCGCAACGCGGACTGAGCACGCCGGACGGGCCGGTCCGCACCGGACGGAACGGACCGGCCCCCGCGTCAGGACGCGTTCGCCATCTCGGCGTACGTCCTGGTCTTCGTGTACGAGTCGAAGATCGCCGTGTTGTTGCCCGCGGCGGACGGCAGGCCCGCGCGGAAGTCGGCGATCCCGTTGAGGATGCCGTTCCAGCCGCAGCCCGACGACTTCGGCACGGCGAAGGCGTTGTCGACCGGCGTGGAGGCGATGACGCCGTCGCCGGCGTCGTGCGGCCCGGTGCCGGTGATCGGCTTGTTCGGCGGCGGCGGGTCGGTGGTGGTGTAGGTCAGGTTCAGCACGATCGGGTCGGAGTCGCCGCCGATGAAGCAGGTGTCGCCGAGCAGCGGGTTGATCGTCTTGATCTTGAGCTTGAGGCGCAGCGCGATCGCGCCCTCGGGGGCCAGCTCCGGGTCGGCGGCCAGCTGCGGCTGGGCGCTGATCTGCAGCAGCGGGATGAAGTCCGAGCCGTCGACGCCGAGCACGCCGCCCTTCACCCGCTGCGGTTCGGCCCGCATCGGGCCGAAGACCGCCCAGGACTCCAGGGTGACCGGGTCGTAGCCGTTCGCCCAGGTCATCTTGATCGGCTGGGTGATCGTCTGGTCGATCGACCCGATCTTCAGCCGCCCGCCGCCGATCACCGTCACGCTGCACATCGAGAAGGTCGGGTCGTACCCGGCCGGCAGCCGGTCGGCGGGCGGGCAGTCGTCGAAGTCCAGGCCGGGGGGGACGTCCTGCGCGCTCGCCGGCCGGGTCAGGCCGGTGACGGCCAGGGCGGCGAGGCCCGCGCCGAGCGCCGTGGCGGCGAGCCGCCGGAAGGGTGCTCTCATCGTGTCAACTCCATGGGGTGAGGAAGCCCGCGCCCCCGCGGCGGGGAGGGGCGGCGCGGGCCGGTCGCGGCGCGGCGGTCGCGCGCCGGGCTAGGGAAGCTCGGTGTAGGTCTTGTAGGCCACGTACTGGTTGAAGACCGCCGTGTTGCGGCCCGCCGCGGAGGGCAGCCCGGCGTACAGGTCGACGGCCCAGTTCTCGACGCCGAGGTCCAGCCCGCAGCCGTCGGCCTTCGGCACCGCGAAGGCGTTGTCGACGACGGTGGTCTTCAGCACGGTCGGGTTGGTGCCGACGACCTCGGGCGGCGTACCGGAGATCGGCGTGTTGGGCGGCGGCGGGTTCGTCGTGCCGGGCGTGAGGTGCAGCGCGATCGGCTTCGTGTTGGACCCGATGTAGCACTTGCTTCCGAGCAGCGGGTTCTGCACGTTGACCTTGAGGTTCAGGTTCAGCGTGCCGCCGTCGGTGTTGAGGCCGCCGGCGTACTGCGGCTGGGCGTAGATGGCCGTGACGAACGGGTCGCCGAACAGCCCCGGCTGCACCTGGAACCGGCTCGCCTTGAACGAGCCGAAGATCGTGTACTCCTCCAGCGTGACGGGGTCGAAGCCGGTGGTGTAGGTGAGCGTGATCGGGGCGGAGATCGTCTCCTTGATGGAGCCGAGCTGCATCGTCCCGCCGGTGGTGACGGCGACGTTGCACTGCGCGTACGCCGGGTCGGCGCCGGAGGGCAGGGCCGGGCAGGCGGAGAAGTCGAAGGCCGGCAGGGTGTCGGCGGACGCGGCGGGGGCGGTGGCGAGCCCGCCGAGCAGGCCGCCGGTGACGGCGAGGGAGGCGGCGCCGGCCTGGAGCCGGCGGCGGAGGGAGAGGCGCATGGGTGCTCCGGGCGAAGGGGGTGGGACGGGCCGTGGGAGCACGGCCCGTCCCGTGGGGTGGGGTGGGGAGGGGGTCAGGGGGATGGGATCACGGGCCGAGCGTCAGGTCGGCGCCGCCCGGGCTGGTGAGGATCTGGAAGTTGCCGTTGGCCGAGGCCGAGGCCGAGGCCGGGCACCTGCTGTCGCCGGAGAGGAACTGCAGCGCCTGGCCCGCCAGCTTGCCCTGCCCGTGCGAGTTGGACGGGACGGGCTTGTTGGCGTTGGCCGGGTTGTAGACGTTGATGGTCAGCGGCGTGGAGGTGGTCAGGCCGTAGTGGCACTCCATGCTGGAGATGCCCCAGGCGGGCAGGGTGAGGACGGCCTTGACGTCCACCGAGGGGTTCGGCGCGTTGATGGTGATCGTGCCGTCGCGGTTGCTCGCGTGCGTGGAGTCGTAGTCGACGTGGCCGCCGGTGTAGGGCAGGTTGAGCGCGGTGACCGTGGTGGTGCCGCCGCGGTTGTTGGTGCAACCGGTCAGCGACACGCTGTTGAGCTGCCCGCCGGTGCCGTCGGACTTGGTGTAGGCGCCGAGGGACGCGCCGGTGCAGGTGTTGATGATCGAGCCCAGGCTGCTGAGCCCGGACAGCGTCACGTTGCCGAGGTTGGTGGCGAGGACGTCGCCGGTGTAGGGGGAGCCGCCGGAGGTGATGGTGCCGGACGCGAGGGCGGAGCCGGCCAGGCCGATGAGCAGCGCGGTGGAGCCGACGAGTGGAATGGCGATCGTGCCGAGCTTTCTCATGCTGTCTCTTTCAGGGTGGGAGACCTGGGAGCACGGCGTCCGCACGGCCTGGGCCCGGGACCGCGCCGTGGACGCCGCAGCAATCGGACAGAACCATGAATGACGGCGTTCATCAAGTGGCGGACCATTCCGGCGCCGCCCTCGACCGGGTTTCAGCTTTCGGGTTATGGCAGCGGTCGATGTCCGAATATGGTCGACGGTCCGGTGTGATAGCGGTCACGCTCGGTGGGGGCGGCCGGTGAACGCGCAGGTGTGCGGTGACCGGGTGGCCGCACCGGAGCTGACTGGCTGGTCATTCCGGTTCCCGGCCGCGCTGGCCGTATCCGGCCACCGGTTTCCCTGACCTTCCCGGTGTCCGCTGGCATCGCGGGCTTCAACTGGACCAATGCGCTCCGGCGGCGCTGCGGGCACGTGCCGGAACGGCCCGACGGGGTGCGCTGGACGCTAATGAAAAACGGTCGCGTTTCCCAAAAGTGCGCGCCCGCCGCCAACTCCTGCGGGCCCGCCGGAATGGCCGGCGGCCGCCGCTCTACTCGGTCCGGGACGCCTGCGGCCCCCGCGCAGCGGATTCCGGTTCGCGGGACGGGGCGTCCGGTCCCCAGCGATCCGGATCCGGCACCGCGAACGTGTGCAGCAGGCCGTCGCGCAGCTCGGGGAGGTTCTCGGTCTCGCCGCGCGCGATCCGCGAGTACGCGACCTGGTAGATCCCGCCCACGACGGTCTCCGCCATCAGCTCCGGATTCGGGTAGTGCGGGAACAGTTCGTGCATGTTGTCGGTCACGACCTGCGTGAACGCGGCCAGGGCGCGGTCGCGGCGCTCGGCCGCGAGCGGGCCCGCCGACATCGACTCCACGACGCACATCCGTGCCGCGCGCGGGTTCTCGGACAGGTAGCCCAGCAGCGCGCCGAGGCTCGCCCGGACCCGCCCGGTGGCGTCCGGCTCGCCCTGATAGGCGTGCACGACGCGGTCCATCATCTGCTCGACGACGACGTCAGTGGCCCGCAGAAAGGCATCGTCCTTGTTCTTGAAATGGACGTAGAACGTCGCCCGTGAAACGCCCGCATTGGCGATGATGGAATCGACGGTCAGGGTGCGGTATCCCTCGGTCCCGGCGATTTCCACGACGGCGGCGAGAATGCGCGCGACCTGGTGCCCGGCGACGTAGTCGCGGGACAGCCGGTGCCGGCCGGAGGGAAGCCGCCGCGGGTCCCCGCCGTCCCGGTCCATCGTCACCCCCGCGCTCGCCGTCGCCGCCCGGCCGGTCGCCCACGGGCGGGCTCCCCGCCGGTGGAACGCCCACCGGCGGATCGTCTCATGCCGGACGCCGCGCGCCCAGAGCCCGCGGCGCACCCAGAGCCCGCCGCGCGCCCCGGAACCGTCAGCGGACCGCGATCATCGCGGAGCCGTGCCCGAACAGCCCCTGGTTGACCGCGATGCCCGCGCGGGCGCCCTCGACCTGGCGGCCCTCCGCCCGCCCGCGCAGCTGCCAGGTCAGCTCGCAGACCTGCGCGATCGCCTGCGCCGGGATGGCCTCGCCGAAGCTCGCGAGCCCGCCGCTCGGGTTCACCGGGACCCGGCCGCCGAGCGCCGTCGCGCCGGACCGCAGCAGCTCCTCGGCGCCGCCGACCTCGCACAGCCCGATGTCCTCGTACCAGTCGAGCTCCAGGGCGGTGGACAGGTCGTACACCTCGGCGAGCGACAGCTCGTCCGGGCCGATGCCGGCCTCCTCGTAGGCGGCGTGCGCGAGCGAGGCCCGGAACGGGCGCTCCGGCTCGGGCACCGCGAGCGCGGAGTCCGTCGCGAAGTCGGGCAGGTCGACGACGGTCTTCGGGAACGTCGGCGTCACCGTCGACAGCCCGGACAGCCGCACCGGGTCGGCGATGCCGTGCCTGCGTGCGAACTCCACCGAGGTCAGCACGAGCGCGGCGCCGCCGTCGCTGGTCGCGCAGATGTCCAGCAGCCGCAGCGGGTCGGCGACGACGGCGGACTCGCGGACGTCCTCCAGCGTCACCTCCTTGCGGTACCGGGCGTTCGGGTTGGCGAGCCCGTGCCGGGCGTTCTTCACCTTCACGGCGGCGAAGTCGTCGAGCGTCGCGCCGTGGATCGCCATCCGGCGGCGCGCGTACAGCGCGAAGTAGATCGGGTTGGTCGCGCCGAGGAGGCGGAACCGCAGCCAGTCCGGGTCGTCCGGGCGGTCGCCGCCGACGGGCTTGAAGAAGCCCTTCGGCGCCGCGTCCGCGCCCACGACCAGCGCCACGTCGCACAGCCCCGCCAGGATCTGCGCGCGCGCCGACGCGATCGCCTGCGCGCCGGACGCGCACGCCGCGTAGCAGCTGGACACCCGCGCGCCGTTCCAGCCGAGCGCCTGCGCGAACGTCGCGCCCGAGACGAACCCGGGGTACCCGTTGCGGATGGTGTCCGCGCCCGCCACGTACTGGACGTCCGGCCAGGTCAGCCCGGCGTCGGCCAGCGCGGCGCGGGCCGCGGCGAGGCCGTACTCCACGAAGTTGCGCCCCCACTTGCCCCACGGGTGCATGCCCGCGCCGAGGACGGCGATGTCGCGACTCACTTGACCGGCCTCCACATCCAGACGGTGTACTCGGCCTCGTCGTCCTCGTAGAGGACGCCCTCGGTCAGCTCGACCTCCATGCCGACCTCCAGGTCGTCCACGGTGCAGCCGGGCGCCACCTGGCCGAGCACGACCATCTTCTCGGCGTCCAGCTCGACGGCCGCGACGGTGTAGGGGACGAACGGGTCGGGCGACACGTACGGGGCCGGCGGCTTGTAGCGCGCGTCCGCGTACGACCAGACGCGCCCGCGTGCGGACAGCGCGTACTCGGCCAGCTCCGAGCCGTCCTTCGGGCCGGTGCAGCGCGGGTTCCGGCAGGCCAGCTCGTTGCGCGGGAAGTAGGGCGTCCCGCAGGACGAGCAGCGGGTGCCGAGCAGCCGCACGTCCCCGTCCGCGGCGGTGAACCAGCCCTCGACGGCCGGAAGGCGTTTCTTGGCGGTGGTGGTCACGCGCGCAGGTTAACAACCAAGCGTCTGTTAGAAAGAGCGGTGTCCCACCCAGCGGGCAGACTTCATCCCGGCGGCGGCCAGCAGCGCGACCCCCAGCAGGACCAGGACGTACAGGCCGGTGCCGGTCCAGTGGCCGCGCTCGTAGGCGACGCCGCCGGCCGTCCCGCCGATGCTGCTGCCCAGGTAGTACGCGAACAGGTACAGGCCGGACGCCTGCGCGCGGGCCGTCGAGGCCCGCCGCCCGACCCAGCCGCTCGCCACGGCGTGCGTCCCGAAGAACCCGACCGTGAAGACGAGCAGCCCGAACCCGACCAGGGGGAGGGCGGAGGGCAGCGTCAGGCACAGCCCGGCCGCCGCCAGCACGATCGAGCCGACCAGCACCTTCCGCCGCCCGGACCGGTCCGCGAGGATCCCGGCCCGCGCTGACGCCACCGACCCCGCGACGTTCATCACGGCGATCATGCTGACCACGGCGTACGGAAGATGGAACGGGGCGTCCAGCAGCCGGTACGTCAGGAAGTTGTAGACGGTGACGAACCCGGCCATCGCGGTCAGCGCGATCAGGTAGAGGCGCCGCAGCCCGGGGTCGCGCAGGTGGGTGAGCAGCGGCCGGTAGTCGACGCGGGCCGGGCGGAAGAACCGCGACGGCGGCAGCAGCAGCCAGAACGCGACCGTGAAGGCGAGCGCGAGGATCCCGGTCGCCGCGAGCGCCCACCGCCAGCCCGCGACGTCGGTGACCAGGCCGGGGACGATCCGTCCGAGCACGCCGCCGATGCCCGTCCCGGCGACGTAGCGGCCCATCGCGCTCCCCAGGTGCTCGCCGTGCACCTCGTCGGCGAGGTAGGCCATCGCGACGGCGGGCACCCCGGCGAGCGCGAGCCCCTGGAGCGTCCGCACCGCGGCGAGCGCGGTGAACGAGGTGCACAGCGGGATCAAAAGCCCGACCAGCGCGGACGCCACCGACGACACGATCATCACGCGCGTCCGGCCGTACCGCTCCGACAGCGAGCTGACCGGGATGACCGCGAGCGCCACCGCGCCGGTGGCGAGCGAGACCAGCAGGCTCGACCGGGCGGGGGAGACGCCGAAGCTCTCCGACAGTTCCGGCAGCAGCGCCTGCGTGCAGTAGAGCGACATGAACGTGGTGAGCCCGGCCGCGAAGAGGGCGAGGTTGACGCGGCGCAGGCCGGGCGAGCCCAGCCGGTGCCGTTCGGGAGCCTCCAGGGACGGTGCGATGGTCATGGACTTCAGGGTCCGCTGCCAGGTCTCATGCGTCCAATGAGCGTTTGCGCACGAACTGATGCGGATTCATCATGAGTGCATGGATCTGCAGAGTGTGCGGTGGTTCCTGGCGGTCGCCGAGCACGGGCATGTGACGAACGCCGCGTCCGAGCTGCGCGTCTCCCAGCCCGGGCTGTCCCGCGCCATCGCCCGGCTCGAACGGGAGCTGGACGCGCCGCTGTTCGACCGGGTCGGGCGCGGCGTCGCGCTCAGCCGCTACGGGCGGGTGTTCGCCGAGCACGCGCGGCGGCTCGTCGCCGAGGAGGAGGCCGCGCGGCGGGCGCTCGCGCAGGCCGCCGACCCCGAGCACGGCGAGGTGTCGCTGGCGTTCCTGCACACGCAGGGCCCGTCGTTCGTCCCCGGCCTGATCCGCCGGTACCGGAGCGACCATCCCGGCGTGACGTTCCGGCTCAGCCAGGACCGGTCCGAGCGGGTCGCCGCGATGGTGCTGGACGGCCGCGCCGACCTCGCGATCACCAGCCCGCGCCCGGCCGGCCCCGCGCTGGCCTGGCGTCCGCTCGTCACCGAGCGGCTCCAGCTCGCCGTGCCGACCGACCACCGGCTGGCGTCCCGTACCCGGGCCCGGGCCCGGGTACGGGACGTCCTGGACGAGCCGTTCGTCGCGTTCCAGGAGGGGACGGGCCTGCGGGCGGTGACCGAGGAGCTGTTCGGGACGTGCGGGGCCCGGCCGCGGATCGCGTTCGAGGGGGAGGAGACCTCGACCGTCCGGGGGCTGGTCGCGGCGGGGCTCGGCGTCGCGATCGTGGCGCCGCCGCCGGCGGGCGAGGAGATCCCGGGCGTGCGGCACCTCACCCTCGCCGACCCCGGCGGGGTGCGGACGATCGGCCTGGTCTGGGCGCCGGAGCGGACGCGCCCGCCCGTGGTGGAGGGCTTCCGCGCGTTCGTGCTGGAGCGCGGCCGCGAACTGGAGCGCGGCGGTGGGCTGGACGGGGCAGCTAACTGACTCGTCAGTCACTTACGCTACAGTGAACCGAGTCGGATTCTGTATTGAAGGGTCAGCCGAGAAGGGAAAACGCGGATGCGGACTGGACTTCAGGGGAAGACGGCCCTGATCACCGGGGCGTCCCGGGGCATCGGGAAGGCGATCGCCTTCGCCCTCGCCGCCGAGGGCGCCAACGTCGTCATCTCCTCCCGCAAGCAGGAGTCGCTGGACGCGGTCGCGGAGGAGATCCGCGCGGCCAGCCCGGAGGCCGGGGTGCTGGCGAAGGCCGCGCACGTCGGCCACGCCGACGAGGCCGCCGCCTGCGTGGACGCCGCCGTCGCCGAGTTCGGCGGCCTGGACGTCCTGGTCAACAACGCCGGAACCAACCCCTACTTCGGCCCGATGGCCGACATCGAGCCCGCCGCCGCCGCCAAGACCGTCGAGATCAACCAGTTCGCGATCGTGCAGTGGACGCAGCTCGCGTGGCGCGCGTCCCTCGCCGAGCGCGGCGGCTCGATCATCAACATCGCCTCCGTCGGCGGCCTGTCGACCGAGCACGGCATCGGCTACTACAACGCCACCAAGGCCGCGGTGATCCACCTCAGCCGCCAGTTCGCGATGGAGCTGGCGCCGAAGGTCCGCGTCAACTGCATCGCCCCCGGCCTGGTCAAGACGCACCTCGCCCGCGCCCTGTGGGAGAACAACGAGGAGCAGATCGGCAAGCACATGCCGCTCGGCCGCATCGGCGAGCCCGAGGACATCGCCAACGCCGCGGTGTTCCTGGCCGGCGACACCGCGTCCTGGATGACCGGGCAGACCCTCGTCATCGACGGCGGCTCCACCATCCGCGCCTCGATCGCCTGAGGAGAGACATGTCGCGCTGGGGACTGACCATTCCGCTGACCGGCGTCCCGCTGGCCGAGCACCGCGAGATCGTCGCGGGCCTGTCCGAGCTGGGCTACACCGACGCCTGGTCCGCCGAGACCAACGGCACCGACGCCTTCACCCCGCTCGCCCTGGCCTCCCAGTGGGACCCGGCGCTGCGCCTCGGCCCGGCGATCGTGCCGGTCTACACCCGCGGCCCCGCCCTGCTGGCCTCGCACGCCGCGACCCTCGCCGACCTCGCGCCCGGACGGTTCGTCCTCGGCATCGGCACCTCGTCCGACACGATCGTCGAGCGCTGGAACGGCATCCCGTTCACCGAGCCGTACAAGCGCACCCGCGACACCCTGCGCTTCCTGCGCAAGGCGCTCGCCGGCGAGAAGGTCAAGGAGGACTACGAGACCTTCTCGGTCAAGGGCTTCAAGCTCGAGAACGCGCCCGCGACGCCGCCGCCGATCGTGCTGGCCGCGCTGCGTCCCGGCATGCTGCGGCTCGCCGCCCGGGAGGCCGACGGCGCGATCACCAACTGGCTCGCGCCCAAGGACGTCCGGACGGTCCGCGGCGAGCTCGGCGACGCGCCGGAGCTGGTCGCGCGGCTGTTCGTCTGCCCGACCGGCAACGCGGAGGAGGCCCGCGGCATCGGCCGCTGGATGATCGCCGCGTACATGAACGTGCCGGTCTACCGGGCGTTCCACCAGTGGCTCGGCCGCGGCGAGGCGCTGCGCCCGATGAACGAGGCGTGGGCCGCCGGCGACCGCAAGAAGGCCCTGGAGGTCATCCCGGACGAGGTCGTCGACGACCTGATCGTGCACGGCTCCCCGGAGGCGTGCCGGGCGCGGATCCGCGAGTACGTCGACAACGGGCTCACCACGCCCGTGCTGGCGATCGTCCCGGGCGGCGGGCTGTCGCCGGCCGAGGCCGTGCGGGCCCTCGCCCCCAACGCCGGCTGAGGCCCTCCTCACTCTCCGCGTCGAAAAGTTCGCCCGCCGTGATGGTTTGCCGCACATCGCAGTGGGGAGGGTGGGGCAGACCCCCATCCGAAACGAACCCCATGAGACGTGAGGAGCTGATCGTGCTCACGCTGACCAGCGGTGCCGTCCAGGTCATCAATACCGTGACCGCGAATCCAGAGCTTCCGCCGGACACCGGCATCCGCATCGAGTCCGGGCTCGACGGCTCGGACGCGCTGCGGCTGTCGGTGGCGCCCGCGCCCGAGGCCGGCGACCAGGTCGTCGAGGAGGCCGGCGCCAAGGTCTACCTGGAGCCGGGTGTCGCCCAGCTGCTGGACGACAAGACCCTCGACGCCCAGGTCGACCCGCAGGGCGACGTGGCCTTCACCATCGCCGAGGGAACCGAGATGTGACATGACCGGCCCGCCCGCCGGGGCGGGGCCCGACATGAGGGGCCGGGGCGCCGATCCGCACGGATCGGCGC
>NZ_JBGNUT010000060.1:0-26590 GCF_041951385.1 Actinomadura sp. NTSP31 | reverse complement strand
ACGACCACCACAAGACGGCAGGAGCGGCGCAAGCCGCTCCCACTCCGCATCAGTCAACTCGAACCGCCGCGTCACCGACCAACAACTACCGAACCGATAGATCAAGATCTATCGGACACGCCCTAGGAGCGGGCCCTCGAGCGCTGAGCGATGCGCCGGGCTCCCGACGCGTCCATGCGCCACTGAGCGAACCGCTCGCTGACGTCGAACTCCCGGGCGACGCGTGCGTTGTCATGGCCGGCGAACGCTGCCCTGATGGCGGCCTTCTTCGGTACCAGGAGCTCCGCCGAGAGGTAGACCGCTTCCTTCTCCGCCTGCGCGTTCATCTTCCGGCAGCCCTCGTCGGTCAGAAGAGCCCCATCAAACTCGTGTTCGAGGATGAGGTGGCCGACCTCGTGGGTCACGTTGGAGCGTCGGCGGACCGGTTCATGCGCGGTGTTCTCCACGATGAACCTCGCGGTGCCGTGGGGGATGAGTGCCGCGGACCACTTGCCCGGCCGCAGCAGGGTGAAGTACTCGATCGCGTCGGCGGGGCATCCGAACTCCGACAGGCCCTCGAGCGGATACACCGGCACCCCGTAGTCGGAGCACAACCGGTAGGGATCGAACGGCGCGTCGTAGGTGAGGCCGACCTCGGCGCGGAGCTCGAGCGCGAGGGCCTCCATCGCCTTCTGCGTCCAGCGCTGCGGCACGGTCAGCGGGCCCGCATGTCGCGCTCGGCTGAGAACCTGCGGATGGCCGCGCTGATCACCTCTTCGAGATAGCGCACATCTTCCTCGCGCAGGTCCCTGCGCGCCCGCAGCAGAGGCGCGAGCTGGACGAGGAGTTCGGGTTCGTGCCGTGGGGCGTCGACATCGTCGGTCATGAAGTCTTCGGCGGGTGAGCCCAGCCAGCGTACGAGGGCGGCAAAGGCGTCGACGTCGGGCCGATAGTCGTTGGCCAGCCGGGTCATCGTCGAGGGGCTGACCCCGACCTCCGACGCCAGCTGCCGCCAGGACCTGTCGCGCTCGCGACGGGCGACGTCGAGCGCGGCATAGAGCTTCGGCACGTCGATTCGGGTTCGCGGCATGGTGTCGTGCTCCTGTTTCGGCGTGTCCCTCCTTTCTATCACCGTTCGACTTGTCGAACACCACCCGCTAGGGTCGTTGTTCGACAAGTCAAACGTCGTTCGACTGTCGCGTGCCCGATAGGGGCGGCAACCGCCGCGTCCGGGGCGGCCGACCGGTCCCGGAGTGCCGGGCTCGGCCGGTGGCACGCGCAGATCGGCGGTTTCGAGGAGGATGAGCGCGTGGCGGACGATCTGTCGGACATGGGTGTGGTGTTCTGGCCCGTCGGGACCGGGGACAGCACCACGATTGTGGTGAGCGAGAACGTCGTCGTCCAAGTCGACCTGCATGACCTGGCCAAGGCCGACGACGACGCCAACCCCGAGGTGCCGGTGGTCGACCGGCTGGTGGAGGCGCTGCCCACTGTCGGCGGCCGACCTTATCTCGCGGTGTTCGTGCTGACCCATGCCGACAAGGACCACTGCCTGGGCTTCGCGGACCTGCTAGACAAGGTCGACATCGGTGAGCTGTGGGCCACCCCGCGACTGTGGTGCGAGTACGAGCAGGCCGACGACGACAAGCTCTGCGAGGACGCCAGAGCGTTCCAGACCGAGGCCGAACGACGCGTCAGGGCGGTCAAAAAGGCCCTCGAGGAGGGCCAGGAGCCGGCCAGCGGCGACCGGGTCGTCGTGATCGGCTACGACACCGACCACGACAAGCACGCCTACGACGAGCTGCCCGAGCAGTACAAGTCCGGCCCCGGCAAGTCGATCACGACACTGGACCGGCACCCGTGCGCGGGGCGGTTCGAGGCGTTCATTCACGCTCCGTTCGCGGCCGACTGCGCTGCCGAACGCAACGACACCTCGGTGGCGATGCAGGTCACCCTCACCGAGACCGACGGGGAGACCGGCAAGATCCTCCTGCTGGGCGACCTCGCCCACGAGACGATCATGAAGATCTTCACCTACAGCGAGAAGCACGACCGCGAGCACCGCCTGGAGTGGGACGTGCTCCTGGCCCCCCACCACTGCTCCAAGAAGGTGATGTTCCTGCCCCAGGACGGCAAAGACGTCCTGCAGAAGGACATCATGGACGCCTTCGCCCGGCACGCCCGCGACGGCGCCCTCGTCGTCTCCAGCAGCGGCGTGATCCCCTCCAGCGACGAACCCAGGAAGAACCCTCCGCATCGCAAGGCGGCCGACGAGTACGAGGACATCGTCGAGGAGCTGATCTGCACGATGGAGTGGCCCGACGCCGACGCCCCCGCACCGGTCGTGTTCGCCGTCGACGCCGACGGCGCCCGTGTCCTGCGAGAAGCAGCCGTTCCCAGCCCTCGCGCCGCTGCCGAGGCCAAGGCGCTGCGGCACGGCCGCCGCCTGGCCATCGTCGCCTCAGCCGCCGCCGCGGTCGGCCGCGACATCGCCGCCACCCGACGTCAGGACTCCGGCGGCACCGACCGGATCCGCGCCGCGATCACCGCCGACCGCGGCGCCAACACCGTCGCACCGCCCCCGGTGGGGTTCGGCCGGTGAGCCATGCCGGCCACGCGCTCGCCGCTCGCCAACTCGCCGCCCTGGCCGCGGTGAGCAACGGCGTCGTGGAAGTGCTGCCCGAACACGCCAACAACGACAACGACCTGGTGATCGCCCTGGACCTGCGCGATATCCCGCGCGGGCCGGGCATCAAAGTGCGCAGCCGGGAACGATTCCGGCTGATCATCCCCGAGACGTTCCCGTTCGCGCCACCAGCGGTCGCGGTCCTGCACGGCCGCTGGAGGGGGACGCCCCACGTCAACTGGGGCCGCCACCTGTGCCTGTACGCCGCGTCGTCGGTGGAGTGGAACCCCTCCGACGGGATCCGAGGGCTCCTCGACCGGCTGGTCACCTGGCTGGAAAGAGCCGCTGCCGGCACCCTCGACCCCGACGGGCAACCGCTCCACCCGCCGGCGGCGTTCCCGTCGGCACAGGCCGGGCACCTCATCGTCCACCCCGACCTGGGCGCCCGCACGCCCTGGAGGCGGCACGCCGGCCCCGGCCCGTCGATCTCCTACGCCTGGTGCGTCAGCAGCCCCGGACGCATCGAGGTCGTCCAATGGCTCGACGAACTCGACGCCTTCCACCGCGTCCTGGCCGACGACGTCCAGGCGGTCGACGAACAGGGACGCCCCTACCTCCTCATTCCAGCCATGCTGGTCGACGACCAGATCACCTGGGAGTATCCCTCCAGCGCCCGCGAACTCGCCGCAGGCCTGGAAAGCGTCGGCTACCCGCGCGATCGCCTGCTGAGGGACCTGACCTGGGCCAGCAGCCTGAACCGGCTGCTGCGCTGGGCCGAGGATCCCGACACCGACGATCCCGACACCGATCCCGTGGTGATGCTGCTGGGCACCCCGTCCCGCCGGGTCGAAGGCGACACGCGGCTGGCGCATCTGGTCGCCTGGAACCTCGACGCCTTCGGAGCCGAGGTCGCCTCGATGCTCGGACGCGCCAAGGTACTCGACGACAAGGAGATCACCGGGAGAGTCCTCAACCGGGCTCACCAGTGGCTCGATACCGCCAAAGTACGATGGATGACCGTGCACGAAGCACGCCCCGAGGTCGCCCGCCGCCGCGACGAGGGCACGGCTCTGTCCTGGATCCGCGGAAAGCGAATCCTCGTCCTGGGAGCGGGCGCGCTGGGCGCCCCCATCGCCGAGCACTGCGTCCGCGCCGGCGCCAAGACCCTGAGCATCATCGACCGGGGGACCGTGAACCCCGGCATCCTGGTCCGCCAGCCCTACACCTACAACGACATCGGCCAGTCCAAGGCCTACGTTCTCGCAGCTCGGCTGAACACCCTCGCCCCGCACCCCACCACCACGGCCGCCCACCGCGACGCCGTCGCCGTCTTCGCAGCCGGCTCGTTCGCCGCGGAGAACGTCGACCTGATCATCGACGCGACCGCAGACGTCGGGGTTCGCTCGGCCCTGGAACGTACCCGCAAGAGCCGGCGGGACGACTGGCCGCCGGTCGCCACGATGATCATCGGCCATCGCGCCGATCACGGTCTGCTCACCGTGTCGGCTCCAGGCGCCGCCGGCGCGGGCCACGATGTGCTGCGCAGGACCTCGATCCGCGCCCGCGGGCCGCAGGCGAGCACCTGGAACGACATCGCCGACGACTTCTTCCCCGACCCGCCCCGCACCGAGATGTTCTTCCCCGAACCGGGCTGCTCAGCGCCCACCTTCGTCGGCTCGGCGGCAGAACTCGGCAACCTGGCCTCGAGCATGCTCATCCAGGCCGTGCAGATCATCTCGGCCGGCCCCGGCCACCAGGCGGCGATGACGGCTGCGGCGGTGCGCCGGCCGTCCGCCAACGCACACCCCACCCCGGCCACTCCGCTCCTGACCTGGGACGACGACCTGGTCTGCATCGACCCCGAATCGGGCTATGAGGTGAGGATCTGCGCGGACGCCCTCACCCAAATGCAGATCGAGACCCGCCGCGGCGCCCGCGTCCGCGGTCCCGAGATCGAAACCGGCGGGATGCTCCTCGGCGCCTTCGACGACGCGGTCGGCGTCGTCCACATCGACGCCGCCACCGGCCCTCCACCCGACAGCCTGCTGTCGCAGACCTACTTCGAGCACGGAGTCGCCGGAGCACAGGAACTCCTCGACCACCACCACCGGCGCACCAACGGGCTCACGACCTTCACCGGCATGTGGCACACCCACCCCTGCGGGTCAGCGCGACCAAGCGCCACCGACGAAGCCGGAATGACCACGATCACCTCCCTGTCACAAGGCAGCCGACGCGCCCTGATGCTGATCCTCGGCGGCCCCGAACCGGTCTGGAACGCCTGGAGGGACGGCGCCGGCGCCCCGCACCTGTACGCCAGGATCGTCGAGAACCGGCCATCGGCCAACACCCTCGCGGCACCCGCGACCATGGCGCCGCCTCCCGGCCGATACTTCTCCGGCGGCTACGCCTACCCCCCGGCCGAGACCAGCGGCTCGGCCCGGCGCCGCCGCACATGGACATGGAGGCGCCGGTGAACACTCCGCCATCCATCGGGCTCGCCCTGTCCGGCGGGGGTTTCCGCGCCACCGCCTTCGGCCTCGGCGCCCTGCGCGCCCTGCATGACTGCGGGCTGCTCACCCAGATCAAAGTCGTCTCCGCAATCAGCGGCGGAAGCCTCCTGGCCGCGATGTGGGCCTACGGCCCGGCCGACTTCGAGGAGTTCGACGACGACGTCACCACCCTGGTCAGGACCGGCCTGCAGGCAGAACTCGCCAGACGCGCGCTCGCACCCCGACGGATGGTCAACGGTGTCGCCGGGAAACTCCGGGCCGCCCCCGGGCTCCCCGGACAGCGGCTGCGCACACACTCCAGAACCGAGGCGCTGGTCGCCGCGCTCAAGGCTCGGCCCTTCGGCGCACGAGACATCACCGACGTCACTCACCCGAACCTGGCCACGGTCATCACCGCGACCGACCTGATCACCACCAACACCGTCCGGTTCGGCAGCCGCGTCAGTGCCTGCTCGGCCATCGGCCGTATCACCGGGCCGATCCCCGTCGCCGACGCCGTGGCCGCCTCCGCAGCCTTCCCGATCCTGCTGCCTTCCCTCGTCAGGTCCTACGACTTCCAAGACCGCCGCGGAGGCATCAGCTCCCACCCCGTCGCGATGACCGACGGAGGCGTTTACGACAATCTGGGCCTGAGCCCGCTGCAGCCCGGGCGCTCCTGCGCCCACACCGACCACGTCTACGACCTCGACTATGTCTTCGCCATCGACGCCGGACGAGGCCGCAAGACCAAACACCGCGCCCCCTACCTCCTGCCCCGACTAGCCCGCAGCTTCGACATCACCTACAACAAGACCCAGGACGCCGGCCGGGCACAACTGAACCTGGCCGCCCAGCACGGCACGATCCGCGGCTTCCTGCACGCCTACCTCGCCATGCAGGACCGCAATCTGCCCGTACCGGTCGCAGACTGGATACGCCGCGAAAAGGTGATCTCCTACCCGACGAACTTCCGTGCCGTCCCAGCCGAGGCATTCCGCGACCTGACCCTTCGAGGCGAGCAACTCACCAGGGTGCTGCTCGCGCACTACTGCCCCGAACTCCGCGTCCGCACCTGAACCAACCAGCCCGAGGCGCATCCTGGGGAAGGCGACCACGTCCCGAAAGCCAGGCGCGTCTGGCAGGGGCCCCGCAGCGGTCCCGGCCGCGGTAGGTGGAGCGGACGGTGGGGGAGCCGGCCGACTCCCTCCGTCGCGGCGATCCCCGCAGCGACACCTGCGGCCCCGCACGGGCCGTGCAAGCACTGCCACGGGCCGCTACGCGCGCCGGCCGCCACTGGCCGCCGCCGCGAGTACCACCGCGGCGGCGAGGGGCCGGGCGGGCAGGACTGCAAGGAGGCCGCTCGCCGGTCCCGCGAGTCGGCCGCCGGCACCGTCGTCGAGCAGTCGCTGCAGGCCCTCATCTCCTGGGCCGAACGAGAGGAGGCCGAACGCGACCGGCGGTTGACCGGCGACCTCACCGAGCGGCGCGAGAGCGTGCTGGCCCACAACACCGAGCTGGAAACCGCCATTGCTTCGGCCGCCGCCGAGCGCCACGAGCAGACCGCCCAGACCGAGGCGGCCGACGCCCGCGAAGACGCCCGGCGGGCCGGCGAGCGCGCCGACGAACGGGCCCGGTTGGCCGAACGCGCCGCGACCGCCGAACAGACCGCGAGGATTAAGGCCGAGGAGACCCAGGACGCCGTCGACAGCGGGAACCAGGCCCGCACGGCGCTAGCCGAGACCCGGCGGCGTCTCACCGAGACAGGGGAAAGGCTCACACAGGTCCAGGCCGACCTCGAGCGCGTCCGAGGCGAGCGCGACGATCGGGCCGCGCGGCTGGAGACCGCCACTGCCGACCTGGCCCCCGCCAGCCAGACGCTCACCGAGAAGGACACCACGATCGGCGACCTCACCGGGCGACTCGAACGTGCCGAGCAGGAGACCGCCGCCGCCCGCCGCCAGGCCGCCGCCGACGTGCGGGCGCCCGCGACACCGCCGCCGACCAGGTACGCCACGCCAACACTCATTGGCAGAGCGCACTCGGTGCCGCCGAACGGACGCGCGGCGAACGCGACCAGCCCACACCCACCTGATCGCCATCCAAGCCGCGCACCACACCGAACTCCAGGCCCTCAAACAGGAACGAGACGCCGGCCGCGCCGCCGAGACCGAACAGCACGAGCGGGCCGTTTGCGCCAAACAGGCGCGAGGGCCGTGGCGCACGCTGCCAGGGAATTGACGTGGTGGCCGTTGTCGCCGACGACCCCGGACGCCGTCAGGTGTGCGTGATCTAGCTGGTCGGGGCGTCGCCGCGGAGCGTATGGGCGGTCATCCAGCGCTTGTGTCGGCTACGGAAAGACCGTCGTCAACCTGGAAAGTACGGCCGGGCTGTCGGAATGGGCCATCGGATGAGCCGAGAGGGTAGGTGGTGCCGTTCTTGATGTAGTGCTGCTCGCCAAAGATCCAGTAGTAGAGGTCCAAGAGGTCGTCGCGAGGCCACAGCACGACACCGGCTCCGCCGACGAGCTCATAGGCGTTGGTGCGGGCCAGCTTCTTCAGCCATGGTGCCAGGGCGATCCCCGCACGATGGCCAGCGACCGCCGCGGTGGTCGCCGCGGTGACCAGGTCGGCCAGTTGCAGGTGCGGGGCGTGATGGGAGGGCGCGGTCAGGATCGGTGAGACGACCCGATCGGGAGTGGCGAAGCGGGTGCCCGCCCGGGTGAGGCCCAGGGTGTCGGCCAGCCACTTCATCTCGTCTTTGCGGCCGCCGCCCGGCTGGTCGGCGATGATCGTTCCGATGTCGTAGTGCTGGCGCAGGTGCAGGCTGATCCGCTCATACAGGTAGGTGAGGATCTCCGGTTCGACGTCTGTCTTCTCCCAGGGGAGGTGGCCGCGGTCCCACACCACTACGGCGGACTTGATACCACCGTCGATGGCAGCCTGGAGCATCCGCTGATCAGCGCGCTGCGCCAGCGGACGCCTGGAAGGTGCCCCTTGGCCGGTTTCCACTTGATCTCTTCGTCATCGGGGATCTTCAGGTCGGCCCGGATATCATCCAGAGCGGCCGCGAATCCGGCGACGGCGGCTCGGGGACGATCACACCACCGACCGAGATGAGTTCGCCCAGCCGCTGACGGCGAGGCTGTTTCTGCCCGCTGTCGTCGACGTAGATCATGTGCATGCCGCCACCCCACAGTAAATTCCTGCTCCTCGACCATGGTCACGTGATCGAGGAGCCCAGATCATTGTGGCCGGGCGCGGGTCACTGCCGCAGTAGACCCGGGGTTTGTTGCGGAACCTCGTACCTCCCGTGTGACGGGTGGAGCATGAAGTGGTGACCGCGTTGGTGACGGTGGTGGGGCGTCGCGGGCGCCGGCTCTCAAGGAGCCTTGGCGGGTTCGGCCTCGCCAGAACTGCTTCCGCTGTAGACCGCCCGGAGCGGCTCAGCGACTGCTCCACTCGGCAGGCTCTGCCGCAGGCGCTCCCGACAGACGCGGGAGTCGCCCTTATCTCTCGCTTCTGGGACAGGTGCGCGCCGCTTGGGGCGCCTTCCTGGAAACCTGGTGCGATACCGATTCGCCATCCACGATGATGGCCCTTGTGTCCTTAGCCCAGACCATGCTGCACAGTGCCCCTTCCCAAATAACGATCGATCAGATCCGCCGCTTGGTGGCAATGGTCGGCCCTGAGAGTTCCACACTGGAATACAAGGGCGACATGACCTCCACCATCGCCAAGGCTGTGGCCGCGTTGGCCAACACCTACGGCGGTCTGGTCCTGGTCGGTGTTACCGATGACCGCAGGATCACAGGAGTCAAGGAGAAGACGCTCGAAAGCGTGTCCGAGCACTGCCACAGCACCCTTGAGCCGCCGTGGGTACCCGACATCGTTCCGGTCCCGATGGACGACAGGTCGGGCAGGTACATCCTGGTCATGCGGGTGGTCCCTGGCGTTGCACCGCGACCGCTGCTGGTTGATGGGGCCGCGCCCGTCCGGCACCACAACACCACCCATCCAGCCAACTGGCAGCAACTCGCCGCGCTGTTCGCCGAGAGCGACGCGCTTGTGCAGGCCGACCCGTGGATCATCCGCGCTCCGGGGCTGCCCCGCGATGAATCTGGAGTGCTGGACGAGGAGGTGGACCTCGTCGCCCGCTGCGGCCTCAATATCGCCATCGATCCGCGGGCCGCGTGGCGTCCGCTGGGCGAGCGTGACATCGACCAGTTGGCCGAGGCGTTGAACCGTTCGAACCTGCCCGGCCAACTCGCCGGCCTGGTCTCGGGAGACGGCGGTTGCGGTAGTCGCCGGTTCCACCGCCGCGGGCATAACCGGTCCCGCGTCATCAGGCTGCAGTGGTGTGCGCTTCCGTCCGGCGGGGCCGTCAGCCCGATTCCCGTCGAAGCGCTGCTGTCGGCCGAGGTGCCGGGCGGCTACGGCCAGGTCGCCACTCACCTGCTGGTGCACCTGGATGTCACCGTCCGCATAGCCAGTTGGGTCAAGGCGGAGGACGCCCGCTGGGTTCCCGCCGACCGCAACCATCAGGACTTCTCCGAGCCCTCCTGGCGGATGAGCATCGAGGATCTCCGGGGACTCATGGACGCGATGGTCGCGGCGCTCGTCGATCAGGACGTTGTCGGGGCTCTGGCCGGGCTGGCGCAGATCGATTCACTGGCCGTCCCCCAACCACGTGTCCTGCACCTGGTCACCCGCCGCCCGATCCCACTGACCCTGGACACCGACAGGCTCACCAGGATCCCGGAGGCAGACACCTCCAAGGGCGCGCATCTGCTGGCCGATCCCGGGCTCGATCTGACCGATCCCGATAGCCGACACCACCAGGTCGACGCCTGGTTGGTGCAGACGGCGTTGGACGCTGGTCGTCTCGGTATGGAGGAACTCCTGATGAGCCGTCCGTGGCCTCGGGTCACCAGTTGAGCTGAGACACCGACGCGAATGCTTTGGTGCTGCGCGCCGGAGTGGTGGGGAGGGGAGAGGACCTCCTGCTTTTGGCTCTCGCGGGTCTCAAAGGCGCCGCACCAGCCGTGCCAGCGGACCCCTCACAAGGGACAGAGGCGGTCTGCCTGCCTGCTCCACTGCGGTGATAAATTCCTCCGCCCACTGGAGAGAACACCGCTGCCGGGAACGCTTCACACCCGCACTGCCCGCATCGCTTCGCGCTCAGGCCACTTGGGCTTTGGCGTCGCTCCGACGGGCCGGGGTGGCCCGGCATGACGCGGCCGGTCGCTGTCTGCTGGGCGATGAATTCCTCCGGATGGCGTGTCACTGGGATCCGCCCGCAGGCATCGTCGCGCCGTGGGCGTCCAGATGGGCGCAGATCCTGAAACCAGACGCCGGGGAGGATCAGCGCCGACCGCCGTCCGGCGGCTCTGGGAGTGTCGGGTTCTCTTGAGGTGGGGTCTTCCAAGCCACTTCGTGGGCGTTCTGCGAGCGTATCTTGCTGCCGATTCCCTTTCCTTTGAGGGCTTGTTGAACGGCGGCGAAATCACCGAGGTTCATGCGTCGGTAGATGTCAGTGACGGCGGCGATATCGCCCAGCCGACGATGAAAATTGGTCGCTGTTATGAACTGTTCCACCTTGGTGAGCTCGCTACCGACTCTCTGCCGGAAGACGCCCCGCTGCCCGGTTGCCTGAAGCATCCGGCTCACGCCGCCCACATCAGCGAGCGTCGCATACAAGCCCTGATCCCGCGCCACCTTGTGGATCTGGGCGGCTGCGACGAGCTCAGGCGGGAACCCGTCGCGCAGCTGACGGCGGTGCCCATCTCGAGGCAGGCGGGGGATCGGATCGTCCGGATTCCACTCAGCGTAACCGAAAACGGCGCTGACCGGTCTCCCGGCATCGTTGGTCGTGACCGTGCCGCCAACACTCGCGATGCCGGGGATCTCCGTCTCGCCATCTGCGACAATCACCTTGACGTCGACTTGGAATGACCATTCCTGGGCTGCGGAGATCTCTTCGACCGTCACGTCTGCAGGGCTGGGAACGACGATGATGTCTTCGCTTGAGAAGAGGTCCTGCGTGAGCAGAAGTTCGGCGACATGTTCGGAAACATAACTTTGAGTCGCTTGGAGTGCGAGTGCCAGATGCGCTGCTTTGGTGTCGGTGCCCAGTTGGTGCCTGTCTTGAAGATCCTTGACCAGGGCGCCGAGGGACGGCCAGAGCGAGAGCCGGTCGCCGACGCCGGCTTTGTCGGCCTCGTCTTGAAGTTCGGGATGCAAGACACCCGGTGAGGCCGCGAAATCCTTGTCGAAGGAGACCCAGGCGATGTCCTGGTCAGGGTTCTGCTTCGCGACATCCAGGACGGTGAGCCAGTTGAGCGTGTCCCGGAACCCGTTCCCGTCCTGGTCGCAGGGCCTGACCCGGGCGGCTTGCCGCGCCACGATGGCCATGTGATCCACTTTGACCGGGTCCAGAAGTTCGGCGCCGACGGCTTTGGCGTCCCGGGTGAGGTTAGCGCGGGCCATGTCTCGTCGTTCAACGAGAGCGGCCCGCCCCTGAGCGAACACGGCCAGGTCGCCGGACTTGCGCGCGATCGCGTCGAGATCGGCTATGAGGCTGTTGGCGTCACGTATCGCCTTCCCGACGCGCTCTTCGAACGACACCTTCGGTATGAGGACCCTGACGTCCATGTTCCGGTTCTCGCTGGCCGCGGCCAGCACCTTCCACAGCAGTTGGTGGAAGGACGTGGCGATGAGGACGTTGGCGTCGAACATGACGATCACACCGAACATTGTGCTCGCACCTCGGTCACCGATCGACGGGGTTTTGGGCGCTGCCTCGTCGATGCCTCCTGGATCGCCAGAGCCGGCGGCGCCTGCCGATGTCGCCGCACCAGCCTGCAGCGCCTACCTGGGCGGGGACCCGCCCCCTCACCCGTCGAGGGAAGGCTGTGGCAGAGGTAGAGCCCGGGGGCGCGCGTCATCACCGGGCAGGCGGAGGCAGCCCGTGCTCGGCGGCGAGTCTGCTGTCGAGGCGCATGATGACGTCGACCAGAACGTGCATGGATTCGCTGGCGCCCTGGCGCGAATGAGTCCGTGCGGCGAGCTCGTTCCACGCCCTTCTCACATCCGCCCACCAGGGCTCGTGGTGTTCGAGCTGGTCGGCCAGTCGCCGGTAGTCCTCCAGGATGGCGGTGACGTCGCCGGTGAGGGCCTGCGGGACACGGTGCAGGTGGTCGATCAACAACAGGGCGGGGTCGGTGTAGAGCGCGGCCTTGAGGTAGCGCAACCGCTCCACGTGGGCCTGATGGTCGCGCAGTTGGGCAACGGCCTCGGCCGCTCCCGGAGCCAGGCACAGTTCCACGCGCCCGACCAGATCCCGGTAGCCCTCCTGCGGGCGGTGGACGGGCCGCCCGAGCTTGGCGTTGATGGCGTCCGCGGCGGCCGCCAACTGATCGGCCTGCCAGCTGGCCGCCTCCTCACGCGCGATCGCGGTCAGGTGCGCGCGGGCGGCACTGTCCGGGTTACAGTGCCGGGCTCGTCCCGGACGGTAGTGCACGCTGATGAGGCCCTGAAAGTTGACTCCTTCCGTGGCCGACGGTAGCGCCGTCTCGACCGGACCAGGAGCGATCGTTCGCCTCCCCCACCGGGTCACCGGGCAGCGCCGCCGTCCTGCGGGGGACCTTGGTCCGGCGGAGACTCTGGTTCGGGCACCTGCGGCCCTGGTGCTGTGGTCTTGGTGATGGGGGGCGGTTGGTGCGGCGTCGGTGGTGGTGCGGTCTGGGGTGGTGCGGTCTCGGGGTGGACGGGTGGGGCTGCCAGTTGCGGTGCGCCGGTCGCGCCGTTGCCTGACCCCGGTGCTGCGGCGGCCTCGGGGAGAGGTGGTGGTGGAGCCGGGTAGGCGCGGTAGAAGTTGAGGCCGTTTTGAATGTCGGCGCGCGGGTCGCGGCCGGTGCGGGCACCGACCTGCTGGAGTTCGGTCTCCAGGTCCCATAGTTGGCGGATGAGGCCGTTGGCGACGGATGCTTTGACGATCTGGTCGATGGTGCGGGCGTAGAGCTCGTCGTCGTCGGCGGCCCTTTCCACCAGGCCTGCGATCGTGGCGCCGACGCCGGGGGTCGACGCCACGCTGACCAGCACCTCGCCGAGCATTTCGTCAGCTCGGGGGAGTTGTTGTCGATGGGCGGACAGCAGCCACGGCATACCGTCGGCTGCGGTGCTGGTCAGCAGTGCGGTGAAGGCCAGCCGGGCCGAGACCCGTGTGGAGTCTGCTGCGATCCAGGCGGTGGCCTCCTGGCGGAACCAGCCGGCCAGGTCGTGGCTGTCGGCGGCCCGGCGCCAGCGCTCCAGCACGCTGCCCAGAATCTGTGGTGGTGTCCGGTCGGTGTCGGCGACACGACGCAGGCGGCGCAGTGCCAGGCTGCGGCGGGGACCTTGCAGCAGCCGTCCGCAGACCTCGACCACGACCTGTTGCCGTTCGGGTCGGTCGGACCAGTCGTAGAGAAGCCGTTCGCAGCGGCGTTGCATGTGTTCGTCGGTGGCGGCGGCGAAGACGATCTCGGTCAGCAGCTCGATGTTCTCGTGCTTGATCGCCAGCTCGGCCAGTGTGGTCTTGATGAAGCCGACGTCCTGGTGGCGGCGTAGAAGCTCTGACAGGTGCCCTGCCACCAGTTCCTGCTCATGGGTGCCTTCGCCGGCGACGCCGATCAACCAGCGGGTCAGGGCCCGGCGGACGGGTTCGTAGTTGTCCCAGACGTAGCGCAGCGCTGCCGGCCCGAAACTGGTGCGCCGGAAGGTGACGTTCTCGCTGGGGCCCACCCGGGCGCCGACCCGGTGGATCCGGCCGCGCAGCCCGCCCCCCGACAGCACCTGCAGGGGGCTGGGGGGCCGGTCGGTGGTGCCTGGGCTGGCGCCGAGCAGGATGGCTTTCAGCCGGCGCGCGTCGGTTTCCAGCTGGGGCAGCCGGGCGGTGTTGCGGGCGGCCAGCGCGATGAGCAGGCAGCGTTCCTCGACGGCGAGGCCGTGGCGGGGCCCGCCGCCGGTGTCGTCCGCGGCGGCTTGGGTGAGGGTGGGCGCTTCGTGCGGAGACGGCTGCGTCTGCGATCGGTCGGCACTGCGAATAGTGGCCGACCAGGGCACCGCCACTGGCGTTGCGAGTGTGGAGGTTCCGGTGAACAGGACGTCCAGGGTCTGGCCGTGGTCGTCCAGGCGTTCGGCGACGCGCGCCACCAGAGTCGACATACGCTGATCGGCTTGGGTGATGTCGGTATCGGGTTGATCGCTTGACGCCGCGCCGCCCGGCCGGTCGTCACCGTCGGGTGTGCTGGTCAGCCGGTCGATCTCCTGGAGGATCACAGCGACCGCGTCCATGGTCTGGACGGCGTTGCGATCGGCGAGGTGGTGGTGCACTGCGGGCTGGTCCACGACGTGGGCCAGTTCGGGGTGCCGCAGCGTCAGCCGGTGCCGGGCCAGCTTCACGGGGTCGGGGGCGTGCTGCAGGTAGACCGGGCGCAGGTGGGGGTGCTCCTCGGCCCGCTGGCCTCGCCACAGCTCCTCGGCGACCGTGATGATCAGCTGGATCCTCATGCTTTGCCACCACGGGGCCAGCAGGCTGAGGTCGTGCAGGAAATCGGCGGTGGGGCGGTCGCTGTCGGGGTCGCGCAGCTCTAGCAGGTAGGCGGTGTGCGGCCGTCTGGGCAGGACGGCCGCCGACGGAGTGTCCCAATCTCCGGGGTCCAGCCGGATCAAAGACGTGCCGTCGGGGCTGGCGTGGGCCAGCACCCGGCGGGCGAAGGTGGTGGTGCCCACCCCCGGCGGCCCGGAGATCAGCAGAACCTCGCCGGCGTGCATCGCTCGGGTCGCCGTGGTCCAAGGCGCCGACCAGGCCGGGTCTTGGAGATAGCGGGTGTCGCTGCGCAAGGCCTGCTGGTCCAGGGGCGCTTCGGCCAGCAGACCCCGTTCGGCCAGGCGGATCGGCGCGTTGCCGCGGTCGAGGGGGATCAGGCCCGCCAGGTCCCCCTCGTCCGCGGCAACGCCCGTGCACAGCCGCACCAGGTCCTCTACCTGGCTCACCCACACCCGGTTGTCGCCCCACTGCTCCTCGCCGCGGTAGCGGTGGCTGAGGACCCCGATGACGGCGTTGTCGCTGGTCCGCAAGATCGGGCAGCCGCTCATCCCCAGTGCCGTTCCGTCGGCGTAGACCACGCCGCAGACCACCCGGTCGCTGTTCTCCAGCAGTCCTTCCCACCTTCCGGTGGTCTCCAGGTACCGGCGGTGATGCGAGCCGCCCGAATCCTGCTGGACGGCGAAGCCGCCCAGCCACACCTCGGTGTTCTGCGCCTGCGGTTTCGACAGAGCCAGGTGCGAGATGCTGGCGGGCAGCGGCTGATCACAGCGCAGCAGCACCAGGTCGTTGACCTCGTCCTCACACTCGAGCCGGGCGGTCCGACGGTCCTCCCAGCCATCGGCTGACATGTCGGTGAACCCGACGGTCGACGGGACCTGCCCACCGCCGGCGTCGGCGACCACATGGCGGGCCGACACCAGATAACCGGGGGCGACCTGGAAGCAGGTACCGACCGGTTCTCCGTCCAGACCAAGGATGCGGCCGAGAAACTCCTTGGACGCCGACGGGGACGAAAAAGACTGGGACCTGGACGACCGGGATGTAGACGGCTGGGGCGTGGCGGCATGGGTCATGGATCGGCTCCCGGGGTTGCTTTATTCCCACCGCACGGCATGCCCGAACAAAATACCGTTTTCGGTGGCCCTCAAATATGACTGCAGATGCAATTTATGCCCCTTCGGCGCCCGCTGCGTCTTCACCGCCGCTGCCATCATCATCACTGTCATCGTCACCCTCGTCGGCTGGACGGTGACCGTAGATGACTTTGACTGCCAGGGATGATTCGACGCCGGCTCCGGCCAGAACGATGTTGCCCTTGGCGGTGAACTTGATGCCGAACTGCAGTTCGATTTGGTCTGGGGGGCGGGCGTGGACGGTGAGCTTCTCGCGAATCTCCACGGCGGACAGTGCGAGCTGCCAGATGACCTCCTGCGCTCGCCCGAACATGTCCTGGACCTGGTCGATCGGCCTGCCGCGGCTGGTGGGTTCGGCACCCGACTCCGGGAGCGCCTCGACTAGGAGGGGGATTCCGTGGATCTCGCCTGGCACCAACATGTCCTCGCCTCCCGGCACTGCTGAACAGGATCCAGACTGACCATTCAACGTCCCCGATACCACCCGATCAAGGCCTTCACGGCGAAACGGTACCGCTCACAGTGGCGTCGTGAGGATAATGGCGAACTCCGGTCAGCAATCCCCAAAAGACTGGTCTCAGGGCCTGTCTGACTCACTCGAAGTAAACCGACGCCCCCGCCAGGACAACGATCCATCAATAGGTCGCAAGCTCAGCGATGGGATCGTCATGCATGTACGGTGCGCAGGGCCGGTGCGCGCCCTGATCATTGGACGGTGATGTTACTGCGACGACCATTCGGGGACCGGCCCGTGGGCCCGATGCTCTCGGATCAGCAGACGCACAACGCCTGTCGTCCCAGCACACAGCACCGATCGGAGCCCGACCGCGAACGCCTAGGGTGGCGCTGTGGCGGCATCGATCGCCGGAAGCCGAGGAGACGTTGAAGGAGCCGCGGGGACGATGACCGTGCTGCGCAGGCGGGACGGAACGCTGCTGGTCAGGTTCGCCGTCCAGCAGGACGGTCTGATCGGCTGCGGCGCGCACGTGGTCACACACGACGACCCTGACTTCCAGGCTCTCTCCGCACAGGCCGTGGACGAAGCCGAACGCGCCGGCCTCAGCGACCCCGCCCATCCCGACAACCTCGCCGCCCGGGCCTATCTGCGGGCCCGGCAGCAAGCCGAAGCCGCGCGGGACTTCGCCGTCCGCCGTAGCAATGGCCGGCTCCTGCTCCCCGCGCAGTACTGGTCGGAGCCTCACCTGCTGTTCACCATCGGACCTGATCACCCCGCGTACCGAAGATGGGCAGCCACGGCGGTCCCCGACGCGCAATGGCACAGCACCTGGTGGCGTGGCCCGGTCCCCACCGGCACGAGCGCAAGGCACCCGTGATCGGGATGCGTACCCGCCAGCGCTCAGCGCGCCCCGCCATCGGGTGAGCGCCGGCCAAGGCCGGCTTCTCCAAACCGCGCACCGTCCCCACCAGCGCATAGCCCGATTCGCCTCCGCACGCCTCAATCAGGTCGCGGTCGACCAGCACCGTCCCCCGAAACCGAATCCGGATGTGCAGTGGGCGATCCACCTGTGGCCCGGGTCGCTCCAGGGCCCGATGAACGGGAGAAAGCGAACGGATCCTGCCGCCGCGCGGCAAGCCGATCTGTAGACCCCACAGCTCCCAGACAACCCCACCCGACGCGCCCATCAGGCGGAAGCTCGTCAAAGCCTCCAGCAATCGGCACGATGGTCCATGGGGCGCACGAGCCTCGGCCGACCACACGGCGCGGCCTACACATCCAGGGGAGCGCGAGATGCGTGGCAAGCCGTCCCGACGCCGTTACCAGCAGAAATACCAGCGTCGGCTACTGGAACAACACGCCAACGCCCTCGCCCGCGTGCGGGCCCTGGCCAACGCGGACCTGGCCGACGAACAACTGTGCCGCAGCCTGGCGCTGTGGGTACGCGCCTACCGGCACGCCAACGGCGGACAAGGCCCCGCCTGGTCCCTCATCGCCCAACACGCTCGGCCGACACTGACCGACACCGACACCCAAGCCCCCGGCCACCTGCTGCTCGCCGCCTACGCCGAGCGACTCATCACCGGCCTCAAACAGCGCCGCTGGCTCAACCACGACCACCGCCCAGGCTCAACGCGGCAAGGACCACGCCTGTATGAGGAAGGAACCCTGCCGGCCAAACACCGGCGCATCGCCCCTCCGCCACGACCAGACGATCAAGACGCCTACCGGCGAGGCCGTCACCAACCGCCGCCGCAGCGGCCCGCACCGGCCGATCACCTCGCCGTATACCAGCAGACCGACCGGTGACTAGCCCGGACACTCAGCCCGACCACATCTAAAGACCAACATAGACGACACGAGGTTGCTCACCCAGAACGAACAAGCACGCTGACCCACGCGCGATCCCCGCAGGTGGTCGGTGACATGTCCCACCGCACTAACCACTGCCTCCACCATGCAAGGCGGCGGCCCCCATCATTGCTCCGCAGACCTGCCCTGCAGCACCGACCTCGCCATCCGGCGCGCCCACCCGACCGGATGCTCGTCAAAGCCGGCGGGACACGGCACGATGACAAGCAAGAGCAGAAAGCCTCCACCAGCCGCACAACGTAAACCCACACATCCAGGGAGCAGGATGCGCGATGGGCCGTCTCGACGTCGTCACCAGCAGCAACTCCTGGAACGACACGCCGACCCCCTCGCCCACGCGCGCTCCCTGGCCGACACTGACCTGGCGGACGAGCAGCTGTGCCGCAGCCTGGCTTTGTGGGTCCGCGCCTACCGACACGACCACCGCGGACCGGGCCCCGTCTGGTCCCTCATCGCCCAACGCTCCCGTCCGACATTGCCCGACGCGGCACCGTTGGACCCAACATCCTCCAACGCGACACCGCCGAACGCGGACGCAAAGCCCCCAAGTACCTACTGCTACACGCCAACACCGTGAAGCTGCTGACCGGCCTCAAACGGCGCCGCTGGCTCAACCACGACCCCTGCCCCGGCTCCGCATGGCACGGATCGCGCCTGTACGAAGAAGGAGCCCTTCGACCAAAGAGGAGAGGCGTACCGCCTCCTACGCCGCAGCCGAGTTATCAGAACCGAGCCGCCGGCTTCACGGTGACACCCCAAGACTGAGCGAGAACCCCCAGCCTCAACCTCGCCAACGAAGATGACCACCACAGAAGAACAATACAAAAGATAGCATCGCCAACATGCGATGAAGTATAGTTAATTGCGACCTTCGCATTAAATATTGCTTATTGAAAAGAGAATCCGAACGTCTTCGCGACACCGTATGCAGTTCACGGACCGGCGAGTGAGGCCTACAGTGAAGCGCCACCGGATGAAGTGTGCTCTAGGCCACTGACATGCCCTGACGAGTCAACTGGCAGGAGATGACGAAGTACCTGGACAAAACTCTGCAGAGTCGCACTCCACCCCCTCGCGAAGCTCACCGGGCACCTCGGGGACGGCTGGTGTGATCGGCGCGGACTCGGCGGTTTCTGCCGCTTCTCGAACGACGCGGTCGTCCGCAGCGGTGTCGGTCGCCGCATCGTTCGAGGTCATGGCCTGTCTCCCCGGCGCAGGCGCGTAGCGGTGCTGGGGCGGAGCGCGGGTGCGCCTGGCCGGTGCACACGATGCCAGGAGACGGCTGCCACCGCGGCGGCGCGGCCGAGCGGCCGCGCATCGGTGCTGCCCGTCACCGCTGGCCGGCGGGAGGGGGTGCGCGCCGGTGGTCCCTGCGGCGACGCGGAGTGGAGCGTGTTGATCACCTCGGCAGGGTAGCGCATAACCAGGATTATGCGCTGCCATCATTTCGTGTCAAAGGAATGCTTCGGCGTGTTCTCATTTCTCGCCCGAGATTTGTGGCAGCATGATCGGCGTGCCTGAGCGCGAGATCGACGAGACGTTGAGGGAGTCCGAGGCGATGGGGTCTGCAGAGACAACTGAGTCCGGCGATGAGCAGGCGCTAGGCGGCAGTACGCCGGGGGAGGCGCAGGAGACCAGCTCTGTCGGGCGGCGGCTGCCGCCCGATGCCGATCCGGCCGCGCCGTGGGGCCGGTGCAAGCACTGCGACACCCCGCTGCCGCGGCCGCCCAAGACCCGCGGCCGACGACCGGAGTACTGCCCGGCCGAACGCGACGCCGACGGTCGCGTTGTCAAGGACTGCCAAGCCGAAGCGCACGCGGCCGGCCGCAGCCCGGCCGCGGCAGCGGTCAAGGAGCCCCTCGCGGCGCTGCGCGCTGTACTGACCGGCATCGCGGCCGACGCCCGCGCCCGCTCGGCCCGCGAGGCGCAGGCCGCCGAACGCGTCGAGGAGATCATCGCCACCGTCGTCGACCGCAACACCGCTCTGGAGCAGCAGGCGGCTCGGGCCGACGAACGCGCCCGCGCCGCGGAGGACGCCCGCCGCCGCGCCGAGCAGGGCCACGACACCGCCCGGGCCGCCGCTGCGGCCGCCGCCGACGCCCAGCAGCGCGCCGAGGAACGCGCCTTGGCCGCCGAACAGGTCGCCGCCGCGGCCCGCACCGCCGCCCAGGCCGAGGCCGCCGCCCGTCAGGCCGCCGAGGAGACCACGCGCACCCTCCAGGAGCAGTCCGACACCGCGCGCGAGCGGCTACAGGCCACCGAACGCGACCTCGCCCAGGTACGCGACGAACTGGAGCGGACCGGCCGCCGCGCCGAGCAGACCCGCGACCAGCTGCAGCGCGCCCTGGACGCGGCACGCCAAGAGCATCAAGGCACCCGCACCGAGCTCGACCGGCAGACCGGCCGACTCGCCGAGGCCCAAGCCCGGCTCGCCGCCACCACCACCGAGCTGACGGCGGCGCACGACGAACTCGCCACCATGCGCACCGCGCTCACCACCGCGCAGGACGTTGCCCGCGCCGCCGACGCCCGCGCCCGGGAGGCCATCGAGCGCGCCGACGATGCACGCGATGCCGCCCGCGAGAACCTACTCGTCCGCACCACCCGGCTGCAGGCGCAGATCGACGCGCTCACCGCTGAACGCGACACCGCCCAAAAGGCCGCAACCGTCTACCTCGAACGTGCCATCCGCGCCGAGCAGGCCCAGCCGATCCCGCAGCCGCTCCAGCCGACCGACCCGCCGATCGCGGTCCAGCAGAACGGCGAGGATGGCTACTCCGCCGGACAGGGAGTAGGGGGCGGTCGCCCAGATTAATGGACGTCCGTGGACGAGCGCGAGCCTCCCGTTCGGGCGCGCCAGGGCTCCGGCTGCGTGCCTGCCGGCCTCGTGATGCTCGACGACAAGTCCCGCAAGCCGCAGAAGCAGGTCCTATCCTTTTGGCTTTTCCTTTGAGGGCACTCGCCGTGACCGAGGTCGCGATGGGTGCCTTCGGCGCGTTCTTCAGGGCGTGGCTGCGGTGAGATACCGCTGGATCGTGGGTCCGAGCCAGTCCACGATCTCCTCGCGGTCGAGCGCCACGCTCTCCGGGAACCGCAGCACGTAGCGCGTCAGCGCGAGCCCCAGCACGGTCGAGGCGCACAGTGCCGCCCGCGCCGGCGCCTGCTCCGGCTCGGGGCCCACCCGGCGGGCCAGCGGGATCAACTGCTCGCGCAGCACGGTCTGCATGCGTTCGGCGGCGGTCGGGTCGGTGGCGCCGACCCGCATCAGCGCGGTGAGCTCCTCGTTCTCCTCCCACAGGGTGAGGAAGTGGCGCACCAGCGTACGGCCGATCGCATCGCGCGGTTCGACGGACAGGCCGGGCAGCCCAGGGTCGATCGCGACGGCCGCCGCGAACAGGCCCGCCTTGTTGCCGTAGTAGCGCATCACCATCGACGGGTCGATCTTCGCGTCGCGGGCGATGGCCCGGATGGTCGCCTTCTCGTAGCCGTCCGCCGCGAACCGCTCGCGGGCCGCGGCGAGGATCGCGGCGCGGGTGGCGTCGGAACGCCGTGCGGCCTGCTGGTTCTCCGTGGTGCCGGTCATGCCAACAAGTGTAGGCCAACACATGTTGACAATCGAGAACCGCGACTCTATGTTTGCCAACAAGCGTTGGCCAACAAGCGTTGACAAGAACGCAGTCGATGGAGACCGGCGCCAGCGATGCCCTTGAGTGCCCGTCACCGGATCCATTACGGCGCTGGCCGGACGCAATGCCATGGGACAACCAATAGCGAGAGGAATCACCGAAGATGGTCAAGCTGCAGACCTTGGACCCGAATACGCCGATGTTCGCGCAGTTGAACGAGCAGACCGGGCGAATCGTCCTGGCCAACACCTTCGTCGTCCCGAAGGAGAGGACTGAAGCGTTCCTGACCCTCTTTCAGAGGCAGGCAGAGTTCATGAGGGCCCAGTCGGGATTCGTCTCGCTGCGAATGCACAAGGGAACGGCGGGCAGTGACCTTCTGCTGAACGTCGCGGTTTGGGAGTCGACCGAGGCTCTCGCCACGGCGTTCGGCAGCCCGGAGTTCCAGCGCATGGCTGCCGAGTTCCCAGACGACATAGTGTCGTATCCGCACATCTTTGAGCAGATCGACGTATGACTCAGCAGCTGCAGCCGGGGGAGGGCAGCCGGAAAGCCCTGCCCTTCTCCGGGCAGTCACGCATCCATGCGCCACCCCAGTTCGCCAAGACCGCCGCGCACCCCACCTTGCGCAGCCCCGTCCCCGAAAAGGAGCCACTATGGCCGTGGAACTGAATCACACCATCGTCCCTGCTCGTGACCCGCAGGCCTCGGCGCAGTTCCTGGCCGGAATCCTCGGCCTGCGTGTCGATCCGCCGGTGGCGCACTTCACGCCGGTCACGCTGGCCAACCAGGTCAGCCTCGACTACGACCGACTGGACGACTTCGAGCCGCACCACTACGCGTTCATGGTCGGCGAGCAGGAGTTCGACGCCGCCCTCGCCCGCATCCAGAACGGCGGAATCCCCTACTACGGTGATCCCGCATGCCAAGAAATCGGGCAGATCTATCACAGCAAGCGCACCGCAGGCCGCAGGGGCATCTACTTCAACGACCCGGATGGCCATCTCATGGAAATCCTCACCCCGGGCGGCTCCGGGTCGTGAGACCGATGACGGCCCGAATGGCCACCTGGGGGCCTCCTACTTCAGATCGGTGAGGAGGCCGTCGAGGGCCTTTTTGAGGGCTGCGGCATTGGCCGGGTCGAACCAGGTGGTGCGGATGCGCTCGTTGTTCCCCTTGGGTGTCTCGTGGTCGGCGGCGAGTTGGTGCAGAGGGCGGGTGTCGTCGCTCAGGGAGCGGCCGACGTTCTGGAAGAGGCCGCGCACATACCGGTCGGCGGAGTCGGGGGCGATGCCGTGGTCGGTGGCCCACGAGGTGAGTGTGGCGAGGTAGGCGTAGTGGGCGGTGAGCGTCCCGGTCAGTGCGGAGAAGATGTTGAAGGCGTCCTCGTCCGCGACGGGGAGCGCTCCGCCCAGCTGTTCGAAGAGAGAGTCCACCGCCGGGTGCGAGGGGTACGTCACGGTGACGGAGCAGCGCTCGCGCACGGCGGGCAGCGGAATGGCGCGGACGATCGGGGCGCCGGTGGCGAGGGTTCGGCGCAGGTCGTCGGTGGCGACGCCGGCCATCAGGTTGACCACGGTCTTTTCGTCGTTCATCTTCAGCCCGCCGAGTGCCTCGTGGTGGTCCTGGCGGCGCACGGCGATGATCACTACCTCGGAGCGGTCGAGCACTTCCTGGTTGTCGGCGCACACGTGGACGCCCTCGAAGCGCTCGGACAGTTCGGCGGTGGTGCGGGCTCCCCGGGGAGAGAGGAAGACTTCCGGCGACGCGCCGCCGCCGTTGCGCAGGCCCTCGACGATGGCCCGGCCGATCTCGCCCACTCCGATGATGCCGATGCGCTGCACTGCGTCTACCTCCCATAGGTATGCGGTGGTCGTGACCTGTGTTGATGCGGTGGCGATGGTTGCCGTCGGCTCACACCAGGCAGGGAATCATCCCAGCCCAACCCGGCTCCGGCGCGTACATCGCTCTGAGCGGCCCTCGTGCATGGGTGGTTTCGTCATCAGAGCGGCTTCTCCCCTCATTGGTCGATCAGGGCGAGGCCATGGTCGCCGTATCGGGCCCCCTGTGCTCCGGTGTCGGGGACGGCGGCGTCGATGGCGCGAAGGTCGGTAGCGGTCAGGTGCAGGTCGAGGGCGGCCAGGTTGTCGCGCAGGTGGGGGCGGCGGGAGCTGCCGGGAATGGGGACGACGTCGCCGCCGCGGATGAGGAGCCACGCGAGGGCGATCTGGGCGGGGGTGGCGCTCTTCGCGGCGGCGAGGTGGGTGATGGCGTCGACGATGGCCAGGTTCGCCTTGAGGTCGTCGCCGTTGTAGCGGGGAGCGGTGGCGCGGAAGTCGCCGGGTTCGTAGCGAGTGGTGGCGCGAACGGCCCCGGTGAGCAGACCGCGGCCGAGAGGGCTGTAGGCGATCAGGGCGGCGCCGAGACCGCGGATCGTGGGCAGGATGTCGGTTTCGACATGGCGTTCCCACAATGAGTACTCGGTCTGGACGGCGCTGATCGGATGGACGGCGTGGGCGCGGCGGAGGGTGGCGACCGAGACTTCGGACAGGCCGATGCGGCCCACCTTGCCCTGGCCGACCAGGTCGGACAGGGCACCGACGGACTCCTCGACGGGGACGGCGGGATCCACGCGCGCGAGGTAGTACAGGTCGATGTGATCGGTGCGCAGCCGGCGCAGCGACGCCTCGCAGGCACGCCGGAGATCGTTGGGCGAGCCGGCGGGGACCGGGCCCTCGGCGGTGCGGCGGACTCCGGTTTTGGTGGCCAGCACGACGCGGTCGCGGTGCGGACCGAGGGCCTGGCCGAGGAGTTCCTCGTTCGCTCCGTCCCCGTAGAAGTCGCCGGTGTCGAACATGGTGACGCCCGAATCGAGGGCTTCCAGCAGAGTGGCCGCGGCCTCGTGCGGGTCAGTGCGGCCGTAGGAGCCGGTCATGCTCATGCAGCCGAGGCCGAGTCGGGAGACCGTTGGGCCGTCGGGTCCAAGGGTGGGGCGCATCATTCCTCCGTCAACCTGCCAGCGCCGTGCGGAGGAACGCGAGGATCTCCGCCTGGGCTGCCTCGGCCTGTGGTTCCACGCCGGGCATGGCGAGGAACGCGTGCTTTGCTCCCGGGTATTCGGAAAGCCGCACGAGGGACCCTGCTTCGCGCAGCCGCTCGGCGTAGCGGCGGCCGTGGTCGGCGACCGGATCATGGGTCGGCACCACCACGAGCGCCGGGGCGAGTCCGCTCAGGTCGTCCGCGTACAGCGGTGAGAGTGCACTGGCGTCGGTTCCCGGCGGGACGGCGAGACGCTGGATGAGTCGCAGTTGCGGCAGGTTCGGGGCTTGGCTGCATGCGTACTCGGCGATCGAGGGGTAGTCGAGCATCGTCTCGGTCACGTCGATCGCGGGGTTGACCAGCACCTGCGCCTTGAGCTCCACACCGGCTTCCCTGGCCCGGATGGCCGTCAGCGCGCTGATCAGCGCGCCGCAGCTCTCACCGAAGACGGCCGCGCGCGCCGGGTCGACGCCCCACTGCGCGGCGTGCCGCACCACGTGCTGGAGCACGTCCCAGCCGTCGTCGGCGGCGTTCGCGAGCGGGCTGCCGGGGGAGAGGAGGCGGTGCTCGACCGACACGACGAGCGCGGGCAGCCGTGCGGCGAGGTGGCTGTTGGTCCAGTCGCACTGCACCGCCGTGCCCACGAAGCCGCCCCCGTGGACATGGACCACCAGTGGCAGGCCGGCTCGGGCCGCGGCTTCGCCGTCTCCCTTCGGGGCCGGCCGGTAGACCCGGACCGGCAGGTCGCGGCCGGGCAGGGCGATCTCCTGCCAATCGATCGCTGCGCCGGCGTGCGGCTCTCCGAGGATCGTCCGCGCCGCGCCGGAGGCCCGGAAGCGGTTCTCCGCGTCACGGTAGGCGCGCAGTTCCTCGTCCGTGATCGCCGAGAAGTCCGGCTCCGGCGGTCGTGCCGCGGTAGTGGTCTCGCTCATGTGTCCTGCTCTCCTTCCGGGCGAATGCCGGGGTGTCGTTGTGGCCGAACGGTGCGTTGTCCTCATTATGCACGCACCGCGTGCAACAGCAAGTGCATAGGTTAGGCTGGTCCGGACGAGAGGGGCGAGATGACGGGCCGACGGCGATGGTCGACCGAAGAGATCCTGGACACGGCCGCGGAACTGCTGCGCACGAGCGACGCCGAATCGTTCAGCGTGCGCAAGCTCGCCGCAGCGCTCGGGACCGACTCCTCCAGCCTCTACCGGCACTTCCGCAACAAGACCGAACTGCTGCGCGCGGTCGCCGACCGCGTCCTGCTGGCCGCCATGGACGGCTACCGCCCCGAGGGCGACTGGAAGCAGCGCATCACCGCCCTGGCGCTGCGCCTGCGCGAGGCCTTCGGTGAGCAGCCCCAGCTCGCCGCGGTGTGGGGACGCTATGCGTCCGGCGGCACCGGATCCCGATTGGTCATGGAGGAACTGCTGCAGGCCCTGCGCGCGTCCGGCCTGCCCGACGAGCAGATCCCGGTGCGATACCACCGCATCGTGATCCTCCTCGCCGCGCTGATCACCGCCGATGCCGGTATCAGCACCGTCACCCCCACGGAGTACGAACAGGGCATGGAGCAGTTCCGCGTCGCGGTGCTCGGCGCCGATCCCGAACGCTTCCCCGCCCTGGCCCACTTCGCCCGCGACGTCCGCCCCCTGGGAGCAGACCGCCGCGCCGCGTTCGAAGAAATCCTCGCCGCCCAACTCGCCCACATCGAGGCCCAGACCCCCTGACGTCCCGGACCACGAGTGCCATGCGGACGGGTCACTGGGGTGGGGGGGGGGGGGGGGGGGGGGGGGGGG
>NZ_JBGNUT010000059.1:0-27230 GCF_041951385.1 Actinomadura sp. NTSP31 | reverse complement strand
GCGTGAGACGTTCGGTGGTTATGGCGGAGGGGAAACACCCGGTCCCATTCCGAACCCGGAAGTTAAGCCCTTCAGCGCCGATGGTACTGCATGGGAGACTGTGTGGGAGAGTAGGACACCGCCGGACTCATATTAGAAAGGCCCCGCCGATTCGGCGGGGCCTTTCGTATTTCTAGGGGTGGTCGGGCGGCCGCACGTGCCGCGGCCGCCCGTCGGCGGTTGAGTTAGTCCCAGTGGCCCGCGGCTGCGGCTTCGGCGACGAAGTCCTCGAATGTCCGGGGCGTTCGGCCGAGGGCTCGTTCGACACCGTCGGAGATTTCGGCTCCATGACCGTCGCGGATGTCCACCAGGAGGCCCGTGAGCAGGCGGGCGGCCTCGGCCGGCACGCCGGCGGCGATCTGATGCTCCGTGAAGATCTCCGGAGCCACGTCGACGTGGCGGATCGTCCTCCCGGTGGCTTTGCCGATGAGGTCGACGGCCTCGCCGACGCTGATCGCGCGCGGGCCGGTGAGCTGGTAAGTCCGGCCGCTGTGCCGGGTATCGGTGAGTGCCGCCTCGGCGACCTCGGCGATGTCCTCGGCGTCGATGAAGGGCGTGCGGCCGTCCCCGGTCGGTAGGGCCAGGGCCCCGCTGAGGATTCCCGGCCGCCAGAAGGATTCGCTGAAGTTCTGCGCGAACCAGCCCGGTCGCAGGATGGTCCAGTCCGCGCCGGAGTCGCGTACGGCCTGCTCCGCGGCCTTCAGGGGGTGATCGTCGCCGGCCTCGCCGACGCCGTGGGCGGACAGCAGCACGAGGCGCCGCACCCCCGCCGAGACGGCCTCGGCCACGAAGCGGGGAAGGGGGCCCTGGCCGTCCGGTTGCGGGCTGCGGTTCGGCTCCAGCAGGTAGACGGCGGTGACGCCGTCGAGGGCGGCCGTCCAGGTGGCCGGATCGTCGAGATCGAGAGTGGTGTCGCCCCCGGTGCGGGATGCGGCGCGCACGGTTCGTCCGGCGGTCTTGAGACGCCGGACGATGCGCCGGCCGGTCTTGCCGGTGGCACCGAGGATGAGGATGTCGTCCATGCCCACCAGCGAACCCCACACCCTGCTGGACGATCCATGGGAGAACGTCGCGGATTCATTTGTGATCGTCTAGTGTCGGCGGAATGGACGTCCTCAGCGACCTGCTGTATCGGGCCCGGGCCAGGAACACCCTGGTCAGGCAGTTGATCCAGCGGCCGCCCTGGTCCGTGACCTTCGCCGACGCCAGCCCGCTCACGGTGGTGGCGGTCCTCGGCGGTGGCGCGTCGGTCCGGCTCGATGACGGGGACGCCTCGCCGGAGCGCCTGGCGGCCGGCGACATCGCCCTCATCGGTGCGGCGGGTCGCTGCACGATCGCCGACAGCCCCTCCACCCCGCCCGAGGTCGTCATCAGGGAGGGGAGGAAGTACCGCGTCCGTGGAGGTGAGCCGGTGGACGGGACGAGCTGGAACCTGGCTCCTCGAACCTATGGTGACGGCCGGCCGGGTGGCACGACCATGCTCCGGGGCGTCTGCGAACTCCACGGCGAGGTGGGGGACCGGCTGCTGGCGATGCTTCCGCCGCTGGCCGTCGTGCCGGCCGGGCCTCGGACGCGGCCGGCGTTGGAGCTGCTGGCCGCGGAGGTCGCGCGCGAGGAGCCGGGGCAGGACGCCGTCCTGCACCGGCTGCTGGACCTCGTCGTCGTCGTGGCGTTGCGGGCCTGGTGCGCCGGGCCGGGGTCGGCGCTTCCGGCCTGGTACCGGGCGCTGTCCGATCCCGCCATAGGGGAGGCGCTACGGCTCCTGCACGAGGACCCGGCCCGCAGGTGGACGGTCGCCGCGCTGGCCGCCGAGGTCGGCATGTCCCGCGCGGCGTTCGCCGCGTGCTTCTCCGCGCTGGTTGGCGAGCCGCCGCTCACCTACCTCACCGGCTGGCGGATGACGCTGGCGGCGGACCTGCTCCGCGACACCGACGCGACCGTCGCCGCCGTTGCCCGCGAGGTCGGCTACGAGGACGCGTTCGCGTTCAGCGTGGCGTTCAAGCGCACCCGCGGCACGAGCCCCTCGCTGTGGCGCCGCGAGGCTCGTTGACGCGACGAACTGCGGGCAGGTGGCAAGCATGGAGGCGGGGTCAGCCGAGGGCGTTGAAGGTCACTTCCGCGCGGTCGCGCTTGGTGTAGAGATCCCAGGCGGCGTCGGCGAGCTCGTCGGGGTCCAGGGTGCTCACGGTCATGCCGCCGAGCCGGTCGGAGTCCGAGGTGACCATGCGGTGGATGTCGCCGCGTTCGATGAGTCCGCCGATGGTGAGCGTGCCCGCGTACACGCCCTTGTCGGCGAGGGCGGCGTTGAGGGTGACGGCGTAGTTGCGGAGGGCGGCGGCCGAGATCGCCAGGTTCCCGATGAGCGGCATCGGGACGACCGAGCTGAGGCCTCCGGCGAACAGCAGCCCGCCTTCCCCGCGTTCCAGCATGCCCGGCAGGACCGCGGCGACGGTGTCGATGGCCGGATACACCCAGCTCATCGCCTCCTTCGTGCCCGGCACGTCGGTCTCGGTGATGGGCGCCGGGCGGGCGGACGGGTCGGCCGCGCCTGGCCCGTAGTAGGCGACGTCGATCGTGCCGTGCCGCGCCGTGATCTCGTCGAGGGCTCGGAGTAGGGCGTCGCGGTCCCGGACGTCGGCCGTGTGGGACGTCGCCTCGACGCCGGCGGACGCCAGCGACGCGAGATAGCCGGGGTGGCGGGCGCCGTTGCGGGAGATGAGGGCGATGGCGTGCCCCTCGCGGCCGAAGCGGTGCGCGATCGACATGCCGAGCCCGGGGCCGGCACCGATGACGACGGTCGTCGTGGCCATGGCTGAACCTCCTGAAATTGAGGACGACCTCAACTTAACAGGAAAATCGAGGGCCTCCTCAACTTCGTAGGATGGGACCATGCCCAAGACGAGGCGGGCGGACGCCGCGCGGAACCGGGACAAGCTGCTGGACGCGGCCGCGGCGGTGTTCGGCGAGCGCGGCCTGGACGCGCCGCTGGAGGAGGTCGCGCGCCGGGCCGGGGTCAGCATCGGCACGCTCTACAACCACTTCCCCGCGCGGCAGGACCTCTTCGACGCGATCTTCCCGGCCCGGCTGGCGGCCCTCGACCGGCTCGCCGAGACGGCCCTGGCCGATCCCGACCCCTGGGCCGGGTTCGCCGCGTACGTCGAGGGGCTCGTCGCGCTGCAGGCCGGCGACCGCGGCCTCAACGACGTGCTCGCGCGCCGCTTCCCGCTCGCCTCCGAGTTGAGCGAGGCGTGCCATCGCGGTTTCGCGCACCTGGACCGGCTCGTCGAGCGGGCCAAGGAGTCGGGGCGGCTGCGCGGCGACTTCGAGACCTCGGACATGGTGCCGCTGATGTGGGCGATGTCCCAGATCATCCGCGAGTCGAAGGACACCGGTCCCGAGGTGTGGCGCCGGTTCCTGGGCTTCGTCCTCGACGGGTTGCGCGCCGGTGCGGCGCATCCGCTGCCCGTCCCGGCGCTGTCCAGCGAGCAGGTGGCCGGGTTCATGGACGGCGCGCCCCCCGGCGCCTGATCAGGACACGGTCTCCAGCTCCGCCAGGAGGGTTTCGACGGCCTCCAGGTCGTCCTCTCCGAAGACGTGGACGCCCTCGCGGCGCAGGAGGGCCGCCGTCACGCCACTGCCGGCCACCGACGTGCCGGTGAACGTGCCGTCGTGGATGCGGGCGCCGCCGCAAGACGGGCTGCCCTCCTTCAGGAGCGCGACGCGTGCGCCGGCGCGCCGGGCGGCGGCCAGCGCGAGGCGGGCGCCGCGCAGGAACTCCGCCGTCACGTCGGCGCCGGTACCGGTCACGACCCGGGCCGTGCCGCCGAGCACGGCGGCGCCGTCGCCGCCGACGATCTCGGCCGGCGGGCGCGGGACCGGCAGGCCGCCGGAGACCTCGGGGCAGAACGGGACGAGGCGGCCCTCGGCGCGCCACCGTTCGAACAGCCCGGCGGCGACCGGCTTGGCGGCGCCGTCGTATCGGACGGGCCGTCCCACCAGACAGGAACTGACCAGTATGTGCTCCACCCTTCCAGCCTATTCACCAGCTGACGGGAAGCTCCCTCGGACGATGCAGGGGGTACGGCAAGCCGGAGACCGGGAAGCCGTTCGGCGAGGGCGGCCAGGGCGACGGGCGCGCCGGCGCCGGCCCGGCCCGGCCGCCGATGTTCGTAGGGCGACTCCCTGGGGGAGGAATCGCAGGTGAACACGCTGGGTCTGGTGTTGCATCCGAGCAGGCCCGTGGACGATTCGATCGCCACGATCCTCACCTGCGCCGATGAGCGGAACGAGCGGGTGGTGGTCCGCCAGTCCGACGCGGGCCGGGTGCCGGCCGGGGTGGACGTCGTGTCCGAGGCCCGGTTCGTCGAGGAGGTGGACGGTCTCATCGCCCTGGGCGGGGACGGCACGATGCTGGGCGCGATGCGGCTGGTGATCGACCGGCCCGTTCCCGTGCTCGGCGTCAACCACGGCAACCTCGGGTTCCTCACCGAAGTGGAACCGGTGCGGCTTCCGGCGGCGCTGGCCCAGCTCGCCGACGGCGACTTCACCATCGAGCCGCATCCGGCCCTGCGGGTGGACACCGACAGGGCCCGTCTCGGCGCCGCGTCCGGGTTCAACGACGTGGTGCTAGGCCGGTCGTCGCGTTCCGGCGCGGTCTCCCTCGACCTCAGCGTCAACGGCCAGCAGTACGGCTACTACCGCGCCGACGCGGTCGTGGTCTCGACGCCGACCGGTTCGACCGCCTACAACTACGCCGCGGGAGGGCCGGTCCTGTCGCCCTCCTCGGGCGCCCAGGTCATCACCCCGGTCGCGCCCATGTCCGGCGTAAGCCGGCCGGTCGTGCTCGGCCCGGCGGACCGGGTCCACCTGGCCGTGGCGGCCGACAGCGCACCCGTCACCGTCGACGTCGACGGGACGCCCGCCATCGACCTCGGGCATGCCGACTGGCTGACCACCACGATGCGCCCTGAGGCGGGACAGGTCGTCCGGCTCTCGGAGGCCACGCACGCCAGCCGCAGCAGGGTCAAACTCAGCTTGCTCGACCTGCCGCTGCGCCCCGACCAGCTCCTGGAGCTCATCCCGCCCGACGTGCGGCGCCATGCCCAGATCGCGGCCGCGCACCTCCAGGCCGCCGCGGAAGGCGCCGCGCAACCGCCCGCGGGCACCGCTCCGCCCGAACCGCCGGCCGCACCACGGAATCCGAACCGACCGTCTTTCGAAGAGGGCTGAAAAAGGCGTCTTGCATCGCCCCGAATCCCGGCGAATAGTGATGGGCATCCCCCGTCGATTCGGAGCCCGGCATGGTCCTTCTCGGCCGTCGACTCCGGGAGGCGCCCGCAGCGGAACGCCCCCGGGGCTCGGTACTGGTGTCCTGGCTGACCACCACCGACCACAAGGTGATCGGGCATCTGTATCTGATCACCTCGTTCGTGTTCTTCCTGCTGGCCGGCCTGATGGCGATGGTGATCCGGGCGGAACTGGCCTCCCCGGGACTGCAGATCGTCTCCAACGAGCAGTACAACCAGCTGTTCACCATGCACGGCACCATCATGCTGCTGCTGTTCGCGACCCCGCTTTTCGTGGGTTTCGCGAACGTGGTGATGCCGCTCCAGATCGGCTCGCCGGACGTGGCGTTCCCGCGGCTGAACATGCTGAGTTACTGGCTGTTCGCGCTCGGCGGCCTGATCGTGTTCGCGTCGTTCATCTCGCCCGGCGGCGCGGCGGGCTTCGGGTGGACGGCGTACGCGCCGTTGAACAGCGCGCTGCGGACGCCGGGCGTCGGCGGCGACATGTGGATCATGGGGCTCGCACTGTCGGGATTCGGGACGATCCTCGGCGGCGTCAACTTCATCACCACGATCATCGGGATGCGGGCGCCGGGAATGACGATGTTCCGCCTGCCCATCTTCACCTGGAACGTCTTCCTGACCAGCCTGCTCGTACTGATGGCGTTCCCGGTCCTCGCGGCGGCGCTGCTGTGCCTGGAGTCGGACCGCCGGTTCGGCTCGCACGTGTTCGACGCGGCGTACGGTGGCGCGCTGACCTGGCAGCATCTCTTCTGGTTCTTCGGGCATCCCGAGGTGTACATCATCGCGCTGCCGTTCTTCGGGATCGTCACCGAGGTCATTCCGGTGTTCAGCCGCAAGCCGCTGTTCGGCTACTTCGGGATGGTGGGCGCCACCATCGTGATCGCCGGTCTGTCGATGTCGGTGTGGGCGCACCACATGTTCACCACGGGCCAGGTCCTGCTGCCGTTCTTCTCGTTCATGTCGTTCCTCATCGCGGTGCCGACCGGGGTGAAGTTCTTCAACTGGGTCGGGACGATGTGGCGCGGCAACCTCAGCTTCGAGACGCCGATGCTGTTCGCCGTCGGATTCCTCGTGACGTTCCTGTTCGGCGGGCTGACGGGCGTCATCCTGGCGTCGCCGCCGCTGGACTTCCAGGTGCAGGACTCCTACTTCGTGGTGGCGCACTTCCACTACGTCGTCTTCGGCACGGTCGTGTTCGCGATGTTCTCCGGCTTCTACTTCTGGTGGCCGAAGATGACGGGGAAGATGCTGAACGAGGCGTGGGGGAGGGTCCACTTCTGGACGCTGTTCGTCGGTTTCCACACCACGTTCCTCGTCCAGCACTGGCTCGGCGCCGAGGGGATGCCGCGCCGCTACGCCGACTATCCCAAGGAGTTCGCGACCCTGAACCGGGTTTCGAGTGCCGGGGCCTTCCTGCTCGGGATATCGACGCTGTTCTTCATCTACAACGTGTACCTGACGGCCCGGCGCGGCGCCCGCGTCCAGGCCGACGACCCGTGGGGTTACGGCAATTCACTGGAATGGGCGACGTCGTGCCCGCCGCCGCGGCACAACTTCACCTCGATCCCGCGGATCCGCTCGGAAAGGCCCGCGTTCGACCTGCATTACCCGAAGGCGACGGAGGTCGAGGCCGGAATGGCGGAGAAGGAGGCCCCGTAGTCAGGGGGGCGACGCCCGCGCGCGCTTGGTGAGCGCGCGCGGGCGGTGCCTTCGGGACGACGGCCGCGGACGGCTACTTGGCGATGCGGCCGACGGCGATCTGCGCGACGCGGACCGCCGCGGCGGGGTTGAGGCGGACGCCGCGCCAGGCGAGGCGGCCGTGCGCGGGCGCCACGATGAGCGCCTGGTTCTTGGCGACGCCCTTCATGACGTCGCGGGCGAGCTTCTCGGCCGTGTAGAGGCGCGGCGACGCCTTCGCGATGTCGCCGGTGGCGTTGCCGCTCAGCTGCGTCTCCGGCAGGTCCGGGTTGACGTTGTGCAGCAGCGGGGTATCGACGAAGCTCGGGCAGACCACGCTGACCTTGACGCCGCGCCCGGCGGCCTCGGCGCGCAGGCCGAGCGACAGGCCGACGACGGCGTGCTTGGTGGCGGTGTAGGGGATGCCGATCGGCATCGGGACGAGCCCGGCGAGCGAGGCGGTGTTGACGATGTGCCCGCGGCCCTGCTCCAGCATGATCGGGTAGGCGGCGTGCACGCCGTGCACGACGCCCTTGAGGTTGATGTCGATCGCGCGGTTCCAGTGGTCGAGGGTGAGTTCCTCGGCCAGCCCGCCGATCGCGATGCCGGCGTTGTTGAACACCAGGTCGAGGGTGCCGTTCTCGGCCTTCACGCGCTTGTAGAGGTCGATGACGGCGTCGGCGTCGGTGACGTCGAGGGGGGCGGCGGACGCCTTGCCCTTGCCGAGGGTGTTCAGCTTGTCCGCGACGGCCGCGGCGCCGTCGGCGTTGATGTCGCCGACCACGACGGTGTCGCCGCGCGCCACCAGGGACGTGGCGATCGCACGGCCGATGCCGGATGCGCCTCCGGTCACGATCGCGATGCTCATTTGCGCGCTCCGCTCGATGCTCGATTCCGGCGCGGTCCGCGCCCCGGTGGTCCGGGGGAGCGGCCGTCCGCGCGCCGGTGCCGCGGGCCCGGGGTCCGAGGGGGAGTGGACCCGGCCCGCGGCGGCTAATTGGATGTTGTGTTCAATTGCGGGGATTCTACGGGGTGCGGCGGCCTCGCCGACACTCACCTCGCTACGAAACCGGGACCGCCGCCTCGTCGCGTCCCTCCACCTGGAAGTCGCGCGGGTCGAGGCGGCGGGTCCGCAGCCAGTAGGCCACGGTCGAGGCGGGCCAGGCGGCCCGGTTGACGCCGGCGCGGTCCAGGTACCAGCTGTCGCAGCCGCCGGCCACCCACACCGCGCCCTGCGACGTGCGCTGCACCCAGGCGTTGAAGCGGTCCTGCGCGGACGGCTTCACCGAGATCCGGGCGCCGCCCGCCGCGTCCAGCATCGCCAGGCACTGCAGGACGTAGCGGACCTGCGCCTCGATGATGAAGATCATCGAGTTGTGGCCGAGGCCGGAGTTCGGCCCGAGCAGCAGGAACAGGTTCGGGAAGCCCTTCACCGCGACGCCGAGGTGCGCCTCGATGCCGTCCTTCCAGGCGTCCTGGATCTTCAGCCCGTTCCGGCCGACGATGCGCGCGTTCTCGAACGCGTCGGTGACGTGGAACCCGGTGCCGAAGATGATCGCGTCGACCTCGTGCTCCCGGCCGTCGCGGGTGACGATCGAGCGCTCGCGGACCTCCGCGATCCCCTCGGTGGTCAGCTCCACGTTCGGCCGCATCAGCGCCGGGTAGTAGTCGCTCGACACCAGCGTCCGCTTGCAGCCCATCGTGTAGTCGGGGGTGAGCTTGCGGCGCAGGTCCGGGTCGGGCACCTGGCGGGCCAGGTGCCACTGCGCGATCGAACTGGCGGCCTTCAGCAGCTTCGGGTTCTTGAAGCCGAGGACGAAGCTCTCCTGCAACAGGTAGATGCCGTTGCGGTAGCCGCGCTGGAAGCCGGGGACCCGGCGGAACAGCGCCTTCTCCAGCCGGGTCACCTTGCGGTCCGGCTTCGGCATGATCCACGGCGGCGTCCGCTGGAACACCGTCAGCGATCCGGCCTTCCCGGCGATCTGCGGGACGAACTGGATCGCCGAGGCGCCCGTCCCGATCACCGCGACGCGCTTGCCGGTCAGGTCGTAGGAGTGGTCCCACTCGGCGGAGTGGAACGTCTTCCCCTCGAAGGACGCCAGGCCCGGCAGGTCCGGGACGTTCGGCTGGTGCAGCGGGCCCATGCCCGCGGCGAGCGCCCGTCCCCGGACGATCTCGCCGGGCTCGGCGCCCGCGCCCTCGATCGACAGCTGCCAGGTGTCGGTGGCGTCGTCGTACTCGGCGGCGGTGACCTCGGTGCGGAACCGGATGTGCTGCGCCAGCTCGTACTTGTCGACGATGTCCTTGATGTACCGCAGTAGTTCGCCCTGCTTGGGGAACATCCGGGACCAGTCGTTCTTCGGCTCGAACGAGTAGGAGTACAGCAGCGACATGATGTCGCAGGCGCAGCCGGGATAGGTGTTCTCCCGCCACGTGCCGCCGACCTCGTCCGCCTTCTCCAGGATGACGAAGTCGTGCACGCCGGCCTTTTTCAGCCCGATCGCCATGCCGAGGCCGGAGAAGCCCGTCCCGATGATGACGGCCTTGTACGGCCCGCCCGGCCCCGCCGCGGGCGTCACCACGGCCGCGGCGCCCGCGTCGGCGTCGGCGTCGCCCGCGCCGGGCCTGCTCGTGCCGGGCATGCTCAGGCGGCCTTGGGCGGTTCGACGGGACGCCGCGTCCCGGGCTTGTCCCAGATGCCGAACGCCTTCCAGACCCGCTTGTTCACCGGGTCGATCACGCCGAGTTCCGCCATCAGGTCGCGGATCTTGCCGACCGAGTTGGAGATCTCCGCCTGCGCGGCCGGGTTCTTGTAGGCCTGCCGGACGACGTCCTTCGGGATGTTGAAGTGCCGCACCATCGGCCCGGGCGGGGCCAGCATGATCCGCGCCATCACGCCGAGGACGATGGGGGTCGCGAAGCCGAGGATCCGGCGGCGCGCGGCGGGCATGTTCGGGATCCGGTGCTTGAGGTAGTGCCGGGCGAAGGAGATGTGCCGGGCCTCCTCCGCGATGTGGATCTTCATGATCGTCTCTTCGAGCGGGTGCTTGATGTGCCCGCCCTTGAGCGACTTGCGCTGCACGTAGTCGATCGGGTCCTCGCCGCCCAGCACGAACACGAAGAACATCTCCGTGCTGACGAGCGGGATCCACGGGGCGGCCTGCGCGATGAGGCTGAGCGACCGCGGCATGCCGCGGATCGGCATCTTCGTCCGGTTCACGAACTCCTGGAACATCATCCCGTGGTGACATTCCTCGGTCGTCTCGTGGTAGACGTACCGGAACTCCGGCCGGCCGTTCGGCAGCCGGTAGGCGTAGTTCAGCAGCCCGCGCTTGAGCAGGTTCTCGAACTGCAGGCCGATCTTCATGGCGGTGGCGACCCGCCACAGCCCGATCTGCGCCTGGATCTCCGGCGGCTGCGACCGGTACCACTCGGTCTCCCCGAGCCGGTCGAACTGCGGCAGCACCCAGCGCGGGTCGTTCTTGTCGACGACGAACTCGGGGTCGTCCCATGGGATGTCGGCGTAGGCCTCCCAGTGCTTGTCGACCGACGCCTTGTTCAGGCGGTCGACGACGCCGAGGTACGACTTCCTGTCCTTGACCTGCTCGCGGACCTCGTCGGCGAGTTCGGTGGGGGCTTTCGGCATGAGAGGCGCTCCCTCGGGGGTGGTGCGGCCTGCGGGGGCCGGGGGTGTTTCGGTTGCGTGGCTAGGAGGCGCCCGCGGCGTGGGCCGCGGGCCGGTGCGCGTCGCCGCCGTCGCCGTCCGGCGCGGTGCCGGACGCGGGCTCGGGCTCGGACGGGGGCGCGGGTGCGGACGCGGGCGTCGGGCCGCCGGGTTCCGGGACGATCAGCTGGGCGATGTCCTTGACCTGGCGGAGCACCGCGGCCTGGTGGCCGCGGAAGTCGTCGTCGAGGGCGTTCTGGATGGACAGCCCGACGAACATCGCGAACAGGCCGCGCAGCATCGTGTCGGTGAAGTCGGGCGGCAGCGTGTTCGCGGGGAACAGCTTCTCGAACGTCTCCGCGATGGTCTGCAGGACCCGCTCGTTCAGGTCGGCGCAGAGCGGGCGCAGCTCCTCGTCGGTGCGGGCCGCCACCGCCAGCTCCATCAGCGCCTTGGCGGGCCGGCCGCGGAAGACCTCCCAGAGCAGGTCGAGCGCGCCGGTGACGTTGCGCCGCTCCTTCGGCAGCACCGCGAACGCCGTCTCGTACGCCAGCCGCTGCGCCGCCAGCAGGTGCTCCAGCGCCGCCGCGACCAGGACCATCTTGGTCGGGTAGTGGTGCTGCTGCGCCCCGCGCGAGACGCCCGCGCGGCGGGCCACCTCGGTGGTGGACGTGCCCGACCAGCCGAGGTCCACCAGGCACTCCATGGTGGCCTCCAGGAGCCGGGCCTGCGTGCGCGACCGGCGTTCCTCCTGGGTGCGGCGCGTCCCGCCGCCGTGGCGCCGGCGCCGCCTGCTGCTCACTGACACGCCTCCGACGGTACGAGCCCACTTACAAGCAAGCAAGCCTGCTTGTATGTTGCCCGCATCACAATTGGACGACCCGTCTTATTGATCTAGCGGCGGGGAGGTACCGCCGCCGGGGTAGCCGGCGCGGCCCGGCTGCCGCGCCGGGGGTACGCGCGGGCGCGCGGATGCCGCCCGCGGGGTAGGCGCGGTGCCTCTCGCAGCCGGACGACGCGGCCCGTACCGGCGCCCGACGATCCCGGCATGGGAAACGCGGCAGAGGCAAGACGGACCATCAACGAGGCGGGCGCGGCCAGGGGCGGCGCCCGCACCGAACGGCTCACCAAGGTCTACGGGACCGGCGACATGGCGGTGCGCGCGCTCGACGAGGTCAGCGTGGCGCTCCCGGCCGGGCGGTTCACCGCCATCATGGGCCCCTCCGGCGCCGGCAAATCGACGCTGATGCACTGCGTGGCGGGCCTGGAGAGCGCCACGTCCGGGAAGGTCTGGGTGGGCGACCAGGAACTCGGATCCCTGCCCGACCGGCACCTGACGCGGCTGCGGCGCGAGCGCATCGGGTTCGTGTTCCAGGCGTTCAACCTGCTCCCGACGCTGACCGCGCGGGACAACATCGTCCTTCCGATGACCCTGGCCGGCACGGCCCCCGACCGGGAATGGCTCGACACCGTGGTGCGGGTCCTGCACCTGGGGCAGCGGCTCTCGCACAAGCCGTCGGAGCTGTCGGGCGGGCAGCAGCAGCGGGTGGCGCTCGCGCGCGCGCTGGTCACCCGTCCGCAGATCGTGTTCGCGGACGAACCGACCGGCAACCTCGACTCCCGTACGGGCGCCGAGGTGCTCACACTGCTGCGCGGTGCGGTGGACGACCTCGGGCAGACGGTGGCGATGGTGACCCACGATCCGGTCGCCGCCGCCCACGCGGACGCCGTCGTCTTCCTGGCGGACGGCCGCATCGTCGACGTCATGGAAGAGCCCACGGCCGACCGGGTGCTCGACCGCATGCGGGACCTGTCGTGACCAGGCTCGTCTTCAAGGAACTGTGGGGACGCAAGCGCCGCATGGCCGGCTCGCTGATAGCAGTGTTCCTCGGCGTGACGTTCCTGACCGGAACGCTCGTCCTCGGCGACACGCTCGCGTCCAGCATCGACGGGTACTTCTCCGGCGCCTACGGCAGGAGCGACGTCAGCGTCCGCAACGCCACCAAGGTGAGCGACGAGCCGTGGGGCACGCGCGGCCAGATCGACGCGTCCGTGCTGGAGCGGGTCCGCCGGGTGGACGGCGTCGCGAACGCCGAGCCCGTCGTCCAGGGATCGGGGCAGCTGCTCGCCAAGGACGGGACGACGATCCCCTCGCGCGGCCCGAGGACGGCCGGGAACTGGCTGAACGACCCGAAGCTCAACCCCTACCGGCTCGCCGCCGGACGGGCGCCGCGCGCGCCGGACGAGGTCGTCGTCAACAAGATGTTCGCCGACGAGGGCCATCTCGAGGTGGGCGACCGGACGGCCGTCCTCACCCCCGAACGCGTTGCGGTGACCGTCGTCGGCATCAGCAAGTTCGGCAGTGAGGACGCGTTCGGCGAGACGTCCTTCACCGCGTTCAGCCTCGAAGGCGCGCGGAAGTACGTCGCGAAGACGCCCGACCGCATCAGCAGCGTCGCGGTCCGCGCCGCCGGCGGGGTGAGCCAGGACGAGCTGGCCGCGCGCATCCGTCCCGTGCTGCCCGCCGGGACCGAGGCCGTCACCAACCGCGCGCAGGTCGACGAGGGCATGACCGCCGTCCAGGACGGCTTCCTCACGGTGTTCCGGACCGTGCTCGGCGCGTTCGGCGGCGTGGCGCTGCTCGTCGCGGCGTTCAGCATCCACAACACCTTCGCGATCACCATGGCGCAGCGGACCCGCGAGTCGGCGCTGCTGCGCGCGCTCGGCGCGGGCCGCCGCCAGGTCGTCACGGTCGCCGGGGCCGAGGCCCTGGTGATCGCCGCGGTCGCGACCCTGGCCGGGTTCGCCGGCGGGCTCGGCTTCGCGGCGCTGCTCCGGCTGCTGTTCACGCAGTTCCGGATCGGGATCGCGATGGAGGGGCTCACCGTCTCGGCGACCACGCTCCTGATCGCGATCCCGGCCGGACTGCTGGTGACGCTGGTCGCGGCGCTCGGACCCGCGCTGCGGGCGTCGCGGGTGCCGCCGCTCGCGGCCCTGCGCGAGGTCGCCGCGGAGCCGTCCCGCCCGTCCGACACCCGAGTGATAGTCGGAGGGGTGTTCGCCGCGGTGGCCGCCGGGACGGTCGTGCTCGGCGCCACCGGCGGGCGGGTGCCGATGGCCGCCGCGGGAGCGGTGCTGTGCCTGTTCGCGATGGTGGTCCTCGGGCCGGCCGTGGCGGGCCCGGCCGCCGCCTTCCTCGGCGCACCGGCCGCCCGGCTGCGCGGCGTGCCCGGCGCCCTGGCCCGCGGCAACGCGACGCGCAGCCCGCGCCGCACCGCCGGCGCGGCGACCGCCCTGATGATCGGCGTCGGCGTCGTCACCCTGCTCACCGTTTTCGTCGGCTCGCTGCGCGCGTCGCTGGAGGACGGCGTCGCCGGATCGTTCAAGGGCCCGCTCGTCGTGGACGGCGGGACCAACGAGACCGGCGGCTTCGACCCGCGGCTCGTCCAGGAGGCGGCCCGGCTGCCGCAGGTGCGCGCCGTCGCGGGGCTCGGCACCGGCGCCATGCGGGTCGACGGCCGCGCCGCGACCGTCGCCGTCGGCGACCCGTCCGCGCTGCGCGGCGTCCTGGACCTGGACGTCAGGCAGGGCTCGCTCGCCGGCCCCGGCACGTTCGCGGTCTCCAAGAAGATCGCCGACGACCGCGGCTGGCGCGCCGGCTCCCGCGTCGGCCTCACGTTCGCCGACGGCACCGCCCAGCAGGTCACCGTGGGCGCCGTCTACGACGCCACCGACGTGACCGGCGACTACCTCGTCCCCCGGACGGTCTGGAACGCCCACACCCGCCAGCCGCTCGACACCCGGGCGTTCGTCGACCTGCGGCCCGGCGCGTCCGTCGGGTCCGCCCGGCGCGCGCTCACCGCGCTCGCCGAGCCGTACGGCGCGCCGGAGGTCGAGACGCGCGACGCCTTCATCGCCGCGCAGACCTCCGAGATGAACGGCTTCATCGCCGTCGTCTACGGGATGCTCGCCCTCGCGATCATCGTCGCGCTGCTCGGCATCGCCAACACCCTGTCGCTGTCGGTGCACGAGCGGACCCGCGAACTCGGGCTGCTCCGCGCGGTCGGCGCGACCCGCCCGCAGATCCGGTCGATGGTCCGCTGGGAGTCGGTGATCGTCGCGGTGTTCGGCACCGCCGGCGGGCTCGGGCTCGGGGCGTTCCTCGGCTGGGGCCTCGGCGCCGCGCTCGGCAACCCGTTCGCGGCGCCGCCCGTCCAGCTGGCGGTGATCGCCCTGGTCGGCGCCGCGGCGGGCGCGCTCGCCGCGGTCCGGCCCGCGCGCCGCGCGGCCCGGCGGGCGATCCTCGCCTCGATCGCAGCCCCCTGACCAGGGCCGATCCGGCGGCCCGGCGCCCCGTCCCGCGGGCCCCCGCGGACGGGGCGCCCGGGCGGATTCCGCCCGCGCCGCGCGGATATTGTGTGTCCATGCAGGTCAACCAGTCGGGCAAGCTGACCAACGTCTGTTACGACATCCGCGGGCCGGTGCTGAAGCGCGCCAAGCAGCTGGAGGCCGAGGGGAACAACATCCTCAAGCTGCACATCGGCAACCCCGCCCCCTTCGGGTTCGAGGCGCCGCCCGAGCTCCTCCAGGACATCATCCGCAACCTGCCGGAGGCGCACGGCTACAGCGACTCCAAGGGGATCCTGTCCGCCCGCCGCGCCGTCGTGCAGCGGTTCGAGGACGACGGCGTCACCGGCCTGGACGTCGAGGACGTCTACCTCGGCAACGGCGTCTCCGAGCTGATCGTGATGACCCTGCAGGCGCTGCTGAACGACGGCGACGAGGTGCTGATCCCGGCGCCCGACTACCCGCTGTGGACGGCGTCGGTGTCACTGTGCGGCGGCACCCCCGTCCACTACCTGTGCGACGAGGCCGCCGGCTGGGCGCCGAGCCTCGACGACATCGAGGCCAAGATCGGCGACCGCACCCGGGCGCTGGTGCTGATCAACCCCAACAACCCCACCGGCGCCGTCTACCCGCGCGAGGTGCTCACCCAGATCGTCGAGATCGCCCGCCGCCGCAACCTGATCGTCTTCGCGGACGAGATCTACGACCGGATCCTCTACGACGACGCCGTGCACGTCCCGATCGCCTCGCTCGCCCCCGACCTGCTGTGCCTGACCTTCGGCGGGCTGTCCAAGAACTACCGGGTCGCCGGGTTCCGCTCCGGCTGGGTGGTGCTGTCCGGCCCGAAGGAGCACGCCGAGTCCTACATCGAGGGCCTGGACATCCTCGCCAACATGCGGCTGTGCCCGAACGTCCCCGGCCAGCACGCCATCCAGGCCGCGCTCGGCGGCTACCAGAGCATCGACGACCTCGTCCTGCCCACCGGCCGGCTCGGCGAGCAGCGCGACCGCGCCTGGAAGCTGCTCAACGACCTGCCCGGCGTCAGCTGCGTCCGGCCCGACGGCGCGCTGTACGTCTTCCCGCGGCTCGACCCCGAGATGTACCCCATCGAGGACGACATGCGCTTCGCCCTCGACCTGCTCGAACAGCAGAAGATCCTCGTCGTGCAGGGGACCGGGTTCAACTGGCCGTCCACCGACCACTTCCGCGTCGTCACCCTGCAGTACGCCGACGACCTGGAGGAGGCCGTCGGCCGCATCGGCGAGTTCCTGAGCGCCTACCGCCGCTGACGGGCCGTCACGACCCGGACGCGGCGGCGTCGAGCCGGCGCAGGGCGCCGCGCACCACGTCCGGGTCGGTCGTGGCCCAGAACGGCGGCAGCGAGTTCTTCAGGAAGCCGCCGTAGCGGGCCGTGGCCAGCCGCGGGTCGAGGACGGCGACCACGCCGCGGTCGTCCATCGAGCGCAGCAGCCGCCCCGCGCCCTGCGCCAGCAGCAGCGCGGCGTGCGTCGCGGCGACGGACATGAACCCGTTGCCGCCGCGCGCCGCGATCGCCCGCGACCGCGCCGACGACACCGGGTCGTCGGGGCGGGGGAACGGGATGCGGTCCATGATGACCAACTGCAGCGACGGGCCCGGGACGTCCACCCCCTGCCACAGCGACAGCGTCCCGAACAGGCTCGTCCGCTCGTCCTCGGCGAACTGCTTGACCAGCAGGGACGTGGAGTCCTCGCCCTGGCACAGCAGCGGATGCGACAGGTGGTCCTTCAGCTCGTCGGCGGCCTGCCGCGCGGCCCGCATCGAGGAGAACAGGCCGAGCGTCCGGCCGCCCGCCGCCTCGATCAGCTCGGTGATCTCGGTCAGGTAGGCGTCCGCGAGGCCGTCGCGCCCCGGCTGCGGCAGATGCCGGGCCACGTAGAGGATGCCGGCCTTCGGATGGTCGAACGGGGAGCCGACGTCGATCCCGGACCAGGTGATCTCCGTGTCGTCCTTGTCGTCCTTGCCGTCGGTCGCGGTCCGCGCGAGGCCCTCGGCCGCGGTACGGGCGTCCTTCGGCGCGTTCTCCCCGAGCGGCGGCAGCCCCCACTGGCGCGCCAGCGGCTCGAACGACCCGCCGAGCGTGAGCGTCGCCGAGGTGAGGACGGCCGTGCGCTGCTCGAACAGCGTCGTCCGCAGCAGGCCGCCCACGCCGATCGGCGCGACGTGCAGCGCCGGCGGACGCTTCGGGCGCCCGTCCTGGACGAACGGCTTCTCCAGCCACACCACGTCGAACCGCTGCGATATCTCGGGCTGGAACGCCTCCAGCATCCGCACGGCGGTGTCGTGCAGGTCGTCCAGGGACGACCGTGCGGCCTTGCGGGCGGCGGCGTCCCCCGGATCGGCGTCCTTCTTCTCCGGCCCGATCGCCGTGACGCAGGCGTGCAGCGCGTCCCGTACGGCGGCGAGGGTGTTGCCCAGCGCGGGGGACAGGACGTCCATACGCCCGGCGGGCAGATCCTCCAGCAGGACGCCGAGCCCCTCCGCGGACTCCTTGAGCCGGTCCGCGACACCCTCTTCGATGAGCCGCCCGCAGCGCCGCGCCGCCAGCTCCACGGCCGCCGCGCTCAGGTCGCCGGTCGCGACGGAGGTGACCCGGTCGACCAGCTCGTGCGCCTCGTCCACGATGACCACGTCGTGCTCGGGCAGGACCTGGAACTCCTCCAGCGCGTCGATCGCCAGCAGCGCGTGGTTGGTGACCACGATGTGCGCCTCGCCCGCCTCGGCGCGCGCCAGCTCGGCGAAGCACTCCGTCCCCTGCGGGCAGCGCTGCGCGCCCAGGCACTCCTTCGCGGTGACGGCCACCTGCCGCCAGGCCTGCTCGCTCACCCCGGGGACGAGCTCGTCGCGGTCCCCGGTCGTCGTCTCCTCGGCCCACTCGTTCAGCCGTTTGACCTGCCGGCCGAGCATGGACAGCTGCTGCGGGTCGAACAGCCCCGAGCCGCCCTCGTCCTCGTCGGGCGCGCCCGTCTGCACCCGGTGCAGGCACAGGTAGTTGCGCCGGCCCTTCAGGATCGCGAACTTCAGCTCCCGGCCGAGCAGCGGGTTCAGCGCCTCGGCCAGCCTCGGCAGGTCGCGGTCGACGAGCTGGCGCTGCAACGCGATCGTGGCCGTCGACACCACCACGGTCGTCTGCTTCTCGACCGCGTACCGGACCGCCGGGACCAGGTACGCCAGCGACTTGCCGGTGCCGGTCCCCGCCTGCGCGGCGACGTGCTCACCGGACGCGATGGCCTTCTCCACCGCCTGCGCCATCGTCAGCTGCCCCGGGCGCTCGGCGCCCCCGATGGCCTCGACGGCGGCGGACAGCAGGGTCGTCATGTCCGGAATCTTCGTATCGCTGCCGGTCAGCAGATCAGGGGCGGGCACGCCGCCCAACGCTACCGCCCGCGGCGGACACCCGCGCCCGGCCGCCGCGAACCGACCTGCCCGACCGGGTGGTCATTTCCGTGCCGACATGCCGGTTGACGTCCTTCGGGACGGGTCGGCCAAGATAGGGGCCGTGTCTGCTGAAAGAGAAGTCCTGACCTGGGAATTGTTCGGTACCGCCGGGCGCGAGCTCGCCCAGGAGATCGCCGCCGACGGCTACCGCCCCGACCTGATCCTTTCCATCGCCCGCGGCGGCCTCTTCGTCGCCGGATCCCTCGGCTACGCCCTGGACGTCAAGAACCTGCACGTGATGAACGTCGAGTTCTACACCGGCGTCGACCAGCGCCTCGACCTGCCGGTGATGCTCCCGCCGGTCCCGAACGCCGTCGACCTGTCCGGCGCGAGGGTCCTGGTCGCCGACGACGTCGCCGACACCGGCGCGACCCTCAAGCTCGTCCGCGACTTCTGCGCCGACCACGTCGCCGACGTCCGCTGCGCCGTCGTCTACGAGAAGCCGCACTCCACCGTGAAGTGCGAGTACGTCTGGCGGCACACCGACCGCTGGATCAACTTCCCCTGGTCGACCGAGCCTCCCGTCGTCAGCCGCCCGCAGCAGATCCTGGACGCCTGACCCGGAGTTATCCACATTTTCGGCCGGGGTTTCGCCCCGCCCGCCGCCGCTGCCAGTGTCGAAGGCATGACAGCACTGGTGATCCGCACCGCCCAAGACGCCATAGCCGCCGTCCCCTACCTGCTGGGATTCCATCCCTCCCGGAGCCTCGTGGTCATCGGGTACGACGGCCCGCAGGGGACATGCGCCATCCGGCTCGATTTACCGGCCTCCGCCTCCACCGGCGAACGCGTCGCGGGGCTGCTGTCGGGCAACGGGTTCCGCAAGGCGCTCCTGCTCGGCTACGGGCCGGCGGACGAGGTCGAGGGCTCCGCCGGCACCATGGCCGCCGCCCTCACCGCCGCCGGCCTCGCCGTGCTGGAGTCCGTCCGCATCGGCGACGGCCGCTGGTGGTCCCTCACCTGCACCGACGGCTGCTGCCCCGCCGAGGGCACTCCCTACGACATCTCCGCCAGCGTCATCGCCGCCCAGGCCACCCTCGCCGGCCACGTCGCCCTCGCCGACCGCGCCGAACTCGTCCGCTCCGTCCAGCCTGTCGACGGCCCCGCCCGCGAGTCCATGGTCCGCGCCACCGAACGGGCCGAGAGACGCTTCCTGCGCTGGGCCCGCGAACCCGCGTCCCGGTTCCGGTCCCGCACCACCGAGGAGGGCCTCGACCACGTCCCCCGCATCCTCGCCCGGGCCCGCGAAGGCACCCGCCCCACCGACGACGACGTCGCCTGGCTCGGCTTCCTGCTCACCGACCAGCGCGTCCGCGACGAGGCCTGGATCCGCATCGACGAGGACGCCCCCGCCGCCGACATCGCCTTCTGGCGCGACGTCCTCAGTCGCGTCGAACCGACCTACGTCCCGGCGCCCGCATCCCTGCTGGCCTACGCCGCCTACTCCGCCGGCGACGGCGGCCTGGCCAACGTCGCCCTCGAGCGCGCCCTCGAAGCCGACCCGGCGTACTCCATGGCCGTCCTGCTCCGCAGCGTGATCGACGCCGGGATCCCGCCGACGAAGGCCCGCATGCGCATGACCCCGCGCCAACTGGCCGCCGCCTACAACGAACCAGAACAGGAGGCCAGCTGACAACGTCCGGAACGCACGCCCACCCCCGAGCCCGCCGCCCCGCACCGCCTCCGCGAGGAACCCTTCCTGGAGGAATCTGGCACACCGGACCCGCACGCGACCGTCCACAGGACGCCCCACCCCAGCGAGCCGTCGCCTCCCCCGAGAGGCCCGGCGCTGCGCGCCGGCGCACGACCACCCCGCGAGACGACCCCGCCCCTCAGGGAGCCTCCCTCCTCCGAAGCCACGACAAGGCAAGGCACGGCACGGCGGGCCCACACGACCGTCCGCAGGACGGCGCGCCCTCAGGAGCGCGCGCCGCCTCCAAGGAAAGACGCGACGAGCCGGGCCCGCGCGACCACCGTCCACGGGATGATTCGTCCCTCCAGACGCCCTCACCCGGGAGGCCTGGCTCGACGAGTCCCCACGCGACCGTCACAGGACGGCCCCGCCCCCTCAGGAGGCCGCTGCCTCCCCGGAGAGACCTGACACGAAGAATCTCCCGCCACGACCGCGACCCGTCCCGTCCTGCCCCTCAGGAGGCTGCCGCCTTCTTGGAGGGGCGCGGCGCGCCGGGCCCGCGCGACCGCCCGCGGGGCGGCTCGCTCCTCAGGGACTGTCGCTCCTGAGGGGCGCGCCGGGACAGGCGCGGGCGGTCGTTAGCGGGGCGGGTTGCCTCTCAGGGGTGTCGCTCCTGAGAGGCGGGCCTGGACGGGTGCGGGCGGTCGTTGGCGGGGCGGCACGCCTCTCAGGAGGTGCCTCTCCTGAGATGTGCCGGGACGGGCGCGGGCGGTGGTTGGCGGGGCGGGTTGGCTCTCGGGGGCTTGTTGGCTCTCGGGGGGTTGGCCTGCTGGGGAGGGCCATTTGGACGTGCGTGGACGTGCGTGGACGTGCGGACGTGCGTGGCGTGGACGTGCGGACGTGCGGACGTGCGTGGCGTGGACGTGCGTGACGTGGACGTGCGCGGCATGGCGTGGACAGGCTGGGCGTTTCGTCGCGCCCGGCTTCTCCGGGGAGGCAGCGGCCTTTGGGCTCCAGGTCGTCCGTGCGCGGACGGGGCGATGGGGCAGTGGCCCGTGGCGGGCGCTGTGCTCGGAGGCCATCGCCTAGAGTCCTAGGTCTGTTAGGCAGAGGTCGACCTTCGCGGGCGACCGGAGGGACGGCAGATGGCACGCGCGGGGCTGACCGCCGGGCGCCTCACGCGGGCGGCGGCGGACATGGCCGACGAGATCGGCTTCGAGAAGGTGACGGTCTCCGCGCTCGCGCGCAGATTCGGCGTCAAGGACGCGAGCCTGTACTCCCACGTCAAGAACCTGCAGGACCTCAGAGCCAGGGTGGCGCTGCTGGCCCTGGAGGAACTCGCGGACGAGGCCGCGGCCGCGCTCGCGGGCCGCGCGGGCAAGGAGGCGCTGGTAGCCTTCGCGAGCGCCTACCGCACGTACGCGAAGGAGCATCCGGGAAGGTACACGGCGGCGCGTCTCCGGCTCGACCCGGAGACGGCGGCCGCCAGCGCTGCGGGCCGGCACTCGGAGATGATGCGCGCGATCCTGCGCGGCTACGACCTGCCCGAGCCGGACCAGACGGATGCGGTACGCCTGCTGGGCAGCGTCTTCCACGGCTACGTGAGCTTGGAGGAGGCGGGCGGGTTCGACCATTCCCGCGCGGCCCGCGACGTGGACTCCTCCTGGCACCGCGCCCTCGACGCCCTCGACGCCGTCCTCAAGAACTGGCCGCCCGCCACCTGATCCCGTACCCCTCGCATCCTCCCCACGCCCGTTCACCCCACCTCCGCTCGCCGCCGCCACGCCGCCACGCCGCCGCCGGTCCGTGTCGCCGGTCCGTGTGGTGGATCGGCGCGGCTGGTTCGCGCCGCGTGTTCGTGCGGTGGGATCGCGCCGCGTGTTCGTGCGGTGGGATGGGGTGGCGCGCGGCCGGGGGTGCGTGGTGGGTTTGCCTGGCCAGTTTGCGGGGGTGGGGTCAGGAGGAGACGGCTTGGCCGGGGGCGCCGGGGTCTATGCGGCGGTCGCGGTTGCGCTCGTTCCAGGCGCGCATGCGCGGCGGGTAGCCGACGATCTGGACGTCGTAGGCGGGGACGCCGAGGTCGCGGGCGACCTTGCCGATGACCTTGGGGGAGCCGACGCGGCGGCGGGTCCACTCGCCGTCGTGGGCGACCGCGACCGCGGTGGTGTCGGTGGCGAACGTCTCCGGCTCGACGTAGAACTCGACCCCGCGGCGGTCGCGGGCGAAGGAGATCAGCGCCTCGATGTCGGCGTCCGTCGCCTCGCGGTCGAGCTTGGCCACCGTGGAGCCGCGGTGCCTGCGGATGCCGAATCGGTCCCGGAACCTCATCGCCTGTCCTGTCGTCGGTACGGGTCCCGGAGCGGGGGGTTTCGGGACCGGTCGGGTGTCTGCGGACAACGAACTTCCGGCATCACCGGGTTCCCGACACAGCGGCGGCGTCCCCGGCGAGCCGGGCACAGCACCCTAGACTGGCCGGGCCTGGGAGATCAACAGCGGGGGGTGTTGATGGACGGGCCGAACGTGGTCAGGCGGGCGGCCGCCGTCGTGCTCGCGGCCACCGTGTGCGGCGCGTTGAGCACGCTGGGCCCGGACCCGCAGCGGGTCGGGCTCACTGCGGCGTCCGCTCCGGCGTCCGTGCCGAAGAACCGCGGCGGTCCCGCTGGAAGCCAGCATGGCGGCGCGGGCAGCGCGGGCGTTGCGGGCGGTGAGGACGGTGGTGCCGGTCAAGGTGGTGCCGGCGGCGGCCAGGGCGGTGCCGGCGGGCACGGTGGTGCGGGCAGCGGGCAGGGTGGTGGCGCGGGGGCCGGGCAAGGGGGCGCGGGCGGCGGGCAGGGCGGTGCGGCCGGTGCCGGTGGTGGGGTGCCGGGGGCCGCGTCGGCTGGTGGGGTGGGGCGGGTGGACTGCCTGCGGGTGAAGTGTGTGGCGCTGACCTTCGATGACGGGCCCGCGGAGAGTACCGGGCGGCTGCTGGAGATCCTCGCCGCGCACCATGTGCGGGCGACGTTCTTCATCGTGGGGGCGCAGGCGGCCAAGTACCCCGATCTGGTGCGGCGCGAGACCGCGGCGGGGCACCAGGTCGCCGACCACAGCTACACCCACGCCGACCTCGGCAGGGCGTCCACGAAGAAGATCATGTCGGAGCTGACCAGGACGCAGGAGGCGATCCGGCGGGCGTCCGGGGTGACGCCGGTCATGCTCCGGCCGCCCTACGGGTCGGTGTCGAAGCGGCTGACCGCCATCACGGAGCGGATGGGGCTGGCGCAGGTGCTGTGGACGGTCGACCCGCTCGACTGGGAGCACCGGGACACCGCGTACGTCGAGCGGCGGGTGCTCAGGGCGGTGCGGCCCGGCTACATCGTGCTGATGCACGACATCCATCCGACGACGGTGGAGGCCGTCCCGGCGATCATCGAGAAGCTGGCGGCGAAGGGCTACGCGTTCGTGACGGTGCCGGAGCTGTTCGGCGGGTCGCTCACCCCCGGGAAGGAGTACGTCCAGCTGAAGTCAGGGGAGCGTCAGGGTCTTCCCTGATGGTGCGGACCGGGCGCCGCGCCGACCATGAGATGTATGGACAGTGGTTACGCGGCGGGGGCTCTGCGGGTGTCGGACGCCGAGCGGGACGAGGTCGTCGGGCGGCTCCAGGAGGCGTACGCCGAGGGCAGGCTCGACCACGACGAGTTCGACATGCGCGCGCATCTCGCGATGACGTCGAAGACGCGCGACGACCTCGCGGCGGTCACCCGGGACCTGGCGCCGGTGCGCGGGCACGCCGGGAGCGCTCTGGAGCTCGCGGAGCCGACGGGCGAGGACCGGATGCTGGCCGCGGCGGCGCACGCGGTCGCGGTGCCGACGCTGTTCGTCGGGCCGCTGGTGCTGATGCTGGTGAGCGGCAAGCGGTCGGAGTACATCAGGCGGCAGGCGAGGGAGGCGGTGAACCTCCAGGTCACCCTGCTGCTGATCACGATCGTCACGTTCGGGGTCGGCGGGGCGCTGTACGCGGTGACGTGGATCCTGTCGTTCGTCGCGGCGGTGTTCGCGCTCTCCGGGCGCGGCTTCCGCTACCCGTGGATCCTGCGCCTGGTGAAGTAGCCGTCGCGGCGAGGCGGCGGCAGCGGACGGCGCGGCGGGGGTTTGTCGGCCCGGACGGCAGGGGAGAAGTGAACGTTGGCCGCCGCCGGCGGCCGCGTCCCGAGGAGCCGGACCGCAGATGATCATCGACGTGCCTTTATTCCCCTCTCTACCTGTGATGACCCTAACGTCCGGGTTATGTGGACGGTACATGGGATCATGGATTAACTATGCAAGGGAGGGGTAGATGACGGAGCTTGCGCTCAATGGCGATCACCAGCGGGCGGTGGAGGCGCTCAGGCGGTCGTACGAGGCGATCCCGGCCGGCACGCCGGTGCGGCTGGCGAAGAAGACCTCGAACCTGTTCCGCTGGCGCGACCCCTCGGCGGCCCCCGGGCTGGACGTGTCCGGCTTCGACCGGGTGCTGAGCGTCGACGCGGACGAGCGGACCGCACAGGTCCAGGGCATGACCACCTACGAGGACCTGGTCGACGCGACGCTGCCGCACGGGCTGATGCCGACGGTCGTCCCCCAGTTGAAGACGATCACGCTGGGCGGGGCGGTGACCGGGCTCGGCATCGAGTCGACCTCGTTCCGCGACGGCCTCCCGCACGAGGGCGTGCTGGAGATGGAGGTGCTCACCGGCGACGGGCGCATCGTCACCGCGACGCGCGACAACGAGCACTCCGACCTGTTCTACGGCTTCCCGAACTCCTACGGGACGCTCGGCTACTCGCTGCGGCTGAAGATCGAGCTGCGGCCGGTGCGGCCGTACGTCCGGCTGCGGCACCTGCGGTTCGGCGACGCGACGGAGCTCGCGAAGGCGATGGGCGAGATCACCGAGTCCGGGGAGTTCGAGGGCGAGGCCGTCGACTTCCTGGACGGGACGGTGTTCAGCGCGGGCGAGCAGTACATCACGCTCGGCTTCTTCGCCGACGACGCGCCCTACACCTCCGACTACACGGGCCAGGGGATCTACTACCGGTCGATCCAGGAGCGCTCGGTCGACTTCCTGACGGTGCGCGACTACATCTGGCGCTGGGACACCGACTGGTTCTGGTGCTCGGGCGCGTTCGGCGTGCAGAACCCGACCGTGCGGCGGCTGTGGCCGGACAAGTACAAGCGCTCCGACGTGTACCGCAAGATGGTCGCCTACGACCGCCGGTACCAGATCATCGCGCGTGTGGAGCGGTGGCGCGGGCTGCGTCCGCGCGAGGACGTCATCCAGGACATCGAGGTGCCGGTCGAGCGGCTGCCGGAGTTCCTGGAGTTCTTCCACGGCAAGGTGGGGATGAGCCCGATCTGGCTGTGCCCGCTGCGCGCGAGGGAGCGGTGGCCGCTGTACCCGCTGGAGGTCGGCCGCCCGTACGTCAACGTCGGGTTCTGGGGGACGGTCCGGCTGCCTCCCGGGCAGATCCCCGAGTACCACAACCGGCTGATCGAGCGCGAGGTCGCGAAGCTTGACGGCCACAAGTCGCTGTACTCGACCGCTTTTTACGGCAGGGACGAGTTCTGGCGGTACTACGACGGGGAGACCTACCGGCGGCTCAAGGGGGAGTACGACCCCGGCGAGCGGCTGCTGGACCTCTACGACAAGTGCGTGCGCGGACGCTGACCGGCGTCCGCGGATTCGGGGGTGGGGCCCCGGAAGGGCCGGTGGTCGACCATCGTCGTCCCGTCCGGGGCGAAGAGACAGGAGGAACAAGATGACGCTGGCCAGGGTCTTCGAGCAGCTCGCCGGGGCTGAGGCGCCAGTGGAGTTCACGGCGTACGACGGTTCGAAGGCGGGCGTGCCGGGCGCGCCCATCCGGTTCGACGTTCGCTCGCCCTACGCGGTGTCCTATCTGGTGAATTCGCCGGGGGCGCTGGGCCTGGCACGCGCGTACGTGACCGGCATGATCGACGTCAACGGCGACATGATCGAGGCGCTGACGACGATGCAGCAGGTGCTCAGCGACGTGACGCCGCGGGACAAGGCGCGGATCGTCGCCGGTGTGCTGCGGGACCCGCTGCTGCGCGCGGCCATGTCGCGGCGGCTGGACCCGCCGCCGCAGGAGGCTCCGTTCAGCCGCATCCCGTCGTGGCTGCGGCACTCCAAGCGGCGGGACGCGAAGGCGATCTCGCACCACTACGACGTGTCCAACACCTTCTACGAGTGGGTGCTGGGCCCGTCGATGGCCTACACGTGCGCGTGCTACCCCGAGGAGCACTCGACGCTGGAGGAGGCGCAGTTCCACAAGCACGACCTGGTCGCCAAGAAGATCGGGTTGCAGCCGGGGATGCGGCTGCTGGACGTGGGCTGCGGCTGGGGCGGCATGGTCATGCACGCCGCGAAGGAGTACGGCGTGAAGGCGCTCGGCGTGACGCTGTCGAAGCAGCAGGCCGAGTGGGCGCAGAAGGCGATCGCGGACCGGGGCCTGTCGGATCTCGCGGAGGTCCGGCACATGGACTACCGGGATGTGACGGAGACGGGCTTCGACGCGGTGAGCTCGATCGGGCTGACCGAGCACATCGGCAAGAAGAACCTGCCGTCGTACTTCTCGTTCCTGCACGGGAAGCTGAAGCGCGGCGGGCGGATGCTGAACCACACCATCACCCGCCCGAACAACCTGGCGCCTCCGCGCAAGGAGAACGGGTTCATCAACCGGTACGTGTTCCCGGACGGTGAGCTGGAGGGGCCCGGTTACGTCCAGCAGCAGATGAACGACGCGGGCTTCGAGATCCGGCACCAGGAGAACCTGCGCGAGCACTACGCGCGGACGCTCACCGCGTGGTGCCGGAACCTGGACGAGCACTGGGACGAGGCCGTCGCCGAGGTCGGCGAGGGCACGGCCCGGGTGTGGCGCGTCTACATGGCGGGCTGCGTGCTCGGCTTCGACCAGAACTGGATCCAGCTGCACCAGACGCTGGGCGTGAAGCTCGACGAGGACGGCGGCAGCCGCATGCCGCTGCGTCCCGACTGGGGCGTGTGACCGCGCGAGCGCTCCCGCGAGTGGACGGCGGCGGGCCGGCCGGG
>NZ_JBGNUT010000058.1:0-27402 GCF_041951385.1 Actinomadura sp. NTSP31 | reverse complement strand
TTCCACCGCCATGATCCACCTCGCAATGATCGACCTCATGAGCCGCCGCCTCACCGGCGAATCCACTCCCACATGGCGGGGCACCTGACCCGAAATCAAACGGAACTCGCAGGATGAAACGCCCAGTTAGTCCTCAGTGCGGCTGCATCACTCGTGTGAATCGTCGACGCTCGTCCTGCAGGTCGTTGAGATAACTCTTCCTCGTCCTAGGCCACTTCCGCAGCATAGGACGAGGAAGGTGCCGGTTCCCGCCCTAAACGGTTGACGGGTGGAGCCGGGCCGTGCGCCGTTCGATGTCCTTTTCGCTCGCGCCGGCGAAGGCCATGATGTCGGCCAGCCGGAAGATTCGACCGGCGCCGCCCCAGTTGCCGTCCGCGACCTCGTTGACGATCACCCAGACGCGGAGGCGGTCCGCGGGGGCCGGCTTCCGGCCGGCGTCCTCCGCGCGCAGGACCTGCTCGGTCACTTCCGCGACCAGGCCCGCCTTGGCGTCGTCGTCGAGCGTCGCCTGCGGCACACCGACCTCGACCCGGTAGCGGGGCTCGGCTGCGGGGCGGCCCGCGACAGTGACGAGCGCGGGCTCGTGCACGAAGGTCCAGGCGATCGACTCGGCCGCCTTGTTCCCCGGATCCGCGCCCTCCCACCTCAGGAGGATGCCGGTGAGGTCCTGCATGAGTTCGGCCTTCGCATCGTCCGTGAGCGTGCCGCTCGGCAGCGTGAGATCGATCATCGGCATGGTTCCGGGCTCCTCGCAGCAGTGAGTTCACTTACGCTACTAACTTTAGCTCAGTGAGTTCAGTAGAGCAACTAGGATGGCCCGTATGCGTCGCACCCGTTTCGACACCTGGCCCTGCTCGATCGCCCGCACCGTCGATCTCGCGGGCGACTGGTGGACTCCGCTTGTCATGCGCGAGGCGTTCTACGGTGCCCGTCGATTTGATGAGTTTCAGCAGCGCCTCGGCCTGAGCCGCAACGTCCTCGCCCAGCGCCTCGACCGCCTTGTCGAGGAGGACATGCTCAAGCGCGTCCCCTACCAAGACCGCCCGGTACGCCACGAGTACCGGCTGACAGAGAAGGGACGCGACTTCTTCACGGTGCTCGCCGCGATGATCCGCTGGGGAGACCGATGGCTGGCCGGCCCCGCCGGGCCTCCCGTCGAGCTCCGCGACCGCGCTACGGGTCTCCCGGTCGACATCGCGGTGGTCGATGCGAAGACAGGCCGTCCGATCGACATCCGGGAGATCGTCGCGACGCCGGGCCCGGGACTTCCCCAGGAGCTGGCCCGAACGCTTCGAAAAACAACAGCGCCGGGTTCCTCCCAAGGGGATAGCACACGCTGCGAATAGGGCCATCGGGCGCCACGCCTGGGCGACGTTCATCAGCGATTTCCGGTGAAAATGGAGTCAGGATGCTGCCTTGCTCCTATTTTCTTCCGGCTGCGGCGCGGGTGAAATACGAGTAGAGCATCGCCCACAAGACAACTCCCAGTGTCGCGGCCGTTATGACCGATAACCAGAGGTGGCCTTCCACGATCAGGCATGCCCAGATCAGCCAGGCGGCGCTGCCCAGGAGCACCAAGTGCGGGCCACCGTACAGGCCACAGAACATTGGCGGAGCCGTGACCAGGATGCCGGCCAGAACTCCCGCCGCGGCGCCAGCTCCCTCGGCGTCATTCAGGCCGGCAGTAAGGACCGGAATCAGCAGCAGCATCGGGACGAAGGACAACTCCTGGAGGCCGAACGGGACTCGCTTGGTGCCGAACGACGCAGTGTTCCGGTCGAGTTCCCCCGCATTGGCCACTGGAAGCGAAGCAGCGATGCGCCGCCGCCCCGCGAGTCTGGCCACGAGGTCGGTGACCGCCGGCACGCCGATCGTCACGCCGACGGCCAGACCCAAGGGGAAGATGTCGGCCTCGTCCCCCCGGCCGGCCATCGCGAGGACGAGCTGCAGCGCTGCAAGGCAGAACACAAATAGCCCGGCTCCCAGAACCAACAGAGCAAGCCAGCCGAGCAGGCAGCCCAAGGGCCCCGACCAGGCACGTGGTGTCTGGTCGTTCGATGGCCGGGACCGCCCTGCGTTTCGCTGCTTCCTCCTCCGATCCCTTCGCTGCCTGATCTTTCGATCGTTTCGAGCTCTCTTCTTCCGACCGTCGCGTTGTCTCGGCATCTCCCTTGCCCATCGATGGAAATGTCCCCGCGTCCTTATGAGTGCGGTTGCGAAGACGACCTCCGGGACCGCCAAAATTGGTCACCTATCCCCTATTCCGAGGGTGGCCATTTTGGTGTGAAGGGCGGCGCGTCCGGCCTCAAACGCCGTGTGCAGCAGGGCGTCGTCCGTTTCGAGGCGACCGATGCGGGGTGCGGAATCGGACGGGCGAACCGACATGACCGCTGGGCCGGAAGCGACGTCGTCGATGTCGTGCTCGGCCAGTAGGCGGTCGTCGTCGGCCAGACGGACGTTTCTGCCGAGAAAGGCGGCTCTGAGTTCGGGAGAGTACCTTCGTAGGCCGACGCCCGCGATCAGCCGGCTGCTGCGCGACGGGCGGTCCGCCATGCGCGCCCGGTCCGCGGGCCGGCGTGATCGCAGCACGAGGACGTGGGTCGCGCCATCCCGCAACGCTTGCCGGAAGGGGATCGACTCGGCGAGTCCGGCGTCATAGTAGGTGTGTTCGCCGAGGCGGACCGGGCCGCCGGCGAGCAGTGGCAGTGCCGCGCTGGCCCGCAGCGCCAGGCGCAGACTGGCCTCGTCGATCACCTGGTCCCGGAGGTTGACCGCTTTCCCCGTCATCACATCGGTCGCCAGCAGATGGAACTCGATGGCGCTGGCCAGTACCGAGGCGTAGTCCAGCGGGAAGTCTTCGAGGTAGAGCACCTCGACCAGGCGTTGGACGTCCACCAGAGGGCGGCCGAACAGCATATTGCGTTTGCGGATCAGCGCCCGGACAAAGGCGGGTTCCGTCCAGCCACGCAGGCCTTCGGGGTGAGAACTCAGGAGCCATGCGGCGGATATGGCCCCGGCCGAGGCTCCGTAGATGGCGTCGAACAGGGGCAGAAGGCCCAGTTCACTCAACGCCAGCGCCATACCGCCTGAGACCGTCCCGCGCATCCCTCCTCCCTCGATGGCCACGGCGACCCGATGACCGTCGGTGCGGTGGCCGGGGCGGCCGGCATTCGCCGAACGTTCGGCGAGCACGTCGATGAGACGGTGCCGTTCGATGCGACTGGCGACGGAGTCCATCGGTTTCTCCAGGTCAGTGGGAAGGCACATCAGTCGGGGATGTTCGATCAGCGATTCGTTGCGGATGAGGGCCTTGGCGGCCGCGTGGTCAAGGGAAACCTGGTTGTGGACCCGCGTTCGTGGGAGCGACTGCCCGATCCTGTGTCCTGCGGACCGATCGCAGCACGCTGAGAACGCTCACCGTGCCGGCCATCCCGGCTGCGCAGATCAGCGCGTACGGGGGGACCAATGCGACGACGGCGCCGCCGATGGCCATGCCGATACCTTGGAGGGTCATCAAGCCGGCGCCCAGCAGAGACATGGCCCGGCCGCGCATGTCTTCGGGTACCGCTTGCACGAACCACTGGTCCATGCCCAGGGTGTAGGCGGCACACAGCCCGGTGAGCAGCAGCAACGCGACCGCGATCGGCATCGGCGGATGGATGGCGAACGCGGCCATCGGCAGCAGCGACACGGCCGCGAGCGGCACCGCAATCCGGTCGCGGACGGCGGGCTCCAGCAGGGCGCCGGCCAGCACTTCGCTCACCGCGGTTCCCGCGGGCATCGCGGCCAGCAACAGCCCGAAGCCCGCCGACCCCACTTCCGCCGCTTGAGCGAAGGGCGCGGCGACTCCTTCGGCGACAGCGAAGAACATCGGCGGGACCCACCACATCAGCAGCAGTGCGCGGATGCGGGGCTCGCCCAGCAGATGCCCAGCCGAGGCAATCGACTCGCGCATCACCGCGCCGTCCCGTGAGTGCCGCGCCGGCCGGTCGCGGGTGCCCAAGCGCAGTAGCAGCGCCGACCCCAGGAAGGTCCCCACTGTCACGCACAGCGCGGTTCGCGGCGATAGCCACACCAGCGCCAGGCCGCCGAGTCCGTAGCCGATGATCTGGGCGCTTTGCGAGACGATCCGCACCAGCGAGCGGCCCAGAACGTATAGATCCCCCCGCAGGATGTCGGCCAGGCTCGCCGCCCGCGTACCGGTGAACAGCGGCGAAATCACCGAGATGGCAAAACGCAAGACGAACAGCAAGGTCAGCGGAGTCGCCGGAATGACCATCAAGGACACACAGACCGCTGACAGGAGGTCGCAGCCGACCAGCACCCGGCGTGCGGGATACCGGTCGGCGATGCCCGACAGCAGGACCCCGCTGAGCGCGTAAGGCAGGAACCCCAAAGCGAAGACCAGGGCCGTCAACGGCGCCGAACCGGTCTGGCGAAAGACCAGCACGGCCAACGAGACCTCGGCGAAAAAGCTACCCAGCACAGAAAGGACATGGGCCGCGAAGATGGTCCGGAATTCCTTGACCGAGAACACAGCACCGTAGGAGGCTCCGACGCCTATTCTGCTCTGCGGGGAGCCAGGATCATCTTGCGATCCACCCGGTGGACAGGACGATGCCACCACTGAAAGGTGCTCGCTTTCCATGAGTGTGACAGCACAGACGGAGACGGCAACGACTCCGTCGGCATCCGCCGCTCAGCGACAGGATCGGGGACCAGCGCGGCTGCCCGAGACACCCGCGCCGGCCCCTGGATCAGCGCCAAAGATCTCCGGACCGTAACGGCCGAGATCGGATTTCAGTACTCACCTGCTCACTTGCAACTGGGGAACCACGACATGTCGCTTCACCTCCTCCGCTTGTCGTTTATGCCGCCCGCCCGAAGCGGGCGGTGGATGTCGTCTCGCATCTGACGGTTGTCCCGACGTCATGGGGCCGGGAAGCCTGCACGTCGGCGTCTGCGGGCCAGGCCCAGGCGTGGGCTCCCCGAGGCTTGACACCGGTGGTGAGGAGGTTGGCCAGCAGGTCGATGTCTCACCATAGGATCGCCGAGAGGCCCAAGTGAAGGGCCAATTACGAGGAAGATGATTGGGCCGATCTAGTGCTTCCTCGCTGGCATCACGGTTCGTAACGTGGAAACCCGAACCCGAGAAATGACGTCTCGTTTTCACCCGCGGCTTTGTATCGTTCGTTTCGGTCGCTGCGCCGCGGAGGGCGCGGTGGTGGCAGGGGATTCGGCCGGCGGCCGATCCAGCAGGTGGCGGCGCAGGAAGGACAGCTCGGCCTCGACGGCCCGCTCGTGTCCGTCCAGGAACGGCTGGTAGTGCCCGCCGGGCAGCCGGACGAGTTCGGCGCGGGGGGCGCGGTCGGCCGCGGCGATGGCCGGTGCGGCCAGCGCCGACCGGTCCTCGTCGCAGACCAGGACGAGCAGGGGACAGTGGATCCGGGACGCGTGACGGCCGGGCCGGTAGAAGCCGAGGCCCAGCGCGAAGCGGGCGGCGGCCTCCTGCCGCCAGTCGGGATACCGGTCGCCGGGGTTGAGCGCCTTGTCGGTGTCCAGGGCGTCGGGCGTGGTGAGGAACGCGACGGTGCCCGGCTCGCCGTTGAGGGGGACGAGCAGGGGCGCCCGGCCGACCAGGCCGCCGAGGGCGTCGAGAACGGCCAGGCCCGTGAGGCGCAGCATCGCCGGCGGCGTCTGGTGGCGTGCGGCGTTGCGGACGATGGCCTGGCAATCGGCGTTCGGCGTCTGCGCGATCGCCGCGGCGACCCGCCGGTCGCGTGCCGCGACGTGCAGGACGTGGCCGCCCGACAGCGAGAAGCCCCAGAGCGCCAGCCTGCCCGGATCGACTCCCGGGAGCGTCGCCGCGAAGGCGATCGCCGCCTGCCAGTCGGCGAGCTCGTCCTTGACGCGCACCACCTGGCGCGGCCGGCCCCTGCTGGCGCCCAGCCGACGGTGGTCGAAGGCCAGGACGGTGAACCCGGCGCCGGCGAACCGCTCCGCGAACGGATCGGTGCCCGGCCCCTTGGTCACCGCGAACCCGCCCGCCATGATGACGCAGGCGCCGTTGGTCCCCGGGTAGTGCCAGGCCGCGCATTCGGCGTCGCCGCTGGCGAAACGGATCTTCTCGCGTTCTACGGACATCCGCGTACCGTCCTTCCGGTGAATTCGGATCGATCGTCGACGCTGGTTCAGCCGCTCGACGTTCTGCCTTCGAGCGGTTCGGTGCCGCGCTCGAGCGACGGCGCGGCCTGGACCTTTGTCGTGGTGGGGTCGTCGAGTTGCGGGATGGCTGCGGTGTCGTGCATGAAGGTCCTGGGCCGGATGAGCGCGCCGCAGATGACGGCGGCGGCGAAGAACACCGCGGCGGCCCACCAGTAGCCCACGGCGAAGCCGTGGACGGTGGCTCGGACCGTGGTCGCCGGCCCCGCCGGGTGGTGGTGGAGGTAGCGGCTGGTGGCGGTGGCGGCGAAAGTGCTGATCAGCGCGACGCCGATCGCGGAGCCGATCTGCTGGCTGACGTTGTTGATCGCGCCGGCAGTGCCGGCGTCCTCGGGTGCGACGCCCTGCTGCCCGATCGCGATGGACACCACGAGGGCAGAGCCGATCCCCGCGCCGACCAGGACCAGACCCGGCAGGACCCAGGACGCGTAGCCGGAGGTGGCGCCCGCCTGGGCGAGGAGGACGGAGCCGATCGCCGACACGGTGAGGCCGGTGGCGACGATGCCGCGCATGGACAGGTGTTCGAGCAGTCGCCCCTGGGTGGTGGTGGCTGCGAAGCCGATCGCGATGGGGAGCGGCAGGAACGCGAGTCCCGTCTTGACCGGGGAGTACCCCAGGACTCCCTGGAAGTAGTAGGTCAGGAACAGGAACACCGCGAACAGGGCGAAGTAGCCCAGGGCTTGGGCGAGGTAGGCCGCGCCCCGGTTGCGGTCACCGACCACGTGCAGCGGGACCAGGGGGTAGGAGTCGTACTTCTGGAAGATCGCGAACGCGACCAGCAGGAGGGCGCCGGCCGCCAGCGAGGTGATCGTGACGGTCGCGCCCCAGCCGTCGGTCTCGGCCCTAGCGCTGCCGAACACGAGCCCGAACAGCCCGGCCGAGCCGAGGAGGGTGCCCGGAACGCTCAGCCGCGGCCTGTCCGGGGTGCGGGAGTTGGTCAGCAGGGCCAGGCCCCCGGCGATGCCGGCGGCGGCGAAGGCGATGTTGACGTACATGCACCATCGCCAGTCGACGTAGTCGGTGAGGACGCCGCCCAGCAGCAGGCCGAGCGCGCCGGCGCTTCCGGACACGGCGCCGAAGATCCCGTAGGCCTTGTTGAGCTCCTTCAGGTCGGTGAAGGTGACCGCGATCAGCGACAGCGCGGCGGGTGCGAGCGCCGCCGCGAAACCGCCCTGGAACGCGCGGGCGCCGATGAGCGTGCCGACGTTCGGGGCCGCGCCGCCGGCGGCCGAGGCGGCGGCGAAGCCGGCCAGGCCGATCAGGAACATCCGTTTCCGCCCGAAGAGGTCGGCGAGGCGGCCGCCGAGCGGCAGCAGGCTGCCGAACGCCAGGACGTAGGCGGTGATGATCCACTCTCGGGTGGGGTCGGAGAAGCCCAGGGCGCGCTGGGCCGAGGGAAGCGCGACGTTCACCACGGTGGAGTCGAGCAAGATCATGATCTGCGCGACCAGGACCACTCCGAGGATCAGCCACCGGTGTTCATGGTGCGGATCGGGGTGGGCGGGCGCTCCGGCGGGAGGGCCGACGGCAGGGTCGGCCGCGCCGGCGGGGTTCAGGTGGTCCGGGACGCTCATGGGGTGCTCCGGGTTCGGGTGGTCGAGCGGCGCCTATGGTGAGGCCCCTCTCAGGTTCGTTCCCACCCTAACACTAACCTGAGGGGTGCCTCACATAAGTATCCTCGGAGCATGCCGCCGCCCGCTGAACCCTCCGGCGTGCCCGCCCGGCCGCGGCGCCGCGACGCACAGCGCAACCGCGAGCGCTTCATCGCCGCCGCCCAGGCCGCGTTCGCCGAGCACGGCGCCGACGCCTCCCTGGAACAGATCGCCCGCGACGTCGGCCTGGCGATCGGCACGCTCTATCGGCACTTCCCGACGCGCATCGACCTGCTCATGGCCGCCTTCGAACCGAAGCTGCAGGAGTTCGTCGAGACCGCCGAGAACACCCTGGCCATGGACGACCCGTGGGAGGGCTTCCGCGCCTTCCTCGAATCGCTGTTCGCAATGCAGGCCGGCGACCGCGGGTTCAACGACCTCGTCTCGATGCGCTTCCCCGCCAGCGACCGCACCGAGGCCATGCACGAGCGGCTGTACCAGCTCATCGAGGCGAACCTGCGCCGAGCCCAGCAGCACGGCCACGTGCGCACGGACATCATCGAGGCCGACATCATCACCCTCGTCTGGGCGAACGGCCGCATCCTCGAAGCCACCAGCCACACCGCACCGCACGCCTGGCGGCGCAACCTGCACCTCATGATCGACGCGTTCCGGGCCGCCAACCGGCACGAACTGCCGGAACCCCCGCTGACCGGCGAACAGCTCTACGCGGCCATGGTCCACCTGAGCCGCTAACGCCCGACCGCACAACCCAGGTTCCCGAGCAAGGACTCATCACCATCACCGGCGACTACGACAACCGGATCACCGCCCGCACCTCCGACGGCTGCACCTGGACGCTCCTGACCCGAGGCAACACCGCACACCTCGACCCCGCCGTCCAGACCTGTATGACCACTGCGGCCACCGGCACGACGCTGCGCTACTGGGCCATCGCAAGCGACGGACACCGGCAGGCGACCGTGATGGCCGGCGCCGATCCGCGAAACGGAGAATTCTCCCTCAGCGCCGGTACCCTCACCAAGAACTGACGCGACGCCACAGTCCCGTCCCGGCCTCCCGCCCCCGTTTTCGATCGCCGGGGCAGGGGCCGACGGTGGCGTCACCTCCTGGCAGCCGCCTGCGGGGCGCAGGCCGGGACCGCGACGGACTGCACGAGGTCGACGTTGTCCGGCAGCGACCGGTGATCGGGCCGTACGGCCACCCCGTCCCCACCACCGCCCGCGCCGCCTAGTACTAGGTACCTTGATCATTTCGGTCCGTCAGGACGGCGCTGGTCAGGCTTGCCGATAATCGGACGCTTGTGGCATCGCCGCAGGCTGGCAGCGGATGTGGCCATGTAGTGGTAGCCGCGGCACCAACTTCACGGATGATTCCCAATGAAGTTGTCAAGTGGCCCTGATGCGTCTCGGGACGGGTCAGGCTGCGGTGACGACCGGCGGGGATGGTTGGTAGAGGCGCCGGTTCCGCAGCAGCGCCCACAGCACGTTGACGCGGCGGCGGGCGAGGGCCAGGACGGCCTGGGTGAGGTGCTTGCCCTTGGCGCGCTTGCGGTCGTAGAACCGCCGGGATCCGGTGCAGGTGTGGAGGCTGATCAGCGCGGACCGGTAGAAGACACCTTGCTGCCCGCGGTGGTAACGGACGGGGCGGTGCAGGTTGCCGCGGCTGCGCCCGGAGCCCCAGGGAGCCGGGCCAGGCCCGCGAAGTCGGCGAGCCGGTCGGGGGTGCCGAAGGCGTCCATGTCGCCCCCGGTGACGGCCAGGAACTCCGCGCCCAGGATGGTTCCGAGGCCGGGCAGGCTGTTGATCACCTCGGCGAGTTCGTGCTGGCGAAATCGGCCCCCGATCAGATGCTCGACGTCCTTGATCTGCTCATTGAGGGCGATCACAGCCATGGTGTGCACGAGCGGGCGCGGCGGGCGGTCAGCAGCTTCAGCTCGACGGTGATCTCATCACCGGGCCGCAGCTGGCTCAGGTCCCGGCGCATTCGGGCCTGGTCAGCGATGTTCGCCTCCCGGGCATCGGTCTTGCTCTGGCCTCGGTAGGCACCCAATCCGCGATCGACGGCGCGGCCGGGAATGTACAGCAGTGCCTGGTCGTGTTCGACCAGCAACGCGATGACCAGGGCCGCGCCGCCGTCGCCCAGGTCCACCGCCCGGGTCGCTTCGCCGAACTCCAGCACGTCGCCGATCAAGAGCAGCAGGCCGGGTTCCTCGTTAGCGACGTGGCGCGACAGCAGTCGTTTGCCGTCGGGGTCGATCACCATGCACTGGTGGTGGGTCTTCCCGGCGTCGATCCCGGCCCAGATCTGGCGCATCGTGCTCCCGTCCGTCGCGGTCACCACTCCCACAGACGACCACGCCGACCTGTCCCTACACAGTGATCAGCTCGGCGCTTGCCAGTGGGAGAGCCGCCGGCTACTCCAGCCGGACCTGACCTCGAGGCTCATCGGGTGGGGCAGATAGCCGACTCAGCGTTCCACGCCGGTGTCGGTCTGAGGTCTGAGTTGAGGTGTCCGCCGAGCCGCCGTGACCGGCTCGCGGAACCGGAGCGGCCGCGGCCGCACCTTCCTCGAGGTCGGGCAGGCCGCCGTCGCCCGCGCCCTGCACACCGCCCGCCGCGCCCTTCCCGCAGGGCCCGAGCGCACCGCGATCCGCCACGCCCTGGACGACCTAGCTGGTCAGCTGGCTCCGATCGGACGGCGAGCCAGTAGAGCACGTCGGCCGGACACCGCCCGGCATGTTGCCTGATCCACCCACCGGTGGTAACGTGGCAGTAGTTGCAGTTGTGGTTCCCATAAGCTTATGTGCGCCTGCTGGTACTCACCTCAGGCGCATTTTTTGTTTCCCCGGTAGTCCGTCCGGATGGGGTCATTACGGCGACGCGTGGCTCGCAGAGTGTGGGCTCCGTCATTGCCTTTCGGAAGGGACGAATATGACTACTGGCACCGTGAAGTGGTTCAACGCGGAAAAGGGCTTCGGCTTCATCGAGCAGGACGGCGGCGGCAGCGACGTCTTCGCGCACTACTCCAACATCGCCGCTCAGGGCTTCCGTGAGCTCCAGGAGGGCCAGAAGGTCCAGTTCGACATCACGCAGGGCCAGAAGGGCCTGCAGGCGGAGAACATCGTTCCCGCCTGAGAACCGAACAGTGCGGTGCCGGGCCCACACCTGAGCCCGGCACCCCGCCTGCCGGCAGGAAACGATCTTCCTGTCGAGGCGTACGTCTGATCCTTCAGGGGCGTAGCCCTTCTGCGGCGTTCCGCCATACGGCTCCCCCAAGTACTCGGCTGCGGGTTCTCGGCTGCACACCGCTCAGCCCAGAGCCCGTCCTTCAGCCGCCTTCCGCGGTATCACGCGACGCCCTTTTCGGCTTCGGCGTTGCTTCGCGGCTCACTTTGGTTCGTTCTTGCGATCGCTCCGGCCACGGGCTGCGGAGTCTTCCTCGAAACGCGCCACTTCAAGGAAGGCTTGCACATGACCCATGGCACCCGTCCGTCTCAACGTCGCTTCTCTCACTCGCCTACCAGTGCCTCGCGCCAACCGGCCGCCCGGCGGCAGAACGACTTCGCGCTTCCCGTCAGTTCCACGCCGCCGCTGCCCCCGGCCGCGTCGTTCGCCGAGTTGGAAATGCCGGCGGCCCTGCTGTCCACATTGACCCGACAGGGGATGGCGGAGCCGTTCGCCATCCAGGCCTCGACGCTTCCGGACGCGTTGAACGGCCGCGATGTCCTCGGCCGTGGACGTACCGGCTCGGGAAAGACCCTCGCCTTCGGCCTGGCGATGCTCGCCCGTAGCGCCGGTCGGCGCGCCGAGCCGCGTAAGCCGCTGGCCCTGGTACTCGTCCCGACTCGGGAACTGGCCGTGCAGGTCACCGACGCCCTCATGCCCTACGCCCAGTCGGTCAAGCTTCGGTCGGCCACCGTTGTCGGCGGCGTATCGATCTCCCGGCAGGCCGCCGCCCTCCACCGCGGCGCGGAGATCCTGGTCGCCACCCCGGGACGGCTCAAGGACCTGATCAACCGGGGCGCCTGCAGCCTGGAGCACGTACGCACCACCGTCTTGGACGAGGCGGACCAAATGGCCGACATGGGTTTCCTGCCGCAGGTCACCGCCCTGCTCGACCAGGTCGCCCCGGGCGGTCAGCGGATGCTGTTCTCCGCGACGCTGGATCGCAATGTCGACCGTCTGGTCCGGCGCTTCCTCACCGACCCGGTCGTCCACTCGGTCGATCCGTCGGCGGGAGCGGTGACCACCATGGAGCACCACCTGCTGCACGTCACGGATGCGGACAAGCAGGATGCCACCACGCACATCGCCGCCCGCGACGGCCGCGTCATCATGTTCGTCGACATGAAGCATGCCGCCGACCGGCTGACCCGCAACCTCCTGAACAGCGGCGTACGCGCTGCGGCACTGCACGGGGGCAAGTCGCAGCCGCAGCGCAACCGCACTCTGGAGCAGTTCCGCAACGGAGACGTCTCCGTCCTGGTCGCCACGAACGTGGCCGCGCGCGGCATCCATGTCGATGGACTGGATCTGGTCGTCAACGTCGACCCGCCCAACGACCACAAGGACTACCTGCACCGAGGCGGCCGCACTGCTCGCGCGGGCGAGTCCGGCACCGTGGTCACCCTGGTACTGCCCAGGCAGCGCCATGAGATGGACCGGATGATGGTGACGGCCGGCATCACGCCGCACTCTGCGCGGGTGCGGTCCGGTGACCCCGAACTCAACCGCATCACCGGTGCCCGACCGCCCTCCGGTATCCCCATCACCATCTCCGCTCCGGCCTCCGAAGGACGGCGTGACAGCGGAGCCGGGCGTAACCGCCGTCCCGCGCGAAACCGCCGCTCCCAGCGATTCGCGACGACCGAGCGCGCCGGCAGATAGACAACCGGTCGACGCTCGCGGGACTTCACCGCGGGGCGTCGCGCCCTGGTTCGGACGCGGTGATTGTGGTGATCAACCCGTCTACCAGGGGTTTCTTCACGCCACCCGCCGAAAGCCCGCATCGCGATCACGCTGTGATCGGCGTCCGCCCAGACGGATGAAAAAGGTTCACTGATCACGCCTTTGACGACGCGTTTTCGGCGGATGCGGCGCAGGTCGACGGGCCCGGGAGCGTCCCGGATCGGTTGCGTTTCGATGTCCGGTGGGCGCTGCTGCCGGGACTGGTCCGGCCGGTGCTGGTTGTAGTGGATCAGATACTCGCTGAGCACCATCGCCAGCGTCTTGATCGAAACGCCGGTAGGCGGCCGTCCCGGCCGACACCGGTCAGTGCAGGGCCCACTTCCGGGCGGCCAGGCGGCGGTGCCAACGCAGGATCGTGGCCGAGGTGACCGGGAAGACTTCAGCCCACCGGCGGCGGTGAACCAGCCGGGACAACGCCACCAACCAGAAGCCGGTCGAGGTGAACGCGCTGTGGTCGGCCACGCACCTGCCCACGCAGCACCTGATTCTCCCGACACAGCACCAGGAGTTCGACCTCCATGGACAAGTCCGACCGAAGCAGCATCACCAGCAAGCCGAGCAGGCACCTGAGCAACCGGTAGATCAGCGCCAACACCTCGAGATGGTCCCAGCCACGGCATTGGTCCTGCAGCGAAACCCCACGTCGCAGCACGAAGCCGAGTTTCCGAGCGGCACAGCATGCAGCGGCGAGGCGTCGGACAGGACGTCCAAGTTGATCAACCGGGCGACCGCCGGGGCGGCATCGTCCGTCCGAGCCGCGCCAACTCGGCGACGTGAACATGCGTGGAATTCTGACGGCCAGACTCGAGAACCTGCTGGCACCGCGCATCCTTCAGATGTCGTAGCGACCTGCGGTGATGTCCTCCAGGAGCGTCGGGCCGGTGGGGGCCCAGCCGAGCAGATCGCGGGTGATCCGGCTGGAGGCGGGGATGTCCATGGCCAGGATCCGTCCGACGAACGGAAGGGCGGAGGCGAGTTCGCCGGCCGGAACGGACTCGGTGCGCAGGCCCAGCCGGGCGGCCAGGGCCTCGGCGATCCGCCGGACCGGCACCCCCTCCTCCGCGACGGCGTGCAGGACGCTCCCGGCCGGCGCGCTCTCCAGGCCGAGGCGCACGAGCCGGGCGGCGTCGGCCCGGTGCACGGCCGGCCACCGGTTCGCCCCCTCGCCCGGATAGCGCACGACCCCGTCGCTCTCGGCCGCCCTCGCGATGATCGACACGAACTGGCGGTCGCCCTCGCCGTGCACGCTCGGGGCGAACCGGACACTGACCGTGCGGACGCCGCGGTCGGCATATCCGAGGGCGAGGTTCTCGGCGCCCCCGCGCAGGGAGTCCGGTCCGACCGCGGGGTTGGGGTCGCGTTCGGTAACGGGCCGGCCGAGGGCGAACCCGCCCAGGGCGGCGGCGAGCAGGAACGGCCGGCCGGAGCCGGCGAGGGTCTCGGCGATCGCGTGGACGGCCGCGCGCTCGGCGCGGTCGGACGCGGCGGGGTCTTCCCAGTCGTGCTTGTTGGCCAGGTGGACGACGGCGTCGGCGTCCTTGGCGCCGGTGCGGACGGAGTCCAGATCGTCGAGGTCGCCGCGGCGGGCGATGGCGCCGAGCCCGGCGACGACCGACACCGCCGCACCGGACCGGGCCATCCCGACGACCTCGTGACCTGCGGCGATCAGCTCGGCGAGGACCGCGCGGCCGATGAATCCGGACGCTCCCGTGACGAAGACGCGCATGCCGTCTCCACCTCTCTGTTGTTGGTCGGAGCCATGGGCCGGTCAGACGTTGAGCAGCACCTTGGCGGCGCTCGCTGGATCGTGCCGGTCCAGAAGACACCGGCGGCGGCGTCCGCGGGAGTCACCGGTGTGACGTGCCCTGACAGGGCACCCCTCGGCGCTGCGGGGCCGACGTACTCTCGGTTCATGGATAACCGTCACGAGGTGCGCGAGTTCCTCATGTCGCGGCGCGCCAAGGTCACCCCCGCCCAGGCGGGGCTGCCCGCCGGGGCGGGCCGGCGGGTGCCCGGCCTGCGCCGCAGCGAGGTCGCGATGCTCGCCGGCGTGAGCGTGGAGTACTACGCGCGGCTCGAACGGGGCGCCATCCGCGGCGCGTCCGCCGCCGTCCTGAACGCCATCGCCGACACCCTGCACCTCGACGACGCCGAACGCGCGCACCTGTTCGACCTGGCCCGCGCCGCCGACGGCATCCCCGCCTCCGGACGGCGGCGCCGCCGCGCCACCAGGCCGGCCGCCATGCGCCCCGCTCTCGCCTGGACGCTGGAGGCGATCACCGACGCCGTCGCCTTCGTCCGCAACCCCCGGATGGACGTCTTGGCCGTCAACGCTCTGGGCCGGGTGTTCTACGCACCGCTGATCGGCGACGCCGGACGCGTCCCGAACCTGGCGCGGTTCCTCTTCCTCGACCCCGCCTCCAACGACTTCTATCCCGACTGGGACCGCTTCGCGCAGATGAGCGTGGCGATGATCCGCGCCGAGGCCGGACGCGACCCCCACGACCGCGGCCTGCAAGACCTCGTCGGCGAGCTCTCCACCCACAGCGACACGTTCCGCACGCTGTGGGGCGCCCACGACGTGCACGTCCTCGGCGCCGGCACCAAACGCTTCCACCACCCCGAAGTCGGAGAACTCGTCCTCGACCACGAGGAACTCGCCGTCACCGCCGAACCCGGCCTGACGCTCATCATCTACACCGCCCAGCCCGGGTCGGCGACCGCCGAACGACTCCGCCTCCTGGGCTCCCTCGCCGCCGAGACCACATCCACGCTGTGAAACCGGTGACGCCGCCAGGACCCGCGCGCCCCGCAGCTACTCGCGGCTCCCGCCGGTGACCTCGAACCAGCGAGACCGTCCTGCCGCCTACCACGGTGGAGGTCCGGCTACTTTCCAGCGGCACCCAACTGGCGCAGGAAAGCGCGGTTGTCGGTGCGCACCCATTCCTCGACGAGACGGCCCTGGTCGTCGAAACGGAAGATGTTGATCAGGTCGAACACGACACGTTCGCCGTTGGGCGGCAGCGGACCGGCCGGCGACTGGGTGAACTCGCGCACGAAGGTGCCCTCGATCCAGGTCTGGCAGGCCATGTGGTCGCCCTCGGCGACGACGATGCCGCGTCGGATCGACCGGTCGGCGAAGGCCTCGCGGACCGACGCGAAATAGTCGCTGAGCCCGGCGAAACCGGACTCGAAGCCGTCCGGCCCGTGGAAGCGGAAGTCGTCGGTGTCGAAGTAGGTGGCGGCCTCGGCCAGATCCTCGCCCGACACCTCCAGCTCGCCGGCGCGGACCAGGCGCGCCACCAGTTCGTCGCGAGTGAATTGCTTCGTCATGACTCCAGCGTGCCTCTCCCCGAGCCATGCTGTCCAACGATGGATTCGCACCGATTCCATGACCTGAACGCATGGTAGATTTCCGGCCATGGCCGAGTTCACCCTCACCGGTCTGCGCATCGTTCACCAAGTCGCCACCGCAGGATCCTTCACCCGGGCCGCCGAAATCCTCGGCTACACCCAATCGGCCGTCTCCCGCCAGATCGCGGCGATGGAGGCCGCGGCCGAAGCACCGCTGTTCGACCGCAGCCACCGCGGCGTGGCACTCACCCCGGCCGGCCAGGTGCTCGTCCGCCGCGCGAGCGAGATCCTCGCCGACCTGGCAGCGACCGAACTGGAACTCGCCGGCCTCCGCGACGGGCTCGCCGGCCGCCTGACGATCGGCGCCTACCCCACCGCCGCCATGGCGCTGGTCCCGCGGGCGATGGCGCAGGTGACCTCCGGCCATCCAGGGCTCGCCGTGGTCCTGGACGAGGCCGCGACCCCGACCCTGCTCCGGCGGCTCCGAGCCGGCCGCCTGGACATCGCGGTCATCGGCGTCGGCCACGGCCTGCCCGACTACGACCTGAGCGAGCTGCGGCACACTGCCGTACTTCAAGGTGACCTCCTGGTCGCCGTCCCCGACACCCACCGGTTCGCCGACCACACCACCGTCACCGCGCCGGACCTGGCACAAGAACACTGGATCACCGGGGACGGCGCGGCCGGCGAGCCCCAATTCGGAGCCTGGCCCACCCTGACAGACCCCCACGTCGCCCACACCTCGCGCAACTGGTCGACACGCCTCGGCCTGGTCGCCGCGGGCCTCGGGATCACCGTCATCCCCACCCAGGCCCGACCGGCCCTGCCGGCGGGCGTGCGGGCGGTAGCCGTCACCGACAGCCACTGGACCGGCCGCGCGACCCTCGCCGTGACCCGGCCACACCCGTCCGCGCAGGCCCAGGCGATGGTCACGGCCCTGCAGGACCAAGCCACCGATCTCCACGACGCCTGAGGTCGTTGCCACGCAGGCACGCGCACAGGACCCGTTCCCCGCAACGGGCCCCGGGCATCGAGCACGCCGGGAACCGCCCCCTCCCCCGACGGCAGCGGAGGCGACAGGACGCAGGGGGCCGATCCCCGTGGTCGATCATCGGGTTCCGGATGCGGCCGACCGCTCGCGGGCGACCAGCTCGCGCGTCGCGGCGGCCACGTCTCCCCATTCCAGCAGCGCCTTCGGGTCGTCGGCGGCGAGGACGTAGGCGCTCGTCCCGTACTCGAAGGTCATCGCGGCCAGTTGCTCGGCCCACCGTCCCGGAGGACCCGACAGCGTCCGCTCGCCGCGCCCCTGGCCGAAGCTCCCGGTGATGTTGAGCAACCGGCGGATCTCCCGCGGTGAACGCCCGGCCTCCTCGGCCGCCTCGTCGATGATCGCATTGCCCCGGGTCAGGTCGGCCGGGCCGCTCATGTAGTAGTCCGAGGGCATCCAGCCGTCGGCCTTGGCGCCTGCCAGGCGCAGCGCGCGGGGCCCGAGCACACCCAGCCAGATGGGAATGTCGTGCGCGGGAGCTGGCCCGCGCCTGGCTCCTTTCACCTGGTAGTGGGTGCCGTCCACTGCGAGCCGCTCCCTGTTGTCCGCGTCCCAGAGGCCGCGGATGATGTCGAGGGCCTCGCTCACGGCGGTCAGCGCCTGGCCGCCCGATAGCCGGCGCCCGCCCATGGCCGCGATGGCGTCCCAGAAGGCGCCGGCGCCCAGCGCCAACTCGAACCGCCCGCCGGACAGCAGGTCCAGGCTCGCCGCCGCCCGGGCCAGCACCGCGGGCGGGCGCAGCGGGAGGTTGGCCACGCTGGGCGCCAAATGGATCCGATCAGTACGTGCCGCCAAATACGACAGCAGCGTCCAGGTGTCGAGGAAGCCCGGCTGGTAGGGGTGGTCCTGGAAGGCCGCCAGGTCCAGGCCCGCCGCCTCGGCCGTCCGCGTGACCTCCACCAGCTGCTGCGGAGCCGCGCTGGAGGGGGTGAGCAACGCCCCGAACAATAGATCGTGCTGGTAATCAGGCATGTTCTCCTCATCCTTTCCGACCAGGACCCGGTGCCCGCCCTAACGGCCACCGGGTCCATCGTGGGGTGCACGGGGCCAAGCGAAGGCCGCGTCCAGGTCAGACGCCGGTCACCGCCAGAGGCCAGAGCTTGTCGATGGCGGCCTCGGCCTGCCGGCGGCTCTCTTCGGCCAGCGGGACGAGGCTTGACATCGCGGGGTTGTGCTGGGCGAGCGTGAGCTCGGCGGTGATGAACCGCGGCTCCAGGCCCGTCATGGCCAGGCCGTGCGGCAGCCAGGCGGTCGCGTGGTCCCAGCCCTCCTTCGGCGTGCCCTCGCCGTAGCCGCCGCCCCGCGAGACGATCGCGACGAAGTCACGGCCGCCCAGCAGGCCCGCCATGGTGTCGGGGTGGTAGGACAGGCCGGGCGCGATCAGATGGTCGACCCACGCCTTCACCGCGCTGGGAACACCGTAGTTGTACAGCGGCAGCCCGAGCAGGATCGTGTCGGCGGCGGTCACCTCGCCGACGAGTTCCTCGGTCAGTGCCCAGGATGCGGCCTGCGCGTCGGTGTGCTGGTCACGCGGCACCAGCCTGCTGATGCCGCCGACGCTGTCGAGATGCGGAACCGGGTCGGCCCCAAGGTCGCGGTAGACGACGCTGCCCCCGGGGTGGGCGGCACGCCAGATGCCGGCGGCGCGGGCGGTGAGCCGCCGGCTGACCGAGCCGTCGCCCTGGACGCTGGAGTCGATGTGGAGTAGCCGTGCCATGCTCAGATCTCCCTATCCCTAAATCAATTGTCTGTGCAGCTACGTCAGGCCGCGGTGATGCCGCCGTCATGGGCGATCACCTGGCCGGTGAGATAGGTGGAGGCGTCGCTGGCGAGGTAGAGGACCAGCCCGGCGATCTCCTTCTTGTCGCCGACGCGGCCCATCGGCACCGAGGTCGGCATCCACTCCAGCAGCCGATCGATACCGGCCTGGTCGAGCTTCTTGGAGTACTCCCTGGCGAGGTTGGTGGCGGGATGCCAGCCGGGCGCGACGACGTTGGCGCGGATCTGGTCGCGGCCGTACTCGACGGCCAGCTGGCGGGTGAAGCCGACGACCCCCGCCTTGCTGCTGGCGTACGGGACCGCCGTCACCGGGAAGTCCGGGTACAGCCCGACCAGGCCGAGGTAGGAGCTGAAGTTGATGACCGACCCGCGACCGCTGTCGATCAGCGCGGGCAGCAGCGCCTTGGTGGTCAGGAACATGCTGCGCAGGTTGACCGACAGGACGCGGTCGAAATCCTCGACGGTGACCTCGTCCACCTTCCCGAGCACCGAGGCGATCCCGGCGTTGTTCACCAAGGCGTCGACCTCGCCGTCGCTCCATTCGAGCGTCCTGTCGACGGCCGCCCGGACCTGGTCCGGATCGGTCAGGTCGGCGTGGACCGTCAGGCCGCGGTCGCCGAGCAGTTCGGCGGTCTCGTCCATGGGGTCGCGGTCGAACACGGCGACGCGGGCGCCGGCATCGGCCAGCGCCTCGGCGAAGGTCTGCCCGAGACCTGACGCGCCACCGGTGACGACAACGGTCCGGCCGTCGAGCCGGAAACGGTCGATGGGCCTGTCCGCCAATGGCCTTGGCATCGTGAATCACACTCCTCACTGGGCACCGAGGGCAGCCGCCCTGTGCCGCGGCTTCCCGGTCCCCCACGACTGCCGTCCCTTGCGGGGCTCTGCGCGGAGCACGTGATCTCCAGAACCCGACACCAGACCAAACAAGCTGCCTGCGCAGACAAATTCCAGCAGCCGCTGTGAGGTGGGTCACCGGCACCGGAGCGGCCGAGCGCCGCCCGGTGGCGGCTCAGGGGACGAAGTGCGGAAGGACCTCGGGATTGGCCATCGAGCCGGGGTTGGCCGCCTGCTCGACCGGGGCGCCCAGGAGGATCTTGCGCACCGGGACCTCCAGCTTCTTCCCGGACAGCGTGCGAGGAACACCCGGCACCTGGCGGATCTCGTCGGGGACATGCCGGGGGGACTGCGCCGCACGCAGCTCGCGCCGCAGCGCCGCCACCAGCTCGCCGGTCAGCTCGGCGCCGGGGGCGAGTTGGACGTACAGCAGCAGCCGCCCCTCCTGCCCGAGCCGACCCGTGTCGATGACGAGGCTGTCGGCGATCTCGTCGAACGCCTCGACGACCCGGTAGAAGTCGGAGGTCCCCATGCGGACGCCGCCGCGGTTGAGGGTCGAGTCGGAGCGGCCGTAGATGACGCAGCCGCCGTCCGGGAGGATCTTGATCCAGTCGCCGTGCCGCCACACGCCCGGATACATGTCGAAGTAGGACTCGCGGTAGCGCTCGCCGTCCTCGTCGTTCCAGAAGGACACCGGCATGGACGGCATCGGCTCGGTGATGACCAGCTCGCCGACCTCGTCTACCACGGGCTTGCCGTCGTCACCGAACGCCTCCACCTTCGCGCCCAGGCCGCGGCACTGGATGACTCCCGCGGACAGCGGCAGCAGCGGGCACGGCCCGACAAGGCCGGTGCACACGTCGGTGCCGCCCCGTCCACGGCGAGCAGGACCTTGGGCTCGATCTGCGCGAACCGGTCGACGACCGAGGACGAGCCGAAGTCCGGCGAGCAGGACGACCAGACCGCACCCAGCGACGCGGTGGCCAGGAAGCAGATCAGCGCCTCGGGGATGCTGGGCAGGTAGGCCGCGACCCGGTCGCCCTTGCCGACGCCCAACCCGGCGAGCCCGGTGCGTACCGCCGCGACCTGAAGGCACAGTTCCCGCCCGCCGAGCGCGCGGTGCTCGCCCGACTCGGAACGGAAGACCACCGCGGTGCCGTCCGGGTCGGCCTGGGCGTGGCGCAGCGCGTTGGCGGCATAGTTGAGCGTCGCGCTCGGGAACCAGCGCAGCCCGTCCACCGGCGTGGGGCCGCCTTCGCGGACCGGGCCGTCCCCGCGCTCGCCGACCACCTCGAAATAGGTCCAGATCGTTTCCCAGAAGGCGTCCACGTCCGTGACCGACCAGCGCCACAGGTCCTCATAGGAGCCGATGGGCACGCCGCGCTCGCCGAGCCAGCCGACGAAACGGGCCACTCGCGCATTGGCGGCGACCTCCGCCGACGGCTCCCACAGCAGCTCGCCCTCGGAGATCCCCTGGCGACCCGACATGCCCTCCTCCTCCCCCGACGACTTCATGAACGGTGAACGCGCTCACGGCCTATCGATGAAAGCGCCGCGCAGGAGGAATCTCGTAGTGCGACGAGGCGGGCTTCAACGTGTTGGAGATAGTGCCGATCCCCTCGGCCGTCATCGTCACCACGTCCCCCGGCTTGAGCGGCGGCGGGTCCTGGTCGCCCGACTGCCCCCAGATATCGAGGAGACTTCCGCCCGGGCAGGTACCTGCGGCGATGACGTCGCCCGCTCCCACATGGGCACCACGTGACGCATAGACGATCAGGTCCGCGAACGACCACGACGACTCACGCGACGAGGTCTTTCCCGCGGTGCGGCCATTGATCTGCACTTCCATCGTGATGTCGATGCGGTCTTCGATCCGATACCGGTCCATCTCGTCGGCCGTGGTGATCCAGGGACCGAGCGTCGAGGCAGCGTCCTTCCCCTTCGCCGGGCCGATCCCTCCTTGCATCTCATGGGACTGCAGGTCGCGGGCCGACCAGTCGTTGAAGATGGTGTAGCCGCCGATGGCGTTCCACGCCTCGCCATGGCTGAGGTTCTTCCCGCCGCTCCTGAGTACGACGGCGAGTTCCAATTCGAAGTCGAGGGACTCGCAAAGCGGCGGGAACTCCACATCGGCGTTCGCGCCCACCACCGCATGGGGGTTGCTGAAGTAGAAGGTCGGGATCTCGTACCACACCGACGGGACGGCGGCCCGCTCGCCGGGCAGGACGACATTTGTGGCGCCCTCGAAGTGATGCTGGTAGGTCATGAAGTCGCGGACCGCCGGTGGGGCGACCGGGGGAAGCAGCCGCACGTCCGCGAGCCGCAGCGGGCGGTGGTCGCGCGCCCGGACCGCGAGGGCCCCGCGCTGGTCGACGTCCATCGCCAGGACATCGAGAACGCTGACGCCGGTCAGGGGGAACAGTTCGTCCCCCAGGACCTGGCACGTGTACTCCTGCCCCGAGGCGTCACGAACCGCTGCTACTTTCACTTCGATCTCCATTCTCGTCGACCGGCCTTTCCCTCCGTGGGCCTACTGTTCGTCGGGGACCGGCGGCTTCGTGTAGCTGAACGTCTCCCAGACCTCCTCGTCGGTCATCTCCAGCCCCTTGGCGTAGAGCTCGACATCGAGCGGCTCCATATGCGGTTTGGACGGGTCGTAAGGGGGCTGCGCCACGGGCCCCTGGGAGGCGTCGAAAGGAACGGGGTTCTGGAGCCTTTCGAGTTCCTCGGGGGAGATTCCGCACAGCTCGACCACCTCGGGGAGCACCCAGTTCTCCGGCTTGATGTCGCCGCCGGTGGTGATCTCAAGGTTGATGTCGTCCGGGCCGGCGAAGTAGATCGACTTCCACCAGCCGTGGTCGATGGGGCCGATCACCTGGATGCCGCGGCTGCGGATGCGGTCCCGGAGTGCGACCACTTCCTCCAGGGTCTCCACGTCCATGGCGATGTGGCCCACGGCGCCGACGACCGCGTGCTCCCGTCCCTGCTGCGCCTCCTGGCGACCGCCAGCGCCTGTAGCCGAGGGGTCCGCGCGCAGAGGGGGCGCGGCTTAACGGCTGACGTCCATGCGCTGCGTGCCGATGACCGACAGCAGCCGTAGCGCCTCCTCGGAGGGCGAGCCCGGGGCGGCGGTATAGATGACGAGCTGCTGGTCGCGGTCGGTGATGTCGAGGACGTCGCAGTTGACGGTGACCGGGCCGACCAGCGGGTGCTGGAAGGTCTTGCACTGGGTGGGCTCGGCGGACACGTCGTGTGACTCCCACAGGCGGGCGAAGTCTTCGCTTCCGTCGAGGAGTTCGGCCACCAGCTCGGCCACTTCCGGCTCGTCGGGGTAGCGGGCGGCGGTGGCGCGCAGGCGCTGGGTCGCGGTGCGGGCGAACGCGTCCGCGTCCGACACTCCGTACAGCCGCTGCCCGTCCGTGTGCGGCCCGAGGAAGACGCGGCGGACGAGATTGCGGTCGCGCCGCGGGAGGGCGGAGAAGTCCTCCATGAGGGCCGCGGCCAGGTCGTTCCAGGCGAGGATCTCGAAGGTCGCGGACGTTACGGTCGCCGCGGTCTGCGGGAGCCGGTGCAGCAGGTCAAGGATGCTCTGCCGTACGTCGCGCGAGAGCCTGGCCGACGGGAGCGGCGGGGCTCCGGCGAGGTGGTGGAGGTGGTCGCGCTCGGCGTCCGACAGGCGCAGTGCCCGGGCCAGTCCGGCCAGCACCTCGTTCGACGGGTGCGGCGCCCGGGCCTGCTCCAGCCGCGTGTAGTACTCGGTCGAGATGTACGCCAGCTGCGCCACCTCCTCGCGGCGCAGGCCCGGGGTGCGGCGGCGCCGGCCGGCGGGGATCCCGACGTCGGCGGGGGTGATCCGCTCGCGCCTGCTACGCAGGAAGCCGGCCAATTCTCGTCGGTCCACACGTCCAGTGTGACCCGTGTGCGGACCACATCCAGGCACTGGCGGTACCTGAATAAGCCGCTCACGAAACTGCAGGCTTGCCCCATGAAGAACACACCTGCCGCCTTGGGACTGCTGGACGACAAGGTCGCCTTCGTCACCGGTGCGGGACGCGGCATCGGCGCCGCCGCGGCTCGGCTGTTCGCCCGCGAGGGCGCTCGCATGCTTCTCGCCGCCCGGACGGAGGCCCAACTGAAGGCGGTGACCGAGGAGATCCGGGCGTCAGGCGGCACCGCGGAGTACACGGTATGCGACCTGGCCGATCCGGCTGGCGTGCGTGCCGCCGTCGACCGCACCGTGAGCCTGTACGGCCGGCTCGACATCGCCTTCAACAATGGCGCGGCCATTCAGCGCCCCGGTCCGATGGACCAGATGCCGGAGGCCGATTTCGACTACATCTACGACGTGAATCTCAAGGGCGTCTGGCTGGCCATGGTCGCCGAGGTCGCCGCCATCCGGGCCACCGCCGGGAAAGGCGCGATCGTCAACAACTCCTCCGTCGGCAGCCTGATGGGAAACCCCGAGCTGCCCGCGTACGGAGCGATGAAGCGGGCGGTCAACAGCCTCACCGAGTCGGCCGCCGTCACCTACGGCCCGGAGGGCATCCGCGTCAACGCCATCGCTCCCGGCAACACGGCGACCGAAATGATCACTACCTGGGAAAGGGAATCACCCGGCCTCCGGGAGCGGCTCACGGCGCACACCCCGCTGCGCCGCGCGGCCGACCCGCTGGAAATCGCGCAGGCCGCCGCCTGGCTGCTCAGCGACCGCTCCTCCTACGTGACCGGCACAGTCCTGCGAGTCGACGGCGGGGCCCGAGCCTGAACTGCCGATGCCCCGCCGCCCCGCCCCGGTCCTCCGGTTGTTTCGCGGCACGATCCCGGCCGGTCAGTGCGGGTCGCGGTAGTCGGCGCTGTGCACGGGGCCCAGCCGATCCGGTTCGCGTCTAGAGCGCTCCAGAGCCTGAGGCCGCTGATGCCGGGGACAGCCTCGGCGGTGCACGCGATCTGGGCCAGCGCTCTCCGCGACCAGTGAACCGGTCGGCGCGGGCATCCTTCTCGGTGATCACACACGCAGGGCGTCCCGGCCTGCGGGGGGGAAGGTGACGACTCGATCACTCCAGTAGCAGCAGTCCTTACGAAGACCGAACGTGCGGGGCCGCGATCTGGTGCGGGCCTCGTCGAAGGTCATTGAATAGGCCTATAACGCATCCGGCGTAATTGATCAGCGGCACTCCCCTGGGCCGCCGTCGCGCCCGCTCACCGCGACCGCATTACCCGCCGCCCTCGGACAGGACGAGCACCTTTGGCGGTCATGACAAAGCAATTCACCTGGGACGAACTGGTGGCGCGCCTGGTCCGCGCCGGCGAACTGGAGGTGTCGGGCGAGGACCCGGCCGAGGGCGCGACCTACTTCGACACCGACAACTTCTGCTTCCACCGCCCCGACGGCTTCGAATCCGACTTCGCCGGGCTCGATGCCTATTTCGCGTCGGTGCGCGCCGCCTTCGACGACCGGTCGATCCGACGCGGCATCGTCGTCGCCGAGGGCGACCACATGGCCTGCCAGACCTGGATCGAGGGCACCTTCGTCCGGGAGTTCACCCAGTCGCCGGCCGGCCCGCTGCCGCCCAACGGCGAACGCGTCGTCTTCGGCCTGATCAACATCTTCCGCTTCGACGACCAAGGCCGCCTCATCGAGGAATGGGTGCGCACCGACAACCGCGCTTTCCTGCGCCAGTTGGGCGGCGAAGGGAAGTAGCCGGACGACAAGAGGCGGCCGGGCCGTGCAGCAGGGGGTGCGGCCACCGGCGGCGCGAGCGTGGGGCCGGCGAGCGTCAATGCCAAACTGAATACCGCGTCCAATCGGGGGCCTGTGTCCGGGGGAACCGGGAGAAGTCCGGTCATGCCGCGCTGCCCGCTCTACGCTGACCATGTGATCCGACAGGTTTGGGACCGGTACCGGCGCAGGACGTGGCTCGTCGACGCCGTCTTCGCGGTGCCGGTGCTCCTGATGACGGTCCTGGAGCCGATCAGCGAGCCGCCCGACTCGCTGGTCGCCTGGTTCCTTGCCATCGGGCTCCTGGCGCCGCTGGTGTTGCGGCGGACCCGGCCGCGCACGGCGTACGCCGCGGTGGCGCTGGTCGCGCTTCTGCAGGTGGTGGTGAACCAGGTCCCGATGGCGCCGGATCTGGGGATCTTGATGTGCATGTACACCCTGGCCGCGGGGTCCTCGCTGTGGTGGGGGGTCGCGGCGGGGCTGGTGACGGAGATGGGGGCCGGGATACTGGCGTTCCGGTACGCCTCGGGGTTCCGTGACCAGCTCGCGAGCTGGTGGATGGTCTCGGTGTGCGTCGCGGGGGTGTGGCTGCTCGGGCTTTACATGCGCACGAGGCGGGCGTATCTGGCGTCGCTGGAGGAGCGCGCGGCGCGGCTGGAGCGCGAGCGCGACACCGAGGTGCAGATGGCGATGGCCGGTGAGCGCGCCCGCATCGCCCGGGAACTGCACGATGTCGTGGCGCACAACGTGAGCGTGATCGTGGTGCAGTCCGACGGCGCGTCCTTTGCGATCGAGAGCGATCCGGGGCGGGCCAAGCGGGCGATGGAGACGATCTCCTCGACCGGACGGCAGGCGCTGGCCGAGATGCGGCGGATGCTGGGGGTGCTGCGCGAGAGCGATACCGGCGGGTCGTACGCGCCGCAGCCGGGGGTGGCGCAGCTGTCGGAGCTGGTGGGCCAGCTTCGCTCGTCCGGGCTGCCGGTCTCGCTGGAGATCGACGGCGTGCCGGTGGAGATGTCGGAGGGGCGGCAGCTGACGGTGTTCCGCATCGTGCAGGAGGCGCTGACCAACACCCTCAAGCACGGCGGCGCCAAGGTCACCGCGAAGGTCGGGTTGCACTACTTCGACGACGCGGTGGAGATCGAGGTCAGCGACGACGGGCGGGGCGCCGCGACGATCACCGACGGGCGCGGGCACGGGCTGGTGGGCATGCGGGAGCGCGTCGCGGTGTACGGCGGCGACGTCGAGGCCGGGCCGCGTCCGGGCGGCGGCTTCACGGTGCGCGCCAGGATCCCGATACACGAGGAGGCCCGCGCCTGACCGGGACGAAACTGAGCGGGATGTGAACGGCGAACCCCCGGCGGCCCGTGCGGTACGGGTCCCGGGGGTGCGTCGACCGCGAAGGCGGCCGGCCGCGCGCGTTCAGTCGGCCGCGATGGACTCGACGATGGACGTCTTCGCGGCGCGGCGGGCCGGCAGGACGGCAGGACGGCAGCCGCACCTTGTGGGCCAGCAGGCCCCGCAGCGTCGTCTTCAGCATGGCTCAGCCCCCCAGGCTCTTGAGCCGGTCGAGCACGGTGTCCGGCGTCGGTCGCAGGATCTCGCTGACGGTTCGCCCGTCCCGCAGGAACACCACCCGGTCGGCGTACGAGGCCGCGACCGGGTCGTGGGTGACCATCACGATCGTCTGGCCCATCTCGCGGACCGAGGCGCGCAGGAAGCCGAGCACCTCGGCGCCGGCGCGCGAGTCCAGGTTGCCGGTCGGCTCGTCGGCGAAGATCACCTCCGGGCGGGCGACCAGCGCCCGCGCGCACGCCACCCGCTGCTGCTGGCCGCCGGACAGCTCGCTCGGCCGGTGCC
>NZ_JBGNUT010000057.1:0-28513 GCF_041951385.1 Actinomadura sp. NTSP31 | reverse complement strand
ATCGGAGCTCCTGGTGGTCAAGATCGTCGCAAATCTCGATCTACCAGGAGCTCTCTCGTTGTCGCTCACGCCGCGCGGGACGCAACCGGCCCGTGACCTGCGGACTCAGGTTGGAATTTCCTCACTGGACCGGCATATCGACTAGAGTGTTTGCTCGTGAGTGACGCTGATGGTGATTCACCGATCGATCCGGTGTTTTGTGATGCGCGCCGCTTCGGGAGCTTTGCGTCCGCGGGCGGGTGGATGTTCGGCCTTATGGTCGCAAGAAGCGTTTACCGGGACGAACAGGTCGCGGGAAGGATCTCGGTGAGGGCTTTTGCCGAGGAGGCCGGCTGTGCGGTCGACCGGGTGCTTCGGCATTGGAACGCGTGGCAGGAAGCGGCTAGTGACGAGCTGGTCCCGGACGCAGGGACGCTGGTTCCGGGCGCTGATACAGAACTCCCCGAAGGCGATCTGTGGCCGAAGTACTATGCCGCGCCCGGCGCCTCCAGCGACAGAGGGCAGCGCGTGAGAGCCGAAGCCGAGGCCCTCGGAGCCAGCTACAAGAAGGCTTTGGAGATCACCGGGCACCGTCCGGCCATGAAGGCGGCGATCTGGGGTGATCACCAGACCGCAGAGGCGGCCAGGGAGGCACTGTTCTCGCGTCCGCAGGAGCGCACCGCCACACTCGCGCGCGCGCTCGCCGACCCTGACACCAGAAAGGCGGCCAAGGTCGAACAGAAACGAGTCGACCATCTGGAGTACGTGCGCCGGGCCCTGGAGGAGAAGACCGCCAAGAGCCCCGCTGGCCAGGTCGTCGAGCTCGGTCTGTCAGCCGACGAACTCGCCGACGAGCGGCTCAACGCGATCCGCGACGCCTGCCCCGACGCCGAGGCCGTCGAGCAGGCCTACGACTACGTCCAGGAGCTGGTCGAGCGAGCCGTTCGCGCCGACCCCGACCTTTACGTACGCGAACAGCGGGCCCGGTTCACGCGCGCCTTTTCGGCCACCTCCAGGAACATCCAGTCCATCGACCCCGACGACCTGATGGCAGTCGCCGATGAAGCGCTGGTCGACAGCCTCACCGATCTTCAAAACAGGGTGAACGACCTCGCCGCGACATTGAGAGCAGTGTGCGCGTAAGCAGCGTTCCAACTAGCCGGCCGTCAGCGGGGACGAACAATGGTTGTGATCCACGTGGTGGGAGTCGGTCACACTGCGTCACTCAACCTCGGCCCTTTCTGTCGTTGGCTGGGCAGCTACGCGGCCCTACCAGCCTGTGGTTGCGAGCGGCAGCCCGGGTGCCGCTCGCAGAAGGCGAGGGGCGACGGACCCGTGATCGGGCGCCTGAAGGGCAGGCACCGGTCGAGATGAGCGCCAAAGGTAGCGATTCTGATGCGTCCTTCTGGCAGCCCAAGGCACAATGAGCCCTGACCTGGTTCGTCGAGCTTAGGAGACCGTGCATGGCCCAAGCGGATTCGAAATCCGGGCTTCCGAATGAATTTCTGTATGCGATGGCCAAGGGCGGGAGTCCCGATTCTCCGGCGGTCCGCATGGTGGTCGAGCGGGTTCGCGTCATGGACGCAGGCTCGCAACGCGACAACCTGCTGCTGGTCCTGCTACGCGAGACGCTCACCGAAGCTGCACCCGAGTGGATGCTGAGGACAGCGGCAGAAACCGACCTAGGGCGAGAGGCCGGGACTTACCGCTCAGATTCGATGAAGTTGGCTGCGGCTGCGCTCTCCCATCCGTCCTGCAGCGACGTACTGCGCGAGGAGTTCCTGGCCCGCTGCACCACCCCTCAGCTCGCGACTCTCGGACGAGCGGACAGTACCGACGCGGTAGTGCGAGCCGTCGTTACGGAAATCCAGAGGCGCGGGCCGCACGGGCAACCGATGACGCGGGACCTGGCGGAGAATCCGGGCACGGCTCAACTCATACTGCGTGAGCCGGGACTGCACGATGACGTCTTTGCCGCGGCGTTCGCGCTCTTGCCCCAGCCTCCCGAAGCCGTTGAGGACGCTGGGGGCGACGCCGAGTGGCAGGCGTTCGATCAGGGGATGAAGGCATGGAAGGAGATGTGGGGATGGTTGGTCACCGTCCATGCCCATCGACACCGCGAGCTCGTTGACCGAGCACGAGACACAGCGGCCGAGCCCATCATTCGCGACCATCTCCTGGGGACCATCCCCTGGGACGTGGACCAAGCTCTTCTCGAGGAGCTCGCGGCGGAGGATCTGGCGCGTTTCGAGCGCAGTGTGCTGGTGACCCGGCTGTGTCGGGCCGTACGGGACGGAGCGTCCGCCGAAGAGACCCGTGCCCTGTTCACCGACGAGCTCGGTGCTCTGACCGCAGATGACAGGCGTCATGTGGAGGGGTACCTCACCGACTCCGAGTTTCTGCTGGACTTCGGATCCCGGTCCGCAGTTTCGTGGATGCGGCGCGCAGCGAACGATACTTGGCGTTACCTGCTCAATCCCGCAGAAGCGACGAACCACTACGGCGATCCGAAAACCTGGCGCGCATCGGAAGATTCACTTGCCCAACTCGGTCGCCGCTTCGCCGCAGCAGCGGTCCGGGCGCTGGAACTCTGGGAAGCGCCGGCCCCAACGAAGTTCCGAGAGCACGAGGACATTCTTTGGATACACGGCATGCTGCTTCACCTCCCTCACCTCACCGACGAGGTGAGGGCCAAGGTGCGGCTCGTGCTCCAGGCTGATCGGCGGATCCCCGAAGACCGGTGGCGGACGGGACGCATCCTCGGATGGAACAACGAGCGACGTCTGTCCGAACTACACGCGGCGATCGAGCGGATCATCGCGGACCCGGCGGCCTCCACCCGACGAAAAGCACTCGGCAATCCTCGCCAGGTGAGCGCCCGGGACCTCGCGGCGGCAACCGACGACGTCCTGCAGGACTATCTCAACCGGCACGCCGACGACGAGCTCATAGAAGAGGCGCTTCTCTCCTTCGCTCACCGCCCACGCTCCCAGGCCGTCTTCGTCGACGTGCTCACCCGGCACTCAGCGCCACAGACCGCGATCTTGAAGATCACCATGGATCTGCGGAGCCGGCTCGGCGGAGGCCCCAACCTTCGCGAGGCATGGACCCGTACGATCTTGGCCCTCCCCAACTGCTCCGACGAACTGGTTCGTGCCCTGCCCGCTTGGACCGTCCTCTCTATCGGAGGAGGCAGCGGCTACTCGCCTCCTCACGAGGCTGTCACCTCGGTCGTCATGACCACACTCGGTGAGGACGAAGCGGCCTGGGCGCGGTTCGCCGCGAACCCGTCATCTCATGCAGGCCCATATGCCTGGCTGAGGCTTGGCGAAATCCTCGACGCATCGAGATCGGGCACACCGTGGCCCAATCCCCGGGCGCCCAGGCGGCAGTGAGGACTGGGCACCTGCCGAAAACCACCTCCGCAGGCGAGAGGCCCAGGGTTGGCGAGCACCGGCACGAAGCCTCCGCCCGTCGCAGGGACCACGCCGACGCGACGGCCGCAGGATGATGGGCGGCTGTACTGTTGCGACTGGCCTCCCTTGTTCACGATCAACACCCTCGCGGTCCTGCGCCTGCTTCTGGGGCAGAAGCCGCCCCTGAGGGCGGCACGCTGATCCGGCTCGCATTCACTGACCCACATGGGGCCACATTTCGTCAGTGGCGTCCACATCCAGGAAGGCTGTTCGCGCTGGCGGGCCCTCGTGCAGGACGTCCGGGAGCAGCGGGTAAGCGAGCCACCGCCGCTCCTGCGCGAGCCGGGCTCGTGCCGCCCGCCGACAACCAGAACATGAGAGGCACAACGATGTCAGCGGCCGTGACGTAAGGTTGATGATGACCGCTTCGCGGTGCGGCCCCTCCCCCAGACTCCGGCGGCTTCTGCGTACTTTTTCACAGACAGGAGCGCACCTGTGAGGGATGCTGCAGGTCAGCAGCTTGTTCGCGGTACCCAGCCTGGACACTGCCGCACGAGGTAGGGCTCTTCAGAGGTGGAAGCCTGAGGAGACCCTACCTTTCCGTGCTGTCGATAGGGCCTTCCCCTCGATGCCGAGGTGGCTTACATTCAAGAGCACTCGCATCGTCCGTAGCGTCATGCGGCCCGCTTCCACTGTTCGCATCTTGGGTCGCACCGCTACCGCAGGTGAAAACAGGCTGGGTGAACCGCAGGGAGGCTGCCGTTGTCGTCGCTTGTTCTGTTACGCGTACCCGAATGGGCGAGGTCGGCAGCCCGGCCAGCCCTTACCTCTTAGCCCACCGGTGGCCAGGGCGATGTTGCCCGAGGGCGTTCCCGATTGGCTCATGGCAACGAGCGCGATCATCGCTGGACTTGCGATGCTCATCACCGCCTGTAGTCGGCTGGCTAAGGCGATCATGCCCCAGAACTCCAAGGACCGGTTGAGCTTCTGGACGGACCTTCGAGCCAAGCGATTGACGGACCGGATGGATCGTCGCAACCGTCGTGATCACCGACGACACTGCCCCCCGTCAGGCTGTTCAGGTTGCCGGCCCATGTACGGGTACACATCGTCCACCGGGTATGAGGACCCTGCGGGGTCCCCCCCGGGCCAAGAACCGTGACCGCCTTCGAGCCAGACTCGTTCTTTTCCGAACTCCTACCGGCGGAAAGGGCTGATCTGGAGTCTCGCGGACAGAATCGTAGCTTCGCTCAAGGTGAGATCCTCCAGAGGGAAGGCGAGAAAGATCCTTGGGTTGCCGTACTTCTCCAAGGTCGGGTGAAGGCATTTTCCTACCACGAGTACGGCGGCGAGACGCTACTGGCGATACGTGGTCCGGGTGCGCTCATCGGCGAGGTCGCCGCGATCGATCAGTTGCCCCACTCCGCCAACGTCGCAGCAATGGATCCGGTGCAAGCACTCGTCATTCCCAATGATAGTTTCATGGCCTTCTTGCAGGAACACGGCCGAGTCTCCGTTGTGATGCTGAGGACGCTCGCCCGGCGCTGGCGCGACGCTGACCGCAAACGAGTTGAGCTGGGCACCTTTGATGCCACCGGACGGGTAGCGGCCCGCTTGGTCGAGATGGCTGAGCGCTTCGGGACACCCCTTAGGGACCAAGACCGGTCAAGCTCCAACTCAAGAGCCACCTCCCCGAGCGTCCTTATCACGGTCAACATCTCCCAAGAGGAGCTGGCAGGTTGGGTCGGCGCCTCCCGCGAGGCAGTAAGCAAGGCACTTCGCACGCTTCGTCAGCATGGCTGGATCGAGACTGGTCGACGACGACTTGTCGTTCACGATCTCGAAGCGCTGCGTCACCGTTCTCGTTGACGTTCCTCGAACTCGCAGATTGACCAGTATCCCGCGCGGCGGACAGGGGTGGCCGCTAAGTTGCAAGACTTCCGGAGTGGTCGAGGTCGACTTTTCCCGGGTGTTCGAGGCGTTGTCGGCCTCGCGTGCGTTACTGTCGCCCGATCTGAAGTTCGTGGCGTTAAACCGCCACATGCGAGAGGCTGGCTGGCCAGCCGGCCAGGTGAGGAGATGATCGGCCGGGAGTTCTTCGCGGCGTTTCCGGGCGGGCCCACGGGTGAGGGGCCGCGGGCGCTGCGGACTTCGCTGGAGCGCGTCTTGGCCGAGCGGAGTGCGGCAGTGACGTCACGCCTGCTCGCCGAACACCCCGATGACATCACCGCACTGGCGCACACGCACGTCGATAGTGAGTTGACGGTCGTGAGCGGCTGCTCAGGCGGCTCGCTGCTGCAGTGTCGGATCCCGATATCTCTGGGTCGGTCGGGCCTGGAGCATTGCCCGGCCCCCATCGAACTCCAACTCCTGACCGATGAGCACTCGCGCCCCGACGACGCTCCTATTTGGTTGCGGCAGGTCACTCCTCTGCCTCATGAGCGCTCAATCGTCGCTGTGGCGATCAACACGCAGCCACGGACGCACATCGTCGCGGCTACCCGAGGGGGACACATCACCACGCTGCACGGCGGCGAAACCATCCCATGGTCCTGGCCTGCCGTGCGCTCGTACGACTATCTCGCCGACCTCGCACTGACCGTTGTCGAGCAGTCGCCGGCGCTCGTGCTCGTATCAGAGGAAGGCGTTGTGAGCATGGTTCGGCTGGACAGCGGCGCCGAATTGACGAGACGCAAGCTCTCCCCCGGAGACTGGCGGATCCACGCGATTTATCAAGTCGATGATCACAGCACGCTCATTACCGTGCCAGCAGTCTAGGCTGCGGCCCGTGCTTTTCTGCTAGCCACCAGTGCCCGGGTCAGTTCATCACGAAGAGACGGATCGCGGGCATGCTCATAGGTGATCCGGATCGCGTGCAGCCACTGCCGATCCACCTCTTCCCCTCGCCCTTGGCGGGAATTTCAAGAGAGATTTGTGCTCCCGACCCCCGCCTGTAGCCGGTCGGCAAGTTTCCGGGCAAGCTCGGCAGCGCCCAGGCCTCGCAACTGTGCCCTCAACCGTTCCACGCCATCCGTGTCGCTGATGTCGACCGCAGGGGCAGCCCGTGTAGCGAATTCCAGCGCAAGATCGTTGCGATTCATAGCTCCCAGTCGGTCCATAATACGCACCGCATCCGATGAATCAGTAATCTCGATCGCAGGTACGGCTCGTTCGGCCAATTTCATGGCAAGACCATCAGCCCCCAGATCTCGCAACTCGTACAACAGGATGACTACCGGCAACGCCTCGGTGACTTTTCCTGAAGAGACCGCCCTCTCGGCCAGCTTCAGCGCAAGGTCGCGGTCCAGCTCGCGCAGGGCGCGCAGCAGGATCCCAACACCGGAGTCGGTGACGTTGACCTCATCGACGGCTCGCCTTGCCAACCGGTCGACGAATTCACCTGCCCCCAGTTCCCGCAGCTCGTCCAACAGTTGCCCTGCTTCGTACGGGTCGCTGATGTCAGCTACGGGGATGGCTTGCGCGGCAAACCGCACGGCGAGCTCGTTAAGCCTCAGAGCCCGCAACTCCTTAATTACCCGAGCCACACCCTTACCGCTATTATCGACCACAGGTACACATCGCTTTGCCAAACCCACAGCAAGCCCTTCAACACCCAGCATACGAAGCTCTCTCAGCATGACCACCAACTCCGTCGCGCCAGCTATCTCCATCACAGGCGCGGCCCGCTCAGCCAACTTCTTAGCAAGGTGATCGACACCCATCTCTCGCAACTGACTTAAAAGCATTCCTGCATGTCCGTCGGTGACGTCGACGGCGAGAACAGCACGTTCGGCCAACCAGCTGACAAGGCCTTCAGTGCCCAGCTTCTGCAGCTCCTCCAATAGCCGCCTCACGTCGTACGCGTTACTCACACTGACCAAGGGCGTGGCTCGTTCGGCCAGCTTCCTGGCAAGGCCGTGAGCGCTTAGTTCTCGCAACTCACCCAGCATCCGGGTGACGCTGTATGCGGTTGTCACATCCACTACAGAGACAGCTCGACCAGCCAATTCCAGGACGAGGTCGCTATCCAGCTCCTTGAGTTCGCTCAGCAGTCGCATCACATCATTAGCATTGGTAACCGTAACTACAGTCACGGCCTGCTCAGCCAAGGCCAAAGCCTGCAGCCGCGCACCCATTTGCCGCAGGGCGTTCAACATTGCCGCCACACCACCGGCATTGTTAAGCGGAATTCCACGAAGCGAGTCGGCCAGGTCGCCGTGATCTGCGTCGCTGCGTGGAGATTCAGTCGTTTCGGAATCTGAGTACCGCGAGGCATCTAGATAGTGGAGAGCTTTCTCGAGCTGCTCACAGCGCTCCTCAGCCTGGGCACTGCGCTGACACGCTTGCTGCAGTTGACGGTTGAGGTCGCTGATCTCCTGCTCGAGTCGATGTTTCTCGGCCTCCACCGTCACGCGGTCAGCGTCCCAAGCTGCGCGTAGCTGACCGTTCTGATCAGTGAGTTCCTCGATCTGGCGGATACGGTCCGCCAGTTGCTCCTCCAGGGACCGGGCGTAACGTTGAGCCTCCTGCCACCCAACATGCGCGAGTTCGAGCTCATCGCTGACCCTGCGAACCTTGTATTCGTGTGGATGCGCAACCTGCAGCGCTTCTAGTTGCAACCCGATCAAATGATCGCGAACCGGCTGGGAGACCGCCCGCCCCTGCTCAGCCAATACAGCTAGCAACGTGTTGAGAAACCATTGATCTCGGGGGACCCGTTTGCCGTTGAGGTACCGCGACAAGGTTCCCTTGTCGACCGGGTACCGGCCGGCAAAGCGGTTGATCGACATATCCGCCGCGCTCCAGACAGTGCGCAACTCCCGCGTCCAAGCCGCCACCGCTGGGCTGAGTCCAGGGCTCAACGGCGCAAATCGGTCCGCACCGCGCGGCGCGGGCGACTCATGGGAGGCCAGATCGGTCATACCTCCCATCATCGGCATCGACCACCTGCCCAGGCAGCCCGGTAGCCAGCTTCGGCCGTTGCCGCTTGCCGCAACACCCCCTCAGGCACCGGTTGCGGCCTGGTGCAACCCGACGCGGAGCTGGCTTGCTGAAAACGCCTCCCGAAACCTGGGCGCCGCATGGTTCCAGAAGAAGCGGGAGGCACTTCGGAGAAAGGAAAGTCCAGCGATGACCCAGCTGCCCCCCAACCCCCAGCGCCCTGCTCCGCCGGCGCGCCAGCCTGGCGAACGCAGACCCGGGGTTTTCGTGCCGCAGCACGTGCTCGCTGCGGCGTGCTGCCTCTTGGCGGGGACCGTGGCGGGCTTGCTGGTATGGCTCGTCCCGGCCGTTTGGCCACCGGTCGGTGCAGGCATCGCGGTGACCGGCCTGGCAGTCGCGCTGTACGGACTCTGGCACAACCGCCACCGCAAGTGAGGATCTCCCCCGTGATGCGATCTGCACCTGCCGCTGCCCCTAGGTGAGAGGCTCTTAGAGGTCATAACAATATGTGTATGTGGCGCGACATATAGTGATGGTCGGGTGTGGTGTGGGCGGGCACGTAAGGGCGAGCAACCCCCCATGGATCGTGCCCGCCGGCCTGTGGGAGCGGATCGAGCCGCTGCTGCCGAAGGTGGAGCGCCGTAAGCGCCACGCCGGGCGCAAGCGGCTGGACGACCGCAAAGTGTTGTGCGGGGTCTTGTCCGTCCTGCACACCGGGATCCGGTGGGAGTTTCCTGCCCCAGGAGCTGGGGTTCGGGTCGGGGATGACGTGCTGGCGGCGGCTGGCCGAATGGCACCGGGCGGGCGTGTGGGAGCGGCTGCACCGGCTGCTACTGGAGGAACTGCACGCCGCTGGGCAGCTGGACTGGTCCAGGGCGGTGATCGACGGCTCCCACGTCCGGGCTCTGAAGGGCGGCCCAAAATCGGGCCGAGCCCGGTCGACCGCGGCCGAGCGGGCTCCAAGCACCACGTGCTGAGCGACGGGCACGGTATCCCGCTGGCCTTGTCGTTGACCGGTGGGAATCGTAATGACGTCACTCAGTTGATGCCGCTGCTGGAGGCGGTGCCGCCCGTCCGGGGCCGGGTCGGCCGGCCCCGCCGAAGACCCGGGCGGCTGCTGGCCGACCGCGGCTACGACCACGACAGATACCGGCGCCTGGTGTGGGCCAAGGGCATCAGGCCGGTCATCGCCCGCCGCGGCGCCCCGCACGGATCGGGCCTGGGCGTCCACCGCTACGTCGTCGAACGCACCATCGGCCTGCTGCACTGGTTCCGCCGCTTACGCATCCGCTGGGAGATCCGCGACGACATCCACGAGGCCTTCATAGCCCTCGCCGCAGCCATCATCTGCTGGCGACGCCTCGTCCGCTGATTCTGTTACGACATTTTAGGGCGTCAGTCGGTGCGGCGGCGGCTGCGGATCTTGTCGAAGGCGGCGAGGGCGGTGTCGTCGGCGTCGTCGAGGGTGTGGAGGTAGCGCTCGGTGGTGGAGATGGATCCGTGGCCGAGGCGTTCTTTGACGACCTGGAGGTCGGCGCCGCCGGCCAGGAGCCAGGATGCGTGGGCGTGGCGGAGGTCGTGGATGCGGACCTTGGGGTCCAGGTCGGCCTTCTTGAGGGCGGGTTTCCAGATCCGGTTGCGGAACCAGTTGGCGGGGACGTGGCCGTCGGTTTCGCGTCGGCGGGGTTCGCGGGGGCTGTCCTTGCCGTCGGCTCGGCGGCGAGCGCGGTATTCGGCGAAGGCTCGTCTGCAGTGGTCGCAGCGGCACTTGGCAGCGTTGTAGGCGCTCAGTGTGCCGTGGCGGTACCGGCGTCCCTTGGCGTTCTCTTCGGTCCAGCCGAGTGCCTCGGGGTCGAGCGGGGCGGGTGGCTCCTCGGTCGCGGCTTCCGGCTGGTAGACGAACAGGAGCCCGTCGGTGCCGAGTTTCTCTTCGATGATGTGGTCTTCGAGTTTGGCGACGATCTGGTCGCTGAGCTTGAAGCGGCGCCACTCTTTGTCTTTGGGGTAGTCCTTGACCAGGAAGCGTTTACCCTCGGGATGGAACTTCGGGTTGAGTTCCACTACGACGCGGCTGACCGTCAGGAGGCGAGAGCGAGTTCTGAGGTCGCGGCCGCGGAGTTCGGTGAGTTCACCCCAGCGCAGCCCGGTCTCGATGGCGGTTTCGACCAGGAGTTTGGAGTCGGCGTCCGGGAGGGCGTGGTAGAGGTCGTCGAACTGCTCCGGGCTGATGATTTCCAGCGGCTTTTCGGGGACGGTGGGGGTGCGGACTCCTTTGCAGGGGTGGATGTAGGTCACCTGGTCGTTCAGGGCGGTGGTGAAGATGGCGCTGAGGACGACCTTGTTGTAGCGGATGGTCGCGGCGGAGACGCCGTTCTTCTTCATGCCACTGATCCAGGCGCGGACGTGCTCGGGGAGGATGTCCATCATCCGCATCGCGCCGAACTCGGGCATCACGTGCTTGTAGATCGAGTAGTGGTAGCTCTGCATGGTGCTCGGCTCGACCTCGTGGTTGGGCAGCCAGGTCTCCTCGACGTACTTCTTGAAGCTCTGCCGGCCTCGCTTGAGGTTGAGGTCCCGGCCCTTGCCGACCTCGGCCTCGGCGCGCTGCCAGGCCCGGTCGGCCTCCTTCTTGGACGAGAAGGTCCCCGCCGATGTGATCTTGCCTTTGAGGTCTTCGTAGCAGGCGGTGTAGCGCGCCTGGCCGTGCCGGTCGATCCGCTTGAACGCGTACCCCAACGTCACTCCCCCGAATGATCGTTTGTTAGTGGCTCGTTAGTGGACTCTGCCCCACGGGGCGACATCCACGATGACTGCACGTCACGCACTTTAGGCCTCTGACCTGCATGTTCTCATGGATTCGACTGATCGCAAAGGAGGCAGGATGAACGCTTTCAGGGCACTGGGGGTCAAGGGGTCGTGGGTTCAAATCCCGCCGTCCCGACAGAGAAAGACCAGGTCAGAGGGGCTTCGGAGATCACTCCGGAGCCCTTTTTCGATCTCGAAGGTCGATGGGGAGCCAAGAGGGGAGCCACCGTCACCCGATCTACGCCGACTTGCTCGGACCGAACACCGCGTCGACGACCTCGGCACCCTTGGTGATCACCGGCCGGAGCTGATGCCGGTAGACCTCCCCGGTGATCGCCGGAGAGGAGTGCCCGCACAGATCGGCGATCGCCTCGATGGGCAACCCTGCACATGCCGAAAACTACGTCCGCGCAGGTCAAGCAGCATGTTCGTACTCGTTGAAGATTCCGCCCAGGCGTTGCCTTCTTCGGATGTTCAGGTGGGCGATCTGGTCAGGTCCGGAGATCGGCGGAGGCAGCGGCTTCAACGGGCGGGCGTTGGCGATGCCCTGATGAGGCCGATGCGCGTTGTAGAAGGTCTCGAACTCGCTGAGAGCGTGAAGCAGGTGCCGCTGGTTCCAGATCAACGTGCGGTCGAGGAGCTCACGACGGCAGGTCTACACCCACCGCTCCATCACCGCGTTCATCCTCGGCCCCGCAGGTCCTTCACGGTGGAAGTTGCGTTTCACCAGGTCGGCGACCGTCACCGAGGCGGGGCCCGCTTGGCTCGCCGCCGCAACGGCAGTCCTGCCACGCTGGCTCGCTGCATCAGCACCGCCACCGTCGTGCGTGACATGACCACGCCTTGCCCCAGGACGAGTTCAGCGCGGGCGCGGGCGATCCGTAGGTCTGCCGTGGTCCCTGGTGGATCGCCGTGATCTGGTCGGGGAGCCATGCCTGGCCGATGGTGCGAGCCGAGGGCGGACGGTGGGGGTGCCGAAAATATCGTCCACGCAGGTGAGAGCCCATGCGGCTGGCGCTCATGCATCAGGTGCGGTGGTACCGGCTGATCAGCTCCGAACGGCCGCGTTGGAGGTGATCGCCGCGGCATGATGGTCGGCTGTGCTGTTGCAATTGGCCTACCTGGCGGTAACGAACGCCTTCGCGATCCTGCGCCTTCTTCCCGCGAGCGATCGGGACAAGGACACCGAGATCCTCGTGCTGCGTCATCAGCTTGCAGTGCTGGAACGTCAACTGGGCGGGCAGAAGGTGCGGTTCACTCTGACCGATCGGGCGTTCCTGGCGGCGCTGCTGCACCGTCTGACGCCTGAGGCGCTGCGCCGGATGCGGCTGCTGGTGCGTCCGGACACGGTCTTGCGCTGGCAGCGTGACCTGATCGCTGGCCGACATGCTGCCCGGTCCAGGCCGAAGCGACCTGGCCGGCCACCGACGGTGCGTTCCATCCGCCTCCTGGTGCTGCGCCTGGTCCGCGAGAACCCGAGCTGGGGATATAGGCGCGTGCACGGTGAGCTGCTCGTGCTGGGCGTGAAGGTCGCAGCCTCTACCGTGTGGGAGATACTCCAGGATGCCGGGATCGACCCGGCGCCCGAACGCGCCGCCAGCACGTGGGCCGGCTTCCTGCGCTCCCAGGCCGACGCCCTCCTGGCCTGCGACTTCCTGGAGACCGTCACACTGACCGGAACGCGCACGTACATACTGGCGGTGATAGAGCACCGAGCCCGCCGGATCCGCATCCTGGGCGCGACTGCGCACCCGACCGGCCCATGGGTTACGCAGGCCGTCAGGAACCTGGTCATGGACCTGGAAGATGCCGGGTGCCGGGCACGATGGTTGGTCCGGGACCGAGACGGCAAGTTCCCCGGTCTGTTCGACACCGTTCTGGCCGACGCGGGCATCAAGATCGTGCTCACCGGTGTGCGGATGCCGAGAATGAACGCGATCATGGAACGGTGGGTGCAGACCTGCCACCGTGAACTGCTCGACCGGACCTTGATCTGGAACCAGCGCCACCTGCTCCACGCGCTGCGCGAGTTCGAAGCCTTCTTCAACGAGCATCGGCCTCATCAGGGCATCGCGAACGGCCGCCCGCTTCATCCGCTGCCTCCGCCGATCACGGATCCCGACCGAATCGCTCGCCTGGACGTGCGAAGACGCCAGCGTCTGGGCGGAATCCTCAACGAGTACAAACATGCCGCTTGACCTGCACAGATGAGGTATTCGGCATGCGCAGGGTCGCAGGTGCACCGGCCGTCGGGGTTGGTCTCGGCGCAGCCGCAGTCGAAGGTGTCGTCGCGGCCGAAGGCGTCGTCGTACTCCTGGTGCGCGGTCAGCACATGGGAGAACCCGTTCCAGGCGCGCTCCAACGGCTCGGGGCCGCGCTGCTTGGTGCCGCGGGCGTCGCAGGACGGGCACGGCCCGGACTGCATCCACACCCGGCCGTCGGGCCGCCTGCGCTCGCGGGTGGTCCCGGTGCCGTCGCAGTATCGGCACGGCCGCGCGGTCAGCAGGCCCTCGGGGATGGCGACCTGGTGCTCATCGGGAAGCAGGTGCTCGCCGGTCAGCGGGTCGCGGGCGACGTCCTCGCCGTCGAGCGCGCCGTCGGCGTCGGGGGGCCGGCCCTCGGCCAGGGCGCGCAGCACCGCCACGGCGCGGGTGCCGTAGGCGCACATCGCCAGGTGGCGCCGGTCGCGGGCCTGGTTGTAGGTGACGCCGACGGGCAGCCCGTGCTCGTTGCGTGACATACGGAGTCGGTGCCCAGGACACAGGCCGAGGGCACGGTCACGGCGTCCGCCAGGGCGCTGGCGCCATGACCGTGCCGTTCTCCTAGAGTTTGGCGGCCTGGTCGACGGCCGCGCGGGCGTCGACCTTGCCCGCTCCCCAGTCGCTGTTGGTCTTGGCGCCGGTGAACCCGTCGCTCCGGGCGGAGGCCGTCAGGCAGGTGAGGATCTGCGCCTGGGTCAGGGTCGGGCGGGCCTGCAGCATCAGCGCGCACACCCCGGCCATGTGCGGCGCGGCCATGCTCGTGCCCTGCTGGTAGACGAACCCGTCGCTGCCCTCGGCGTTGTTGACCTTCGCCGACCAGATCCACTGGCCGGGGGCGGCGAGCGTCGGCGCGGCGCGGTCGTCCCGGGTGGGGCCGCGGCTGGAGAAGGAGGACAGGTCTCCGACGGTGCCGCCGTAGTAGGTGATGTAGGACGCGATGGAGATGACCTCCTTGCACGTCCCCGGGATGGTGATCGTGCAGGCGTTGTTGGCGTAGGTGCCGGTGAACTTCGGCCCGAGGTTGTCCGTTCCTCCGCTGGTCACCCACGCGTGCCAACTGGTCGCGGCGCTGTTACCGGTCAGCCTCAGGCGCCAGGTTCCGGCCGCGATCGCGTTCTGGTCCCCGGGGTAGAGTTCGAGACAGATCTGGTTGTCGCCGTTCAGCGGGTGCTGCAGGACCGAGGCGATGTTGACGCCGTTGCCGTTCGACAGGGTGAGGTACCGCGCCTCCGCGCCGGGGGCGACGGTGTCGCTGGCCGTGCCGCCGGGCGGGGTGACCGAGACGGAGATGCGGTCGTCGCGCTTGTACCAGAGTTCGATCGAGTCGGCCGCGGCGTCGTTGGGCGGCACCTCGAACTCCACGGTGATGGTGGGGGCCGCCGCCATGGTGCCGCTCGCGTGGATGGCGTTGGCCCCGGAGTTGCCCGCGGACTTGATCAGTGCGCGGCCCGCGGTGCCGAGCACGTTGTCGATGCCCTGCTCGAAGAGGTCCGTGCCGTCGTGCGCGCCGGCGGAGCTGCCCATACTGAGGTTGATGACGGCCGGCTTGCCGAGGGCCGTGGCCGTATCGAAGACGTAGCGGATGGCGTCCAGTGTCTTCGCGGTGTCCATGATCGGGCCGACGATGATGAGGTCCGCGTCGGGGGCGACGCCGGGGTAGAGGAGTTTCGGGTCCTGGTCGTTGGCGGCGACGCCGCGTCCCGCGGCGATTCCGGCGACATGGGTGCCGTGGCCGTTGCCGTCGATGTGCCGGACGGCGGCGAGCGGATCGGCGGCCTTGAGCGCGGCGTTTATCGCAGACTGCTTGTATTCGACTCCGTAGGAATAGCCGGCCGGGGCGGACTCGCCTTTCACCGGCGTGAGGCCCTGGTCCCAGATGCTGAGGATGCGGGAATTCCCGTTCGCGTCGCGGAAGGTGCGGTGACGCCAGTCGATGCCGGTGTCGATGATGCCCACGACGACGCCTGTCCCGCGCCGGGACGGCGTGCCGGTGTGCACGGCGGTGGCGTTGATTTCGGGTACCGACTGGTTGAGTTCGGGCATCATGGGCTGGGCGGCCTGCACGTAGGTGACGCCCTCCAGCCGGTCGAGGTCGCCGAGGCTGTCGAGTTCGACGGTGCCGCTCATGACGCGTCCCGAATGCTTGAACGCGCCGAACCCCGGCGTCTTCCTGACCTTGTCGGCGACACCGGAGTCGGCCACTTGGACCAGGACGTGCACGTGGGGGCGCTCCACGCCCTCCACCGTGATCCCGAACTTGTCGGTGGCCGCCAGCCGTGCCAGCCGTGCCCTGTCGGTGGCGCGTGAACGCAGGAACTTCAACCTGGAGTCGAGCATCCGTATGTCTCCTCTCAGAGACCTGACTCGCGGCGGCGGAGACCGAGAACGGCCCGTGTCATCTGCCCGGCTCAGGAAAAAGCGGCTGCGCCAGTTCGACATAGACCACGTGGTCGAGATCGGTGACCGGTCCGATGTCCGCGGCCGCGAGGCTCGCGGTGAGGACCTCGCCGGCCACCGTGCGCACGCTGGCGCCCGCGGACACCAGCTGCTCGCGCTGCCTGTCGTCCGGCTCGCCCTTGACGCGGATGAGCACTTCGACGGGAGCGGGGGCTAGCGAGCCGCCGACCGAATCGAAATCGGCCAGAAATCGCCGCACAGCAATACCCAGCTTCTCGGAATGCATTTTGCTACCCGCTCGCCTATTTGGAAGGTACGGCAAGTACATGCCGTCAGTTTCAGGGCGTCAACCGGAAAAATTGGCCACAAACCGCCACACCGAAGATCGGCGGTACGCTCCGGAGACAAAACTCCATTAGTCAATATCCCGGAACGCACTGCCGGGCCGGGTGGTGCCCATGGGGCGCTGACCGGAAATGGCCCGGACGCGGCAGTCAGGCGGGCAGGTCGTCCACGCGGGGCGGACGAGCCCGGGCAGGTCGCCGACGATGGTCAGGGCCGCCGCGTGCAGGGCGGCGCACGGGATCGGGTCGCCGCCCGGGCCTGCCAGCGGCCGGGTGGCGCAGGCCTCGCATCTGAGCTGTCGGCCGTAAAGCGGCTCCTTGGTCGGCGGAGAGGCAGGGGACATCCGGGCGCGCTCTTCCTCGTCGTGGGCGCGTTCAGGGGTGGAGCATGAAGGTGGTGCCGGCGTCGGTGACGGTGGTGGGGCGCAGCGGCCGCCAGCCCTCGATGAGCTTGGCGAGTTCGGCCTCGACGCCGACGCTGATGAAGCCGAAGAAGTTGATGTTCTCGCGGTGGCCGGGCGCGATGTAGGACAGCAGTTCGTCGGGGACGTCGCGGCCCTGCATCCTGTAGAGGCGGCCCTCGCCGGGGGCCTGCCACTCCCCCAGGATCCGCGCGACCTGGTACGTGCCGGTCGATCCGGTGAGCCGGGTCGGCCGTCCGGCGGCGGTGGTCTGGGCGGCGACTGGTTCGTTCACGACGCGGACCCTTCTAGAACAATTGTTCGGCTGGCGGCAGCGTACGCCGTCGCTTCGCAGGTGCACACGGGTGTGACTCACCATCTCAGTTGGCGGGGATCGCCGCGTCTCGTGGTGAGGACCAGTGGAGCGGTCGAGCCACTAAAGGGCTGCGTATCGGCCCATCGACACACCCGATCATTCCTGGGCCGGAACGTGCGAGCGATGATCGCGGCCGATGTGTAGCAGGGCAACACCGTGGGTGCCGGCCCCGGTGCTGGTCACGGGTCTGGCGCAGGTCCCTGACCCGCTGCGGCGTCAGGGTTCGGCGACGCTGCTGGGCGTCGCGGTCGTGCTGGTCGAGCCGCTGAACGAGCGGGATGCCGCAGTGGTCGCCGGATACGCGCCAGGATCACCGGCGCGAGACCAGTCAGGTCGGCGCCGGTCTCCTCGCGCAACTCGCGTCGCATCGCCTCCTCGGCAGTCTCGCCGGGCTCGACCATGCCGCCGGTGTCCTGGCAAGGCCACGACCTGGACTTCACCGACGTCGTCTTCGACGGCGGTGACCTCCCCGAGGCCGTCTTCACCGGTGCCACCGTGTCCTTCCGTGGCGCCCGGTTCGTGGGCGGCACGGTCGACTTCAGGGGCGCCCGGTCCGTCGGCGGCACGGTCGACTTCCGCAGCGCCCGGTTCGTCGGCGGCACGGTCCACTTCGGGGGCGCCCAGTTCGGGCGCGGCATAGTCAACTTCGGGAGCGCCCAGTTCGAGGGCGGCACAGTCAACTTCGTGGGCGCTACCGGTCGGCGGCCGGAGCAGTTGCCGGATGGTATGGCCGACCACCCGCACCTCCACAATGATCAAGATCATTCCCAGTGGCGCATTGACCCCTTGAATCCAAGATCGTTTTACGACAGGTGCGGAGCCATGCCATCCGGTAGTCCGACGGGCCGCTGCCCGATCGCGCCCTCGAAGTCGACTGTGCCGCCCACGAACCCGGCGGCACGAAAGTCGACCATGCCGCCCACGAACCCGGCGGCACGAAAGTCGACGGTGCCTTCCACGAAGCGGGCTCCTCGAAAGGAGACAGTCGCGTCGTTGGTGAAGACGGCCTCGTAGAAGTCGCCGCCGTCGAAGACGGCGGCGGTGAAGTCCAGGTCGTGGCCGCGCCAGGAGACGTCAGTGTGGCCGTTGAGGTGGTTGCCGATGATGCGGATGATCGTGTGGCGGACCTCGCGGGCCGCCAGGTAGGCCGCACGGGCCGCGGCGTGTTCAGCCGGGTCCTGGCCCTCAGCGGGATCCTCTCCGGGGTCGGGCGTGTACGGCAGGCGTAGCACCGCGCACAGCACGTCGATGCAGGTTTGGCGGCCCCGTTCCCAGTCGTCGGCGAGGCCGGCCATGGCGTAGGCGCCCGCCAGCCGCACGGCGGGTTCGTCGTGGCCGAGCTGGGCGGAGGCGGCGCCGAACCGTTCGTTGAACACCCGGGTGCGGTCTTCTTGGGCCTGCCGCTGTTCCAGCAGGGCCCGTTCCTGTTCCAGGACGGCCCGCTGGGCGTCCAGCAGAGCGCGTTGCTGGTCCCGGTCATCGGCGACTTCGGCCAGGCGCTGCCTCCGGTAGGCCATCACCAGTGCGAACAACGCGCCGACGCTGGCAACGGTCCCGAGCACGAGCTTCAGGACGTCCAGCAGCTGGGAGAGCGGCAGGGCCTTGGCGTGCTGCAGGTGCGGGAAGCCCAGCACCGCCAACACGGACGTCATCACCACGACCAAGCCCGCCACCGCGGTGACGCTCGCGGTCGTCAACGCCTTCCCGATCGGCCAGAGGCCGGCTGCCCGTTCCCGCTCTCGTTGCAGCCTGCCCTCTTCGCCTGACTGGTCAGGATCCTCTGCGCCGCCCGGCGCCACCTCGCCCATGCTGCTCAGACGCCTCACTCACGCCGCGTGGTTCACGCAACGGCGCGCCCGCAACCGGCCGCAACGGATCGTTCCCGGACGCTTCCCCGAGGCGCGACAGGCCCTCAGGAACCGCTCGCCGGAGCGGAGTCGCGAACGAAGCGGCCCTCGTCTCCTTCGGACGGCTCGACACGCCAGCCCGGCGGTGGCACATGTCCCCCGGCGACATCCGCCACGGTGGCCGACGCCATATCAATCCCAGCCTCAAAACTCGCCTCGCCGAACTCGGCGTCCCCGGAGAAGGTTGCGCGGGAAAAGCCGGCGTGGTGGACGGTGCAGCCGGTCAGGGTGAAGTCGGTGGGGATGGCGCCGGTCAGGTCCAGGGAGATGTCAGCCCAGTGGTGTTCGGCGTCGGATTGCAGGTGCGTGGACAGGAGTCGTTGGGCGGTGAGGCGGACCTGGTGTTCCTCGTGCGGGTCCGGGCCCCCGGTTCCCGGTTCGGTAGGGGCGGGGCGCAGGTCGCGGGCGGCGCGGTAGCGGGCGGCGTTGCGGCGTGCCGTTCCCGGTGCTCTTCCTCAGGACCGGGACGGTCGGCTGAGGGCGGTGTGTAGGGCATGCGCAGGTAGGCGCAGATGATGTTGACGATGGTCTGCCGGTGCCGCGGGTTGTCGTTGCCAGCCGCTCCAGCGTGTACAGGGCGGTGAGGCGGACCGGTGTCTTGTCGGAGGCGAGTTGCTCGGCGGCCGCGTTGTACAGCTCGATGATCCTCCGCTCGGCCGCGTCCAACTGCCCCAGCGCGGTCGCCAGTTCGGCGTGCCGTTGCCGGCGGAACGCCAGCATCAACCCGACCGCGGCACCCGCACCGCCGCCGGCGGCCAGGCCGGTGCGGACAGCGTCCACCCGAATCTTGGCCCGCTCGGCACCGGGCGGTGCATCATCGGCGACGTCCAACAGCCACGCGGTGGTCAGCCAGATCGCCACCGCCGCCGCTCCCGCGGCCGCCAGCATCCAGAACCCGGCCGCCGACGGCCGCACCCGCAACGGCTTGGCCTCACGCCGGGCCCGCACCTGTGCCCAGCGCTGCCGGACCCGCTCCAGCCCCCGCCTCACACGTCCCTCCGCGCCGCGCGGCGCCACCTCGCCCACACCGCTCAGACGCCCTACCGTTGCCAGCCGGTTCACGGGCCCACGCGCCCGGATCTGGCCGCCATGGCTCGTTTTACGACAGGTGATCGGCTATGCCGTCCGGTAGTCCTGTAGCACGTTGTCCCGTCGTTCTGCCGAAGTCGACCATGCCGCCAGCGAACCGGGCACCGCCGAAGTCGAGCCTGCCGTCCTCGAACCGGGCACCGCCGAAACCGACCAGGGCGCCGGTGAACGAGGCTCGATGAAAGTCGATCACGGCGCCCCCATACCGGGTACGGCTGAAGTCGACCATGCCGCCCAGCAACCATGCGCCGGTGAAGTTGATCCTGCCGCCGATGAACTGGACGCCGCCGAAGTCGACTGTGCCACCAGCGAACTCTGTGCCGACGAAGTCGGCTGTGCCGCCGGCGAAGCGGGCGCCGGCGAAGCGGAGAGTGCCGTCGCTGAACCGGGCGAGGCTGAAGTCGATGGTGCCGCCGGCGAAGCGGGCTTCGTCGAAGTCGATCCTGCCGTCGTCCAACCGGGTGCGGCGGAAGTTGACCCTTCCGCCGGTGAACCGGGCGCCACCGAAGTTGATCGTGCCAGCAAACTGGGCGCCGCCGAAGTTAACTATGCCGTCCACAAAGCCGGCTCCTTGGAAGGAGACGTTCGCGTCGGCGAAGACGGCGTTGCGAAAGTCACCGCCATCGAAGACGACGTCGGTGAAGTCCAGATCGTGGCCGCGCCAGGAGACGTCGGTATGGCCGTTGAGGTGGTTGCCGATAATGCGGATGACGGTGTGGCGGACCACGCGCATCGCCCGGTATGCGGCACGGACGCGGGCGTGCTCGGCGGGTTCCGACCCTTCGGCCGGGGCGTCGCCAGGATAGGGATCGTAGGGCAAACGCAGGAACGCGCACAGCACGTCGATGCAGGTCTGGCGACCCTGTTCCCAGTCGTCGGCGAGCCCGGCCATGGCGTACGCGCCCGCGAGTCGCACAGCGGGTTCGTCGTGGCCGAGCTGGGCGGAGGCGGCGCCGAACCGCTCGTTGAACACCCGGGTGAGGTCGTCGCGGGCCCGCTGCTGTTCGAGTGCGGCCCGACCGCGATCGCGGATCTCGGCGACCTCGGCCAGCTTCTGCCGCCGGTAGGCCATCACCAACGCGAACAAAGCGCCGACACCGGCGACCGTGCCCAGCACGAGCTTGACGACGTCCAGGAGCTGGGAGGTCGACAGCGGCTTGTGTTCCAGGTGCGGAAAGCCCAGCACCGCCAGCACGGCCGCCAGGACCACGACAAGGCCGACCACCGCGGTGATGCTCGCGACGGTCAAGGCGTACCGGATCCTCCACAGCCCGGCCGCCCGCTCCTGCTGCGCCACCGAGCCACCGGCGGGGACGTCCGGTTCGTTTGCTGCGCCGCCCGGCGCCACCTCGCCCATGTCGCTCAGACGCCCTCACCCACGCCGCTGGTTCACCAGACCGCGCGCCCGAATCCGGCCGCAACGGATCGTTTTACGACAGGTGCGAAGCCCTGCCGTCTGGCAGGCCGTCGGGTCGCTGCCCGGTCGCCGCTTTGAGGTTCACCGTGCCGGCCATGAACCCGGTGCGCGAAGTTGACCGTGCCGCCCGGCCGGGCCAGGGCGGGCCGTGCCGGGTGCCGAGCGAGGCGTCAGGCCTTCGGTGCACCCAATGGACCGCGCTGGCACGCGCTGGCACGCCCACATGGATAAGGGGGCGGACAGCCCGCCTCGACGCGAAGACAGGAGCAGATCCCATGCGACGGCTACGCAGGTCGGCGAAGATCGCAGTGATGACGACGGCGCTGGCGGGAGCCGCGCTCGGCGCGGGCGCGCAGTCGGCGTCCGCCTCCGCGCCCATCAACGCGCCGCAGGTCACCATCAGCTACTCCGGCTCCAACATCAACGTCCACATCGTCGACAGATCGGTCAACGAGACCGGATTCGAGGTCTTCCGGCTGCGCGGCACCGGCGGGACCACTTTCCCGACCTGGCAGTACCTCTCAGAACGCGACTCGACCCCGGCGGACGTCACCGGCCAGGGCGCGGTCTACGACATCCTCATCACCAACCGCACCGTGGGGCCGCAGTGCTTCACGATCGCCGCCTACAACGACAGCACCGCGACCGTGACCGACGTGCAGTGCCTCCAATAGCCGAGCAGTTGCTCGCGGACCACATCGTCCAGGAGATTCGGGCAGGCGGCCCATCCCGGGGACCGCTGTGATCGTCGGGCATGGCCGCCCACCGGACGGGCGGCGGCGAGCCGATCACGCCGTCGCCGCTGGCCGGGCGGCCCGGCCGGTGTCGGTTTCCGAAGTCCGCTGCACAGAAACTTCCGAAGTCATGAGCACCTGGATAGCCTGGCCAGCTCACCCGGACCAACGATCAAGGGTTTTCGAACAGGCGGCGCGTTGACCAGTGTGGGCTCCTATTGGCACAGCGCAGCGCCGCCGCCGGGCGCCCGGCGCCCGGCGCCCCGGTCGCTAGACTCGCGATCAAGCGGCCCTTCCCCGTCGCCATTTACCGGTGAGCAGACGGGGAAGGGCCGATGCGCGTCTATGTGGAGCTGCCCGAGGGGTGGGGGCCGAGCCAGGTCGTGCTGGCGGCGTGGCTGCGGGCAGGGTACCCGGTTGAGCAGGTGGTGAGCCTGGCCACCGGGCGAGCGCCGCATGATTTTCGTCGCGCCGCCGGCGGCCGCAGCCGCCGCGACGAAATCCCGCCTGGGGTCCGAGGCCGACGCTCCGGGATAACGGCTCTGATCCCGGAGCCTCGGCGGCCTCTCCCGCCCGCGCCGTGCTGCCCTCCCTCGTGCTGCCAAGGTCAGCACAGGCAGTAGCAGGCGCATCTGGTCGGGCTCTGGCCGGCGTACACCGGTTGTTCGCCCACGCCCGGCCAGCCGGGTGTGACCGGCTGGTAGACCGGGCCGCTGGTGGGTCCGCCGTCGACGCCGGTGCCGGTCGAGGTGGTGTCGGTGCTGGTCTCGTTGGCGGTCGCAGTGGCGGTGTTGTAGAAGGTGCCGGGCTGGGTGATCTTGGCGCGGAGTTGGAGGGTGGCGGTGCCGCCGACCGGGAGGGTGTCGATGCTCCAGATGCCGGTGGCGGGGTCGTGGTGGCCGGTGTCGGGTTGGGCTGCCAAGAACTGCAGGCCGGTGGGGAGCTGGTCGCGGACCTCGACGCCGGTGGCCTGGCTGGGGCCGTGGTTCGTGACCGCCAGGTGGAAGGTGATGGTCTCGCCGACGGTGGCGTGGACGCGGCCGGCGGCCTTAGCCAGCTCGAGTTCGACCGGTCGGGCCGTGGCGTGGGTGGCGGTGTTGGACACCCTGGTCGTGCCGAAGCTCGACCGGCTCGCCCGCTCGGTCCCTGACGCCCGCGACATCGGCGACACCCTCGTCAACCGTGGGGTCCGGCTGTCGCTGGGCGGCAGCATCTATGACCCGGCCGACCCGATGAGCAAGATGTTCTTCAACATGCTGGCGGTGTTCGCCGAGTTCGAGGCCGACCTTCTGAAGATGCGCACTCGCGAGGGCATGGCCATCGCCCGTTCCCGCGGCAAGCTCAAGGGTCGGGCGCCGAAGCTCAGTGCCCGACAGCAGGCGGAGCTGGTGCGCATGCACGGCACCGGCGAGTACACGATCGCCGAGTTGATGGAGGTGTTCTCCGTCGGGCGGGCGACGGTGTACCGGGTTTTCGACCGTGCTGGGGCCCGGACCACACCGGCCAGTGGAGCTGCGACATGACACTGTCCGGGGCGATCACTGGCGAGAGTCTCCCGGCCGTGGACGGCAGGGCCGGATGCCAGTGCCTGTGTCTGACGCTGCATCCAGACACCGCCGATGTGTGCCTGCACACAGGGTGACCGGCAAGTTCCGCCGCCCCCGCATCTGCTGGATGCGGCGGTGAGGGCGGCCGGTGCGAGCAAGGGTGGGTGGGCGACGTCGCTGAAGGCCGCGGGAAGGGCATGACGTTTTGTGGAGGGTGGTCTTTGAGGATCAGATGATCTCAAGGTTGGCCATCATTCCCATGTCTTCGTGTTCGGCGTTGTGGCAGTGGAAGAGGTAGCGGCCGCGGTAGCCGTCGAAGCGGGTGATGATCTTGGCCGCTTCGCCCGGGCGTAGGGAGATGGTGTCCTTGAGGCCCGCATCGTGGGGAAGAGGTGCCTTGCCGCCGCGTGAAAGGATCTTGAAGCCGACCAGGTGCAGGTGGACGGGATGGTGGACGTCGGCGATCAGCCGCCACACCTCGACGTCGCCGAGGCGGGTGGTGACGTCGGTGCGGGCGGGGTCGAACGCCTTCCCGCCGATCACCCATCCGTGACGGCCGTGCATCCGGCCGGCCCGGAAAGAGAAGTCGCGCACCCGGACGGCGTCCGAGCGGCGCCAGGTCGGCAGATCGTGGGCGAGGACGCGGGGGATGCGGCTGTGGTCGGTGGCCTTGCGCGTGACGCGGAAGGCCATCACGTCACGGGTGCGGCCAGAGCCCAGCCGGTTGATGATCCTGACGCGGCCGCCGACCGGGATCTTCGCGAAGTCGACGATGATGTCGTAGCGTTCGGCCGGCGCGATCGGCAGGGTGTGGTGGGTGACCGGTGCGGCGAGCAGTCCCTGGTCGGCGCCGACCTGGACGAGGTCGAGCCGGCGGCCGTCGTCGGTGACCGCTTGGAGGTCGTAGTGGCGGGCGTTGGAGGCGTTGAGGACGCGCAGCCGGTAGCGGGCCCCCTCGACTTCGTGCAGGGGCCAGGGCGCGCCGTTGACCAGGATCACGTCGCCGAGGACCCCGCCGAGATGGGACTCGCGGACACCGGGCCGTTCCCGCAGCGTGCCGTCGAGGGCTGGATAGGTGAGCTCGCCGTGGTCGTCGAACGCCCGGTCGGCGATCATGAGTGGGAGTTCGTGGTCTCCGGCGGGCAGGCCGAGCGCGTCCTCGGCGTCGTCGCGGATGATGTGCAGCCCGGCCAGGCCCCGCCAGATCGCGGGAGCGGTGAAGTCCATCCGGTGGTCGTGGTACCACAGCAGCGTCGGCCGCTGGTCCATCGGGAAGGTGTAGTCCCGCGTCAGCTTGGACGTCACCGCCCGCCGATCGCTCATCCCTCCCATACCGTGCATCATGTGGGTGGGTTCCTGCCAGCCGTCGGGAATGACGAGGTCGGTGGGGTAGCCGTCGGAGGCGGCCGGGGTGTGTCCGCCGTGCAGGTGCACGACGGTCGGCACGGGCAGCTCGTTGCGGTGCGTCACGTTGATCGGGCGGGCGCGGCGCGACTCGATCGTCGGGCCCGGGAAGGTGCCCTCGTAGGTCCACGCCGATGTCTTGACGCCGGGCAGGATCTCCAGGGTCGCTTCACGCTGGGTGATCTGGTAGCGGTCCACTCCTCCCGAGGTGCCGGCAGGCTTCAGCACCGCAGGGATCGGCAGCGGCACCTGGAAGGCGGGCGGCAGCGGCACGGCGCTGCGCAACTGGTTACCTGTGGCCGCCGGACGCCGGGAGAGCTTGGCCGAGGTCACCAGCCCGGTGACCGTCATCGCCCCGAGCGTCCCGCCGACGCCCAGCAGCCGGCGCCTGGTCATGTCCTGCTCACGCATCGCCGGCCTCCGCCTTGCCCGCGTTCCGCACCTTGGCTCGCCGCAAGGGCGGTCGGCGCCATACCGCGATGAATTGCACGACGAGCCCGGCGACGGTCGCCACCCCCAGCGGGAGATGCAGCCACAACGCGCCTTCCATCCCGGCGAAGTACTGCACCGTCTCGGCCACCACCACGGCCAGCGTGGCGAGGAACGGCCGGACCTGACGCAACCGGACCCAAACCATGATCGCCACGATCAGCTGCAGGTAGCCGGCAGAGGTGGTGACGTTGGCGCCCGCCTCATGCAGGCGCAGCCCGTCGTAGTCGCCGCTCAAGAACACGCCGGCGAACACCGGCTGACCGAAGATCGCAACCAAATGCACGCTGACGACGGCCCGCAGTGCCCACCAAGCGGGGCTCGTTCGATGCACGGGACGGGCCGCAACGGCCCGGCGGACCCCGTGGAATCCGGTAACCATCAGTCACCTCCTCACTCGGCGTGGGCCGGCGGGTGGCCGCCGGTCCGGGGCGGGTCACTTCTGCAGGACGGCCTGGATCTCGAGGCTGATCGACACCTTGTCGCCGACCGTGACGCCGCCGGCGTCCAGCGGGACGCTGATGTCGATGCCGAAGTCACGCCGGTTGATCTCCGCGGTCGCCGAGAACCCGGCCCGCTGCCCGCCCCACTGGTCCGTGCCGAACCCGTTCACCTCGACGGCCAGCGGCACCTGGCGTGTGACGCCGTGCAATGTCAGTTCGCCGTCGATGACCCAGCCGTCGCCAGTCCGGCGGATCCCGGTCGAGCGGTAGTCCATCGTCGGGTACTTGTCGACCTCGAGGTAGTCGGCGGTGCGCAGGTGGTCATCACGCGTCGCGTTGCCGGTGTCGATGGACGCCAGGTCGATCGTCGCGGTGACCGAGGAGTCCAGGAGGTCCTCGCCCGTGACGATCGTGACGTCGTGGGCGGTGAACCGGCCGCGGGTCTTGCTGATCATGAGGTGGCGGACGGAGAAGGCGATCTCGGAGTGGACCGGGTCGGCCTTCCAGGTGCCGACCAGGTAGTCGGGGATCGCGACGGTCGCGGGGATGGTGCTCATGTGCCTCTCCATAGGTCTGGCGCCGCGCGGCCTCCGCGCGGGCGTGGCGGGGTCTTGGTGAGTGGCCCGTCAGGGCTCGAGGTCGGTCACTCCCTTGCCGGACACGATGTCCAGGGGCACCGAGACCTGGTCGTGGGCGATCAGCCAGGTCCCGTCGATCTTCCGCAGGCCGTAGGTGACCCTGACCCACATGCCGCTCGTGGCCGTCCCGTTCTTCAGCGTGCCGCTGAGGCGGGCGAAGGCGTGCCCGAAGGCCACGTCGTCGCCCACGGTGAGGATCAGGTCCCGGACCTGGTAGGTCACGGTCTCGAAGAAGGTGAACACGTTCGCCCAGTTCTGGGCCTTCGCCGCGATCCCCAGATGCTGGAGCGGCGGCTCGACGTCGAAGGACACCACCTCCGCCGTGTAGGCCTCCTTCAGGCCTTCGAGGTCCTTGTTCCGGAGAGCGTCAACGATCTTGTCGATCTGCTGGCGGATCTGGGCTTCGTCCGCCTCGCGCTGGATGGGCATCGTCACTGGAGTTTCCCTTCGTGGTAGGCCTCTCGGCTTCCGACACCACAAAAGGTATGACTCTTGGGCTATCTTGTCTAAGATCGATATTGCTATGCTGTTATGCTTTGGAGGTCATGATGGAGCTGAACTCGCTCCGGCAGTTCCTGGTGGTCGCGCGGCTGGAGCACCTCAGCCGGGCCGCCGATGAGCTTCACATCGCTCAGCCGTCGCTAAGCCGCACCATCGCCAGGCTTGAGGGCGAACTGGGCGTGCCGCTGTTCGACCGCAGCGGCCGGCTCCGGCTGAACGACACCGGCAGGCTCTTCCGCGACCACGTCGAACGCGCCCTCGGCGAGCTCGAGGCGGGACGGCGGGCCATCACCGACGCCGCCGACCAGGGCCTGGGCGCGGCGCGGCTGGCATCGGAGACCTTCCTCACCCTCACCGGGCCGCTGGCGGCCTTCAAGCGCTCCCATCCCGCCGTCGAGATCGGGCTCCACTGGTCGCCGCCCGAGGACATGGCCCGACAGTTGCGCGCTCAGGAGATCGATCTATGCGTCGCCTCGCAACCGATCCATGCCGAGGGGCTGGAGGCGGCGCGGCTGTTCGAAGAGGAGGTCGGAGCGGCCTTTCCCCTCGATCACCCGCTGGCGGGCCGCGCGTCGGTGACCATCGACGACCTCGCCGACCAGCCGTTCGTCACCGCCCGCAACGGGCACTGGTTGCGGCGGCTGCTCGAGCGACTCTTCGCGGCACACGGCCTCACCCCGAAGATCGTGTGCGAGAGCGACGAACACAGCGCGATCGCCGACCTGATCAGCGCAGGCCTGGGCATCGGTCTCGTCCCCGCCTTCGCCCGCCGCAGCGCCACCCGTGCCCCCCTCGTCTGGATCCCCGTCGACGATCCCGGCTCCCGCCGTACCGTGACCCTCTACTGGGCCGCCGACAGCCACCTGTCCAGCGCGGCCCGCCTGATGCGCACGACCATCACCGACTGGAACTGGACCACTGGCCGACCCCCCTCCCGCTAGAGACGGTCGTGGACGGGCACGACGCCGATGTCACGCGGGAGGCGGGACATCAGCAGACAGACCCTCGGTGCAGCCGCGGCCGAACAACTCCGCCAACACGGCTACATGACCGGCAAGGCCCGCCCGGCAGCCCTCCGCCAACTCGCCCTCCAGGCCCCGCACCGGTCATCGCCCGGTGCTCGGCTTCCACGACAAGAACACCACCCGCATCGCTGCCGAAGCCGCGGAAGCCGGAACCGCTATGCCCCCGGCGACCACACCAAGTGACCACCCACCCCAGAGCTACTTTGGCCCTGGGGCCATGTTCAGGAGAAGACCCCCGAGACCGACGATCAAAGGTTCTCGAACAGGCACTTAGAGGGCGTTTGGTCCTTATATGTGGAGAATGTGCAGGTTCTCGTGCGAGCCAGCCGCGGCCGGACAGAGAGATGAGAGATAGCTGTTTTCGGTGAGGCTTGTGGAGCTTCGGACCAGCATGTTTCG
>NZ_JBGNUT010000056.1:0-33184 GCF_041951385.1 Actinomadura sp. NTSP31 | reverse complement strand
TTCCACCGCCATGATCCACCTCGCAATGATCGACCTCATGAGCCGCCGCCTCACCGGCGAATCCACTCCCACATGGCGGGGCACCTGACCCGAAATCAAACGGAACTCGCAGGATGAAACGCCCAGTGAGGGGGCGAGGATGGCACGGCCCTGCCCGGTTCGCGCCCTATGCGGCGGAGGATCGCGGGGTTACGTTGTGGTGTATCCACCCATGGACCGCGATCCGGGAGGTCAGGCGCGTGAAGACCAGGGCAGCAGTACTCGCGGGACCCGGCAAGCCGTTCGAGATCGCCGAGCTCGACCTGGACGGCCCGAAGGACGGCGAGGTCCTCATCCGCTACGTGGCGGCCGGCCTGTGCCACTCCGACCTGCACCTCACCGACGGGGACCTGGTGCCGCGGTTCCCGATCGTCGGCGGGCACGAGGGCGCCGGCGTCATCGAGGAGGTCGGCGCCGGCGTCACCAAGGTCGCGCCGGGCGACCACGTCGTGTGCAGCTTCATCCCCAACTGCGGGACGTGCCGCTACTGCTCGACCGGGCGGCAGAGCATCTGCGACATGGGCGCCACGATCCTGAACGGCGACATGCCCGACGGGACGTTCCGCTTCCACGGCGGCGGCGAGGACTTCGGCGCCATGTGCATGATCGGCACGTTCAGCCAGTACGCGACGATCTCCCAGCACTCGGTGGTGAAGGTCGACGAGTGGCTGCCGCTGGAGACGGCGGTGCTGGTCGGCTGCGGCGTCCCGACCGGCTGGGGGAGCGCGGTGTACGCGGGCGGCGTCCGGCCCGGCGACACCGTCGTGGTGTTCGGGATCGGCGGCATCGGGATCAACGCCGTCATGGGAGCCCGGCACGCGGGCGCGGCCAACATCGTGGCGGTGGACCCGGTCGCGTTCAAGCGCGAAAAGGCCCTGGAACTCGGTGCCACGCACGCCTTCGGCGACGCGGACGAGGCGCTCGCCAAGGTGATGGAGCTGACCTGGGGGCAGGGCGCCGACCAGGCGCTGGTGACGGTCGGCGTGGTGGACGAGGACGTCGTGAGCGCCGCGTTCAACGTGACCGGCAAGGGCGGCACGCTGGTGGTGACCGGGCTCGCGCATCCGGAGAAGCTCACGATCCACGTGTCCGGCGCCGTCCTCACCCTCTTCGAGAAGACGATCAAGGGGTCGCTGTTCGGGTCGGCCAACCCGCAGTACGACATCCCGCGCCTGCTGCGCCTGTACGACCAGGGCAAGCTCGACCTGGACGCGCTCGTGACCAGGCGGTACACGCTCGACCAGGTCAACGAGGGCTACCAGGACCTGCGCGACGGCAAGAACCTCCGGGGCGTGATCGTGCACGAGCACTGACGCGCGCCCGCTCCGCACCGCCCCCCGGCCCCGGCCGCGGGGCGGTTCCTTTGTTGGCGCTGTGCCAATAGCTATTGTCACTCCGCCAATAAGCGCCTAGAGTTCGAGTCGATCCGGTGCCGGCCGCTCGCGCGCCCTAGGGTTGCGGCCGGCACCGGTTCTCCCGGCCGCCCGCGGGTAAGGCCCCCGCATGATCGATGCGGTGCTCTTCGACGTCGACGGAACGCTGGTCGACACCAACTACCTGCACGCCGCCACGTGGTGGCAGGCGTTCCTGCAGTACGGCCACACGGTCCCGATGGCGAACGTCCACCGGGCGATCGGGATGGGGTCGGACAAGCTGCTCGACCACCTGCTCCCAGGCGACCGGGACCGCGACGCCGACGACGCGATCCGGTCGGCGCACACCGCCCTCTACGCGCAGTACTGGACGCGGCTGAAGCCGTTCGACGGCGCCGCCGACCTGCTGCGCGCCTGCCACCGGCGGGGGAGCCGGGTGGTGCTGGCCAGCTCCGCCGCCGAGCCCGAGCTGAAGGCGCTGCGCGCCGCGCTCGACGCCGACGACGCGATCGACGAGGCCACGTCGTCCTCGGAGGTGGGGGCGAGCAAGCCGTCCCCGGACCTCGTCGAACTGGCAATGGAGCGCGCCGGGGTCCCCGCGGAGCGCGCCGTGTTCGTCGGCGACACCCGCTGGGACGTCGAGGCCGCCGCGCGGGCCGGAATGCCGTGCGTGTGCGTCCTCAGCGGCGGGTGGAGCCGGGACGAGCTGACCGGAGCGGGCGCAGCGGCCGTCTACGACGACCCCCGCGCCCTGCTCGCCGGTCTGGACGGGAGCCCGCTCGCCGGAGCGGGCTCCCGGACCTGATCACGCCATGGTCAGGAGGCGCGCTCGCGCTCGGCGGCGAGCTGCAGCGCCACGTCGATGATCATGTCCTCCTGGCCGCCGACGTAGCCGGCCTCGCCGACCTTCTGCAGGATCTCGTGCGCCGGCACGCCGTAGCGCTCCGCGGCCCGCTCGGCGTGCAGCAGGAAGCTGGAGTACACGCCCGCGTAGCCCTGCGTGATCGCGCCCCGGTCGGCGAACGGCAGCCGGTGCAGGAACGGCTTCACCACGTCGTCCGCGGCCGCCATCGCGCCCTGCACGTCCACGCCGGTCGGGATGCCGAGCCGCTCGAACGTCGCGACCAGCACCTCGGTCGGGGAGTTGCCCGCGCCCGCGCCGAGCGCGCACAGCGCCCCGTCGATCTGCTTGGCGCCGTTCTGCTGCGCCAGCACCGAGTTCGCGACGCCGAGCGAGAGGTTCTGGTGGCCGTGGAAGCCGACCTGCGCCTCGTGCCCGATCTCCTTCACCAGCGCGCTGACCCGCTCCTGCGCCTCGCCGAGCACCAGCGCGCCCGCGGAGTCGACGACGTACACGCACTGCGCGCCGCCGTCCACCATGATCCGCGCCTGCTTCGCCAGCTCCTCCGGGCCGACCCGGTGCGACAGCATCAGGAACCCGACGGTCTCCATGCCGAGCTCGCGGGCGGCGGCGAAGTGCTGCAGCGACACGTCCGCCTCGGTGCAGTGCGTCGCGACCCGCGCCACCGACGCGCCCGCGTCGTGCGCCATCTTCAGGTCCTTCACCGTGCCGAGGCCCGGCAGCAGCAGCACCGCGATCTTCGCCTGCGTCGCCTCGTCCACGGCCGCGGCGACGAGCTTGACGTCGTCCTCCAGCGAGAAGCCGTAGTTGAACGACGAGCCGCCGAGGCCGTCGCCGTGCGTCACCTCGATGACCTCGACGCCCGCGCCGTCCAGCGCGTGCACGACGCCGCGGACCTGCTCCTCGGTGAAGCGGTGCGCCATCGCGTGGCTGCCGTCGCGCAGCGTCGAGTCGGTGATCCTGATCTTCTCTGCGGTCCGCTCGGTCATGAGGTGGCCTTCCTGCGCGCGAGCTGCTCGCCCACCCGGGCGGCGGCCGCGGTCATGATGTCGAGGTTGCCGGCCCACGGCGGCAGGTAGTCGCCGTTCCCGCGGACCTCCAGGAAGACCGCCACGCGCGCCCTCCCGTTCCACAGGTCGCTGGGCCCGTCGAACTGCGGCTCCGCGCGCAGCGTGTACCCGGGCACGTACGTGGCGACCTCGCCGACCATCTTCTCGATCGACGCGGCGATCGCCTTGGTGTCGGCGTCGGACGGGATCGCGCAGTACACCGTGTCCCGCATGATCATCGGCGGGTCGACCGGGTTCAGGATGATGATCGCCTTGCCCCGGGCCGCGCCGCCGACCTGCTCGATCGCGCGCGCCGTGGTCTCGGTGAACTCGTCGATGTTCGCCCGGGTGCCGGGACCGGCGGACCGCGAGGAGATCGACGCGACGATCTCCGCGTACGGCACCGGGACGACCGACGACACCGCGTGCACGATCGGGATCGTCGCCTGCCCGCCGCAGGTGATCATGTTGAGGTTCGGCGCGTCCGACACCGTGTCCAGGTTCACCGGCGGGCACACCAGCGGCCCGGTGGCGGCGGGCGTCAGGTCGATCGCGGTGATCCCGGCCGCCTCGTAGCGCGGGGCGTTGGCGAGGTGCGCCTTCGCCGACGTCGCCTCGAACACCAGGTCGGGCAGGGTCGGCTGGTCCAGCAGCCAGTCCACGCCCGCCGCCGACGTCGGCACGCCCATCTCGCGGGCGCGGGCCAGGCCGTCGGACTCCGGCACCACCCCGACCATCGAGTGGACGTCGATCAGCTCGCTGCGCTTCAGCTTGACCAGCAGGTCGGTGCCGATGTTGCCGGGCCCGACGATGGCCGCGGTCAGCTTGCGCGCGCCTTCTCGAGGGGGGACGACCCCCCGCGCCCCCCGGGTCGCTTCGCTCATTTGCGCTCCTCCTTTCCGAACTTTCCGAACCGTGCGGTGACGGAGCCGATCCCGGCGAACGTCGCCGTGAGCGTCTCTCCAGGGGCGACCGGGACGGCCGCGGTGATCGAACCGGGCAGCACCACGTGCCCGGCCTCCAGCGCGATGCCGCGCTCGCCCAGCACGTTGGCCAGCCACACCAGCGCATTGATCGGCGAGCCCAGCACGGCGCCGCCCGCGCCGGTGTCGATCAGGTTCCCGTCGCGGTGCAGCAGGCAGCCCATGAGCGCGAGGTCGAGGTCGCCCAGCCGGACCGGCCGGGTGCCGAGCACCAGGCCGCCGCTGGAGGCGTTGTCGGCGATGGTGTCCGGCAGCGTGATCTTCCAGTCGGCGATCCGCGAGTCGATGACCTCCAGCGCGGGCAGCACGTACTCCACCGCGGCGACCGCGTCGGCGGCGGTCGCGCCGGGCCCCGACAGCGGCCGGCCGAGCACGAACGCGACCTCCGGCTCCACCCGGGGCTGCAGGAACCGGCCCGCGTCGATCGGGGCGCTCTCCGGCAGGAACATCGAGTCGAGCAGGATCCCGAAGTCCGGCTGGTCCACGCCCATCTGGCGCTGCATCGCGGCCGACGTCAGGCCCACCTTGTGGCCCTTGATCCGGGCACCCGCGGCGGTCCACGCGTCCGACTGCGCACGCTGGACCGCGTACGCGTCGTCCACCGTCATGCCGGGGTGCGACGCGGTCAGGGGTGGGATCGGGACGCCGGAGGCGTAGGCGTCGAGCAGGGCTCTTGCGGCCTTCTCGACCCATTCCGGCGTAGCCGGGCCGGGGGGCGTAGGGCGTGGTCCCCCCTCGGGGGGCGCGGAACCCGGGTCCATGGCCGTTCCTTTCGTCGTCTCTGCGCCGAGCCTCGCGCGCCGGAGGCCGTCCCGGCAACGCGGTCGTCCCGCGTGGTGGGACACGTCTTCTACAGTGAGGCCATGCCGTCCGACGACACCTTCCTGCGCCGCGCCGTCGCGGTGCTGACCGCCTTCCGGGCGGACGACGACGGCCTCGGCGCGGCGGAGCTGGCGCGGCGCAGCGGGCTGCCGCGCTCGACGGCGCACCGCATCGCGCTCGACCTGGTCGAGGCGGGCCTGCTGGAGCGGCAGGGTCCCCGGGTGCGGCTCGGCCTCAAGCTGTTCGAGATCGGCCAGCGGGTGCCCCGGCAGCGCGTGCTGCGGGACGCCGCCGTGCCCTACATGTCCGACTTGCGGGAGGCGACGCGGCAGACCGTGCACCTCGCGGTCCTGGAGGGCGCCGAGGTCGTGTACGTGGAGATCCTCGGCGCCTCCGACGCGCCGAAGATGCCGTCGCAGGTCGGCGGGCGGCTGCCCGCGCACGCCACCGGCGTCGGCAAGGCGATCCTGGCGTTCTCACCGCCCGAGGTCGTCCAGCGGGTGCTGGACGCCGGGCTGGTCAAGGTCGGCGAGCGCACCGTCGTCGCGCCCGGCCTGTTCACCCGGGAGCTGGCCAGGATCCGCGCGGAGCGCGTCGCCTACGACCGGGAGGAGTCGGGCAACGGCATCCTGTGCGCCGCCAGCCCCGTCCTCGGCCCGGACGGCGAGGCGGTCGGCGCGCTGTCGGTGTCCGGCTGGTCCAACCGCATGCGCCTGGCCGCGGTCGCGCCCGCCGTCCACACCGCGGCCCTCACCCTTTCCCGGACGCTCGCGCACCGCTGACCTCGCCGGGGAGGTGGCGGGCGAGGAGCTGGGCGAGGTGCTCGCCGGGGCGGCCGGCGAGGTCGTCGAGCTGGGTGCGGCAGCTGAAGCCGTCGGCCAGGACGACGTCGCCCTCGGCGGCGCCGCGGACGGCGGGGAGGAGCGCGTGCTCGGCGATCGCGACGGAGACGTCGTGGTGGCCCTTCTCGACGCCGAAGTTGCCGGCGAGGCCGCAGCAGCCGCCGAGCCTGCCGATCTCGGCGCCCGCGTCCCTGAGCAGGGCGGCGTCCTTGCTCCAGCCCATGACGGCGTGGTGGTGGCAGTGCGGCTGCGCGACGCCGGTGACGCCGGTCAGGTCGGGCGGCGACCAGTCGGGCGTCCCAGCGAGCAGTTCGGCGAGGGTGCGGGTCGCGGCGGCGACCTCGCGGGCGGCGGCCGCGTCGGCGCCGCGCAGCAGTTCCTCGGCGTCCGAGCGGAGCACGCCGGTGCAGGACGGTTCCATGCCGACGACCCTGGCTCCCCGCCGGACGTGCGGCAGCAGCGCCTGGACGGTGCGCCGGAGCTGGGCCCGGGCGCCGTCGAGCTGCCCCGTGGAGATCCAGGTGATGCCGCAGCACACCGGCCGTTCGGTGATGGCCACGCGGTAGCCGGCGTGTTCGAGGACCTTGACGGTGGCGTCGGCGACGTCGGGGGAGAAGGCGTCGGTGAAGGTGTCGACGAACAGGACGACGTCGCCGTTGCGGCCGGCGGGGCTGCGGTGGGCGGCGAACCGGCGGCGGAAGGTCACCGGCGCGAACGCGGGCAGTGAGCGGCGGCGGTCGATGCCGGCGCTCCAGGCGACCAGCGGGCGCAGCGCCCGCGACCGCGTCGCGGTGTTCATCAGCTTGACGGCGGTTGGTGCCTTCGCGGCCAGACGCGTCCAGCGGGGGAGCCATCCCAGCGCGTAATGGGCGCGGGGCCGCAGCCTGCGCCGGTAGCGCTGGTGGAGGGCCTCGGCCTTGTAGGACGCCATGTCGATTCCGGTGGGGCAGTCGGACGCGCACCCCTTGCAGGACAGGCAGAGGTCGAGCACGTCGTGGACGGCCCGGGTCTTCCAGCCGTCCGGGCCGAGGTGGCCGGAGACGACGTCCTGCAGGACGCGGGCCCGTCCGCGGGTGGTGTCCTTCTCCTCGCGGGTGGCCAGGTAGGAGGGGCACATCACCCCGCCGGTCCCGGTGTTGTCGGCGCGGCACTTGCCGACGCCGGTGCAGCGGTGCACGGCCCGCGACAGGTCGCCGCCGTTGTGGCGGTAGGCCAGGCCCAGCGTCGGCAGTTGCGCGCGGGTGACCGGGGGGACGCCCGCCATCCGCACGTCGGCGTCCACCGGCGCGGGCCGGACGATGATCCCCGGGTTCAGCAGGTCATCGGGGTCGAAGAGGTCCTTGACCCGCGCGCACAGCGCGAGAGCCTCGGGAGAGTACATGTGCGGCAGCAGCTCGCCGCGCGCCCGCCCGTCGCCGTGCTCACCGGACATCGTGCCGCCGTGCCGCGCCGCGAGCGCCGCCGCGTCGTTCAGGAAGTCGCGGAAGACGCGCGTGCCGCCGGGGCGGTCGAACGGGAAGTCGATGCGGACGTGCACGCATCCGTCGCCGAAGTGCCCGTACGGGACGCCGAACAGGCCGTGCTCGCCGAGGAGCGCCTCGAACTCGCGCAGGTAGGAGCCGAGCCGCTCGGGCGGGACGGCCGCGTCCTCCCAGCCGGCGTGCGCCTGCCTGCCGTCCGGTGTCCGCGCCACCAGGCCCGAGCCGTCCTCGCGGATCCGCCACAGCGCGTCGGCCAGCGCCATGTCCTCGACCAGCATCGAGCCCGCGCTCGCCGACCCGGCCACGACGCGCCGTGCGGTCTCCCGCAGCGCGCCGATCTCCGGGCCGGCCAGCTCCACCAGCAGCCAGCCCGACCCGTCCGGCAGCGGCGGCACGGCGTCCGGCCCGCGCCGCTCCCGCACGACGTTCGTGATCCGTGAGTCGAGCCCCTCGCAGGCGACCGGGGCGTGCGGCAGGATCGCCGGGACGGCGTCCGCCGCCTCCGCCATCGAGCCGTACCCGAGCACGACCAGCAGCCGGCACGCGGGTTCGCGGACCATCCGCAGCCGCGCCGCCAGCGTCACCGCCAGGGTCCCTTCGGTGCCGACCAGCGCCCGCGCGACGTCGAAGCCCTTCTCCGGCAGCAGATGCTCCAGGGAGTAGGCCGACACCTGCCGGCCGAACCGCCCGAACTCGGTCCGGATCAGCGCGAGATGCCCGTCCACCAGGTCCCGCAGCCGGTCCAGCAGCGGGCCGCCGGCGGCGGGCCCCGGGACGTCGCCGAGCCGCAGCCGTTCCCCGGAGCCGGTGACGGCGTCGAGGCCGAGCACGTTGTCTGAGGTGCGCCCGTAGCCGAGCGCCCGCGAACCGCAGGCGTTGTTGCCGATCATCCCGCCGAGGGTGGCGCGCGTCCGGGTGGACGGGTCGGGCCCGAACCGCAGCCCGTGCGCGCCGGCGACCTGGTGCAGCCGCGCCTGGACGATCCCGGGCTCGACGAGGGCCGTCCCGGCGTCCGGGTCGATCTCCAGGACGCGGTTCAGGTGCCGGCTCGCGTCCACGACGACGCCGGGCCCGACCGCGTTGCCCGCGATGGACGTGCCGGCGCCGCGCATCGTCAGTGGCGCGCCGTACTCCCGGCAGACCGCCAGTACCGCGGGCAGTTCCTCGGTGTCCCGGGGCGTCACCACCACCCGGGGCGCGACGCGGTACAGCGAGGCGTCCGAGGAGTACATCGACCGGGCCAGCGCCGAGTCGTCCACGCCGCCGACGCCGGCGCGCCGCAGTGCCTCCACGAGACCGCCGGGATCGCTCACATCCGCCCCTTCGCCTGGACCGCCGCCCGCGGCGGCGCCTTGCGGACGACGGTAGTACCGCGGCGCCCCGGTCGCGGCGACCGGGCGCCGGGTGGGTCGCGCCGGGCGTCGGGCGCGGCCGCGCCGCGCGAATCCCGATGGCCGCGCGCCGCGGCGGCTTTTCGGAGAACGGTCGTTTAAATACGACAAAGCAGGCATTTAGAGTTGATCAAGCAGTTCGGCGACCAAAGGAGGCGGTGTCCCGACGGTTAGCACTACGTGCCCTTGTTGCACACGTTGAATTCTGCCTAGACTCGCCCCTGTCAGGTGAGTTTGCTAAGTGGTCAGGAAATTGGAGGGCGACAACGTGACCGACGTGTCGGAAGAATGCCCACCGTCTTTTCCGCACTGGACGGAGGCGAACGAGTCGCTGATCGCCGCGTTCGATCCGGCGCTCTTCCGAAGGAATTCCGAGGCGGTCGCCGCGCGGCTGGAAGCACATTTGGCCGATCTGACGGTCCGCGGCCTGGACCTGTCCGACCCCGGCGCGCTGTCGCGGGCCGCGCGGGCGCTCATGACCACCGAGCGCGAGACCATCGCCGACTTCGACGACAAGCGGCTCGCCGCGATCGTCGACCTCTACGTCCGCACCGGAATCCAGGTGCACTCGCCGGGCTACCTGGGCCGGCAGTTCTCCGGCACCGTCCCGCTGGCCGGCGTGATCGACTTCGTCGGCTCGGTCGTCAACCAGCCGTCGTCCTACTACGAGGCCGGCCAGCTGCCGATCACCGCCGAGCGGATCATGGCCGACGAGCTCAACCGCTTCATCGGCTGGGAGCCGGGCCGGTTCGCGATGGTCACCACGTCCGGCGGCTCGCTGGCCAACCTCACCGCGCTGCTGGCCGCCCGCAACCGCGCCTGCCCCGGCATCTGGGCGCGCGGCGAGCACCGCGGCCGGGGCCGCCCGGCGATCGCCGTCGGCGAGGACGTGCACTACAGCGTGACCCGCGCGGCCGGCATCCTCGGCATCGGCGAGTCCCGGATCGTCCGCCTCCCGCTGGACCGGCGCGGCCGGATCGCCGCCCGCCGGGTGCCCGCCGTGCTCGCCGCCGCCGAGCGCCGCGGCCTGGAGGTGTTCTGCATGGTGGCGTCGGCCGGCACCACCGCGCTCGGCGCCTTCGACCCGATCGACGAGCTGGCCGGCATCGCCGCCGGGCGCGGCATCTGGCTGCACGTCGACGGCGCGCACGGCGCCAGCCTCCTGGTCTCCGACGCGCTGCGGCACCGGCTGCGCGGCATCGAGAAGGCCGACTCGCTGACCTGGGACGCGCACAAGCTGATGTTCGTCCCGGCGCCCTGCACGATGCTGTTCTACCGGAACGCGCAGGACGCGCCCGGCGCCTTCCGGCGCCGCGTCGCCAGCTACGTCTTCGACGAGGAACCGGACGCGCACTGCGAGTTCGACAGCGGCGACAAGAACGTCGAATGCACGAAGCGCCCGATGATCATGCCGTTGTGGACGCTCTGGGCGATGTACGGGCCCGCGCTGTTCGCCGAGAAGATCGAGCATTTGTGCCGCACCACGAATGAGGCCTATCGCGTCCTTGCCGAAGAACCCGACTTCGAGACCCTGCACCAGCCGGAAGCCAACATTCTCTGTTTCCGCTACCGCCCGCAAGAAATCGGCGAGGACCGCGTCCACCGCCTCCAACTGCGGATCAGGAAACAGGTCAGGCTGGCCGGCCGGTTCTTCATTTCCAAGGTGAACGTGCGGGGCGTCGCCGCCCTGCGCGTCGTCCTGATGAACCACCAGGTGAGCGCCGAGCATTTCCGGATGCTCCTCACCGAGATCAGGACCACCGGCGAGCGCCTGCTCCGCGACGACGACCTCGCCTGACGGCCCCGCCGCCCCGCAAGGCGCGCGCCCCAAGAACCCCCGCACCACGAAACCGTGACGAACAGGAGAGCCTATGACCTCGATGATCCTCGCGCCCCCCGGACGATCACCCGGAGACGGCGCGGAACTGGCCGCGCGGCTGATCCCCGAGGAGGAGATGCGGCCCTGGTCGGTGGACGACGTCCCGGCGCTGCCCTCCTTCGCGGGCAAGATGCGCGAATGCGAGCGGATCTGCGGCGTCCCCTACAGCGAGACCCCGCACGAGATCCAGGACGCCCTGGTGCTGCGCCGCCTCGGCCAGATGATCAACACGGTGCTGCTCAACCCGCTGTGGCGGGAGCGGCTCGCCGCCTCCGGCGTCACCGGCCCGCCCGCCACCTACGAGGAGTGGGAGCGGGTGCCGCTGTCGGACAAGACCGTCCAGCGCGACATGTTCATGGGCGCGCGCCCCGGCATGGTCGTGCCGCTCGGGCACGGCGGGTTCGAGGTGGTCGCCAGCGGCGGCACCAGCGACGGGCTGCCGCTGGAGATCGTCTACTCGCTGCGCGAGCTGCACGACACCTACCGGATCGCGGGCGCCTTCATGGGCACCTACCAGCTCCGCGACCACCTGGCCGGCGGCGACCCCAAGTGGCTGTTCACCAACCTCGCCGACTACCAGATGTGGAGCAGCGGGACGATGGTCGGCGGCGTCCTGCAGCAGGTCCCCGGCGTCAACTACATCGGCGCCGGGCCCGTCACCGCGCCGGTGCTGGAGCACATGTTCTCCTACCCGGGCCCCAAGGCGATGATGGGGATCTCGGCGGGCATCGCGATCCTCGGCGACCTCGGCGCCGGGCTGAGCCGGGAGGCGCGGGAGAGCTTCCGCGTCGCGATGTACGGCAGCGGCGTGCTGCCGCACCGCAAGCGCGCCGAGCTGCGCGCGGTCTACCCCAACGTCGCCATCCTCAGCTACTTCGCCGCCACCCAGGCCGAGACCATCGGGCTCCAGCTCGACGACGACTCGCCCTGGCTGGCCGCGGTGCCGGGCCTGCACCTGGTCGAGATCGTCGACGAGGCGGGCCGCGCCGTCGCCGAGGGCGAGGAGGGCGAGCTGGTCGTCACCCGGCTGCACGCCCACGAGGCGCCGCTGCCGCGCCTCAAGCTCGGCGACCGGATGGTCCGCCGGCCCGCCCTCGACGGGCCCGGCCTGAAGACCGGCCGGTTCGAGTTCGCCGGCCGCACCGGCGACGTCCTGCACATCAACGACAGCCAGTACTCGGCGGCGCTCGCCTACGCCGCCGTCCGCGACGACCTGCGCGAGGCCACCGGCGTCGACCTGGACGCCGCCGCCCACGACCTCCAGTTCGTCAACCACCGCGAACACAAGACCATCACGCTGCTCGCCGCGGTCGACGACCCCGACGGGCTGACGCACGCGGTGACCACCGCGCTCGGCCCGGCCGGCGTCCAGCGGGTGGTCGCCGGCGCGCTGCCCCGCTCCCTGTCGCTGTTCAACGACCGGGAGGCCACCCGGGCGGCGGTCGAGCGCACCGGCTACCGCTTCCACCTCGCGTTCGTGCACCGGTCGTCCCCCGAGATCGAGCGGACGGCCGTCGGCAAGGTCCCCCTGGTCCGCGACCGGGGGTGATCCGACGCCGCCCGCCCGCCCGCACCGCGGCGCGGCGGCGCCAGGCAACGGTCACCGAAAGGACGGGAATGAAAGAGAAGGTCAACATCATCGCGCTCGTCGACGTCGTCGGCGCGCTCTCCGACAGGACCCTGCACGACGGGAACCTGTCCCTGATGGACGACGGGTCGCTCGACAGCGCGGGGCAGGGGACGCCCGACCTGTGCACCGTCGTCGCGCCCGGCCAGGTCGTCCAGTGGACCGCCGTGGCCGTGGACGTGCAGACCCCGGTGGAGATCAGGAGCATCACCTTCCTCGAGGCCGGCGGCCCGCCCGGTGCCGCCGGAGCGCCCCCGGACGGGGACGGGGAGAGGGAGAACCTGGACCTCAAGGTGTGGAGCGGCATCGTCCCCGCCTACCTGATCCCGGGCGCGCGTTACCGGTACCGGCTCGAGCTGCAGATGCACGAGGGCCCCAACAGCGTGCTGAACGTCGACTCGCCCGCGCTGATGTGCGCGTGATCCCACCTCCGACAGGGAAGGCGAACCCATGGCACAACAGCAAGCGATCATCGTGATGGTGGACATCGCCAACGCGCTGCGGGAACGCGCACTGAAGGGCAACGTCTACCTCTTCGACAACATGAAGTTCCTCGGGTCCACCGGGGACGGCACCGGCGAGCTGGTGACCGCCATCCTCGGCTCCTACTGGAGCGACGGGTCGCAGGGCACCGAGCAGGTGCTGAACTGGGCGCTGGCGAGCCTCGGCTCCATCCCGCCGACGGTCCCGCGCAGCTACCACGCCGACCGGGCGCAGGAGATCGACCGGCAGGCGCTGGAGGAGCTCGCGGGGGTCAGCGACCGCGCTGCGGACCCGTCCGTCGACACCTCCGCCGAGCTGGCGGCGCTGCGCGGCCGGGTCGGCACGCACGCCCGGCGCCCGCGCGGCAGCCGCGGCCTGGCCAGCGCCAAGATCCTGGACGTCACCGGCAACGCGATCGCCGGCGACGCCACCGGCGCCTACAACTACCCGCCGCCGATCATCACGAACATCAGCGGGCAGGCGGTGGACGAGAAGATCATCTACCCGGCGCAGTACCAGTCGCCCGACATGGTGTCGGACGGCTGGTACTGGTCGGCGACGGTGGACACCGCCCGGCCCGGGACCTACGCCTACACGATGGACGTCCAGCTCCACGAGCTGGTGACGCGCAACGGCGAGCCGGTGTGGGAGTCGGTGGACCTGACCTGCACCGCCGCCATCCGGGTCACGACCGAGCCCAAGCGCAACGCCTTCACCGGGGCGGGTCTCGGCCTGCTGCCCGTACCGGCCGTCCCCCCGTCCTAGCCCACGCCACCGCCCCGAAACGGAGGAGCGAATGCCCCCCAAGGCCAAGCCGCCGGAGCCGCGCGCGACCCGGCCCGTCTCGATCACCGCCGTGGTGGACCCGGTGGCCGTCCTCGCGACCGGCAGCCTGCACCACAACCTGTACCTGTACGACACCAACAAGACCGAGGGCTCCACCGGGTTCGGCACCGAGGAGCTCCGCACCCGCGTCCGGGCCGGCGACCAGCTGCTGTGGAACGTCGTCGTGCTGGAGTGCGAGACCTACGCCGCCCTCGACGAGATCGTGATCGACGAGAAGGTCTGCGAGCCGGAGCGCAAGGTCTACCCGGGCACCGACATCATCTACTGGACCGGCACCGTGAAGAAGACGATCACGGAGCCGGTGCCGTACCGGCTGAAGTTCCGGCTGGGCACCATCACCGAGCCGTTCAGCATCTCGACGCCGGCCCTCGTCGGCCAGACCTCCGCGCCCGCACCCGCCGGCGCGCCGAAGGGGGCCCGATGACCAGCCCGCAGAGCGTGAAGAAGGCCGAGGATCGCGGCCAGCTGAACTCGGTCCAGCTCAACATCGTGACCCTGGTGAACATGGAGCGGGCGACGGCGACCGGCTCGCTCGACGGCGCCCTGTTCATGATGGACAACAGCGTCGGCGGGGTCGGGCAGGGCACCGACCACCTGGAGACGATCTGCAAGCAGGGCCAGGTGATCAACTGGATCATCCGCCCGGTGGAGATGGAGAAGCGGCCGGACGGCACCTGGCCGCCGATGCCGAAGATCACCAACCTGGTCTTCCTGGACACCGAGAAGGGCGACGAGGAGGACGTCGCGGAACGGCGCATCACCACCGAGCTGAAGATCTACGGCGGGCCCGACCTCATGCGGTCGCCGTACACGCCCGTCTACTACTACTGGGCGGGCGCCGTGCAGAGCACCGCGCGGCCCGGCCTCTACCACTACCGGTTCGTCCTCGAACTGGAGAAGGACGGCTCGAAGGAGAAGCTCCACCTCAACACCAGGAACCACCCGTCGCTCCGCATCCTGGAGGTCTGACCTCCCGGGCCGCGCGGGCGGGTGCGCAATTGCCGAGTCGCTCAGTAGGAAATCTGATGACATTCTTGGGGGCATGCCTCGCACCATCGATGAGATCCTCGCCGCCGCCCGCGAGCGGCTGGAACGGCTCGCCCCCGGCGCGGCGCACGCCGCGGCCCGCGACGGCGCGGTGCTGGTGGACATCCGCCCGGCCGCGCAGCGGGCCGCGGAGGGGGAGATCCCCGGCGCGCTGATCGTCGAGCGCAACGTCCTGGAATGGCGGTTCGACCCGCGGTCGGACGCCCGGCTGCCGCAGGCCACCGGGCACGACGTGCGCGTCATCGTGTTCTGCTCGGAGGGGTACACCTCCAGCCTGGCCGCCGCGTCGCTGCACGACCTCGGCCTGACCCGCGCCACCGACGTCGTCGGAGGCTTCAAGGCGTGGCGCGCGGCGGGCCTGCCGGCCACGGCGGGGAGTGACAGCACGGGTTGAGCTCTTAACATCGGTGATGTTAACTTCCCCTCGACCCGCCGCGGCCGCGGCGTCCGGACGGAGGAGCCCAGCATGAGCAACCGGCAGCGGCGGGGGCCCGCGCAGCGCCAGGACGCGATCGCCGAGGCGGTGCTCGCGCAGGGCTCGGCGACGGCGGCGGAGCTGGTCGAGCGGTTCGGGGTCAGCCTGATGACCATCCACCGCGACCTGGACGAGCTGGAACGGCAGGGCATCGTCCGCAAGTACCGGGGCGGGGTCACCGCGCAGCGCTCGGGCGTCTTCGAGAGCAGCGTCGCCTACCGGAGCAAGTCGATGCGCGAGGAGAAGGAGGCGATCGCCGCCGCGGCGGCGGAGCTGGTCGAGCCCGGCATGGCGATCATGCTGGACGACTCGACCACCGCGCTCGCGCTCGCCCGCCGGATCAAGGACGCCGGCCCGCTGACGATCGTCACGAACTTCCTCGACTGCCTGAACCTGCTGGCCCCCGTGCAGGGCGTCCGGCTGATCGCGCTGGGCGGCGACTACGACCCGCTGCACAACTCGTTCATGGGCGTCTCGTGCGTCGAGGCGATCGAGGCGCTGCAGGTCGACATGTGCTTCGTGTCGACCTCGGCGGTGTCGGCCGGCAACGCCTGCCACCAGGAGCAGCGGGTCGTGGTGGTGAAGCGGGCCATGCTGCGCAGCGCCGTCCGCAACGTCCTGCTGGTGGACCACACCAAGCTGGGACGCACCGCGCTGCACCGCGTCGCGCCGCTCGGCGAGTTCGAGCGCGTCCTCACCGACGACGGCGCCTCCGCCGCCGCGCTCCGCGAACTCGACCGGCACAAGGTCGAGTACGGCGTCGCCGCGCGCGCCTGACGGCCGGCTCCGCCCCGGCCCGAGGGCCGGGCTCTGCGCGCGCCCATGTGATGGCCGATGTTAGAACGAACACCACGTCCACCCGTGCCGCCAAGAGGCCGTGCAGGGTCGATATTGACTTGTGACCTGCGCGTTCCAGCGGCAGGCCGGCGACCGGTTCGCGCTCGCGAATGTTAATTAACGCCGCAGTATTGACACTTCTAACGTTCCTAGTGTTACGTTCTCACCGCGACGGCCGGTGCGGCCCCGGCTCGGCCGGCCGCCGCGCTGGATCGGTCGCCCTTTCATCGCGGGCGCAGCACCGAGGAGACCTCAGTGAAGAAGCTTTCCCTCCGGACCGCCGCCGCGGCCGGCGCGGCCCTCGCCGTGCTCGCCCCCGCCGCGGCGTGCTCGTCCAAGAGCGCGGGCTCGACCGGCGGCGACGCGAAGAACGCCAAGATCGCGTTTCTCATGCCGGACATCGCCTCGACCCGCTACGAGCTGTACGACGCGCCGCTGTTCAAGGCGAAGATGAAGCAGCTGTGCGGCGGTTGCCAGGTGCTCTACCAGAACGCCGGGGCCGACGCCTCCAAGCAGCAGCAGCAGGCGAGCTCGGTGCTCGCGCAGGGCGCCAAGGCCATCGTGATCGACCCGGTCGACTCGGCCGCGGCCGCGTCCATCGTCCGGATGGCGCAGTCCCGCAAGGTCGCCGTGCTCGCCTACGACCGGCCGATCCCCGCCGCCAAGGCCGACTTCTACGTCTCCTTCGACAACGAGAAGATCGGCGCGATGATCGGCCAGTCGCTGGTCGACCACCTGAAGCAGGGCAAGGCGAAGGGCGGGATCCTGGAGGTCAACGGGTCGCCCACGGACGCCGCGGCGAACCTGATCAAGAAGGGCATCCACAGCGCGGTCGACCCGTCGGGGTTCAAGCTGCTCGCCGAGTACGACACCCCGGGCTGGGAGCCGGCCAAGGCGCAGGACTGGGTGAGCGGCCAGATCAGCAAGTTCGGCGGCCAGATCGCGGGCGTCGTCGCCGCCAACGACGGCACGGGCGGGGCCAGCGTGGCGGCGTTCAAGGCGGCCGGGAAGCCGGTCCCGCCGGTCACCGGCAACGACGCCGAGCTCGCCGCCGCGCAGCGGATCGTCAACGGCGACCAGTACAACACGATCTCCAAGCCCATCAAGATCGTCGCGGAGGCCGCGGCGCAGGCGGCGAACGAGCTGGTCAAGGGCGAGAAGCCGAAGGCGAACGCCACCCTGTTCAACACCCCGTCGCAGCTGTTCACCCCGACCGTGGTGACCCGGGACAACATCGCCACGGTGCTGCTCGGGCCGGGCGGGGCGCTCAAGGCCGCCCAGGTCTGCACGGCCGAGTACGCGGCCGGCTGCACCCAGCTCGGCATCAAGTAGCCGCCCGCGCGAGCGGCGGCAAGGCACCAGGCAACGATCCACGAAGGTCGGTCATGTCACCAACGCCCACCCCAACGGCCCCCGCCCCGGCCGCCGCGAAGGACGGCGCGCTGCTGTCGCTGCGCGGCATCAGCAAGTCCTTCGGCGCGGTCGCCGCCCTCACCGGCGTCGACCTGGACGTCGCGGCGGGAGAGGTCGTCGCCCTCGTCGGCGACAACGGCGCCGGCAAGTCCACGCTGGTGAAGGTCCTGTCGGGCGTGCACCCGGCGGACGCGGGGACCATCACCTTCCAGTCCCGGGAGGTGGCGGTGCCGAGCCCGGCCGCGGCCCAGCAGCTCGGCATCGCGACCGTCTTCCAGGACCTCGCGCTCTGCGAGAACCTGAACGTCATCGAGAACCTGTTCCTCGGCCGCGAGCTGCGGGCGCTGCGGCTGGACGAGGTGGCGATGGAGGTCCGCTCCCGGGAGCTGCTGCGCCAGCTGTCGGCGAAGATCCCGTCGGTGGAGGCGCCGGTCGCGGCGCTGTCGGGCGGGCAGCGGCAGACGGTGGCGATCGCCCGGTCGCTGCTCGGCGACCCGAAGGTCATCATCCTGGACGAGCCGACCGCCGCGCTCGGCGTCGCGCAGACCGCCGAGGTGCTGAACCTGATCGAGCGGCTCCGCGAGCGCGGCCTCGGCGTCATCATGATCAGCCACAACATGGCGGACGTGAAGGCGGTCGCGGACCGCGTCGCGGTGCTGCGGCTCGGCCGCAACAACGGCGTGTTCGACGCGGAGACGACCTCGGCCGAGGAACTGGTCGCGGCGATCACCGGCGCGAGCGACAACGTCGTCAGCCGCCGCTCGAAGCGCACCCGCCCGGCCGGCGCCGAGCCCGGCGCCGAATCGGGCGCCGAATCAGACGGGGCGCCCGCCGGGTCCGGCGAGCCCGCCGAACCGATCGCGATGACGAAGGGGGACGGCGATGAGTGACGTCACCACGGCGCCGCCGGTGGAGCAGGCGCCGGCGGAGGAACCGCGGGACCGGGGCCTGCGCGCCACCCTCACCGGCATGGCCGACCGGGTGCGCGGCGGCGACCTCGGCGTGTGGCCGGTCGTCGCGGGCCTGGTGGTCATCTGGACCGTCATGCAGGCCATGAACTCGGTGTTCCTGTCCAGCGCGAACCTGGTGAACCTGGCGATGGAGTGCGCGCCGGTCGGGGTGATCGCGCTCGGCGTGGTGTTCATGCTGCTCGTCGGGCAGATCGACCTGTCGGTCGGCTCCGTCAGCGGGCTCAGCGCGGCCGTCACCGCGGTGCTGTTCGTCGACCAGGGGATGCCCGCGGTGGTCGCGATCGTCGCGGCGGCGGCGGCGGGCTGCCTGATCGGCTGGTTCTACGCGCAGGTGTTCAACCGGCTCGGCGTGCCGAGCTTCGTCATCACCCTCGCCGGCCTGCTCGGCTTCCTCGGCCTGCAACTGTGGATCCTCGGCGCCAAGGGCTCGATCAACCTGCCGTTCGACTCGTGGCTGGTGACGTTCGCGCAGCTCGACTTCGTTCCGCCGTGGCTGGCGTACGTGCTGGTCGCCGCGGGCGCCGCCGCGCTGTACTGGACGGGCCACGCGCGGGCGGTGGCGCGCCGCAAGGCCGGCCTGCCCGCCACCACCGAGCAGACGCTGCTGCTGCGCAGCGCGGTCCTGCTGGTGGGCCTCGCGGTCGCCGTCTGGTACCTCAGCCGGGACCGGGGCGTCGGCTGGATGTTCGTGCTGTTCCTCGGCCTCGTGCTGGCGATGCACTACGTCCTGTCCCGGACGAAGTACGGCAAGTCGGTGTACGCGGTGGGCGGGAACGTCGAGGCGGCCCGCCGCGCCGGCATCAACGTCAAGGCGGTCTACACGTCGGCGTTCGTGGTGTGCACGACGCTCGCCGCCGTCGGCGGGATCCTCGCGGCGGCCCGGCTGGCGGCGGCGAACCAGAGCAGCGGCGGCGGCGACGTGAACCTGAACGCGATCGCGGCGGCCGTCATCGGCGGGACGAGCCTGTTCGGCGGGCGCGGCAACGCGTTCGCCGCGCTGCTCGGCATCGTCGTGATCCAGTCGATCTCCAGCGGCCTGACGCTGCTGAACCTCGACTCGTCCTACCGGTTCATGGTCACCGGCGCGGTGCTGCTGCTGGCCGTGGCGCTGGACTCGGTCGCCCGCCGGTCGCGGCGGACGCACGGCCGCGCCTGACCCCCTGTTTCCGCACCTCACGGGAGAGCTGATGGCGGTCGTCTGCGTCGACGCGGGCACCACGATGATCAAGGCGGTCGGGTACGCCGAGGACGGCACGGAGCTGGCCGTCGTCCGCCGGCCCACCGCGGTGTCCCGGCCCGCGCCCGGCCGGGCCGAGCAGGACATGGGCGAGGTCTGGGACGCGGTCGCGGGCGCGGTGCGCGAGGCCGCCGCCCAGGTCGCCGCGGTGGGCGCCGGCGTCGACCTGCTCGCGCTCACCGCGCAGGGCGACGGCTGCTGGCTCGTCGACTCCACCGGGGCGCCGACCGGCCCGGCGATCCTGTGGAACGACGGCCGCGCCGCCGCGATCGTCGGGGAGTGGGCGCGCGCGGGCGTCATCGCCGAGGCGTTCCGCGCGAACGGGTCGCTGCCGTTCCCCGGGCTGCCCAACGCGATCCTCACCTGGCTGCGCGAGCACGACCCGGACCGGCTCGCCCGGTCCGCGGCGGCCCTGACCTGCGGCGGCTGGATCTTCGCGCGGCTCACCGGGCGGATCGCGGTGGACTCCTCGGACGCCTCGGCGCCGTTCATGGACGTCCGCGAGCGCGCCATCTCCCGCGACCTGCTGCGCCTCTACGGCATGGAGTGGGCGTCGGCGCTGCTCCCGGATCTGCTCGGCGACGACGAGCGGGCCGCCCCGCTGACGCCGGACGCGGCGGTCGCGCTCGGCCTGCCCACGGGAATCCCGGTCGTCCTCGCGCCCTACGACATCGCCTCCACCGCGATCGGCGCGGGCGCGGTCGGCACCGGGCAGGCGTGCACGATCCTCGGCACGACGCTGTGCACCGAGATGGTCGTGGACGAGCCGCGCCTGGACGGCGAGCCGTCCGGGTTCACGGTGGCGATGGGCCTGCCGGACCGGTGGCTGCGGGCGTTCCCGACCCTCGCGGGCGGCCAGGTGGTCGACTGGGCCCGCCGGATGCTCGGCCTCGGCGACGACCCGTCCGCGCTGTCCGCGCTGGCGGCGCAGTCTCCGCCCGGTGCCGGCGGCCTGGTCTTCCTTCCCTACCTGTCGCCCGCCGGGGAACGCGCCCCGTTCCTGGACCCGCGGGCGCGCGGCGCCTTCCACGGGCTCACCGTCGAGCACGAACGCGCCGACCTGGCCCGGGCCGTCCTGGAAGGGCTCAGCCTGGTCGTCCGGGACTGCCTGGAGGCGGCCGGGACGCGCCCGACCGAACTGCGGGTCAACGGCGGCGGCTCGGCGAGCCCGTTCTGGCTCGGCATGCTCGCCGACGTCACCGGCGTCCCGGTCGTCCGGTCCGCCGACACCGAGGCGGGCGCGCGCGGCGCGTTCATCGTCGGGCTGCTGGCCACCGGCCGCGCCGGGGACGCCCGCGACGCCGTCGACCGGTACGTCCACCCGGGCGAGGTCTACGAACCCGATCCCGCGCGGGCCGCGCACTACGCACAGACGTACCGGGACTTCCTGGACATCCGGCAGGCCACCGCGCCGGCCTGGCCCACGCTCGCCGCCATGCGCGAGCGCGGGGGGGACCGGTGACCCGCGAGCCCGTCTGGGTCGGCGTCGACCTCGGGACGCAGAGCGTCCGCGCCCTGGCCGTCACCGCGACCGGCCAGGTCGCGGGCAGCGGGACGTCCCCGCTGTCGGGCCGGCGCGACGGCCCGCGCCACGAGCAGGACCCGGAACAGTGGTGGACGGCCGTCGCCGCGGCCTGCCGCGAGGCGCTGCGCGACGTCCCGGCGGGCGCGGTGCAGGCCGTCGCGGTGGACGGCACGTCCGGCACCGTCCTGCTGACCGACCGCGACGGACGGCCCCTGACCCCGGCGCTCATGTACGACGACACCCGCGCCGCCGGCGCGGTGGAGAAGATCAACGAAGCCGGCGGCGAGGTGTGGCGCCGGCTCGGCTACCAGCGCATGCAGCCCGCCTGGGCGCTGCCCAAGCTGCTGTGGCTGCTGGAGCACGGCCCGGCCCTGCCGGACGGGGCGCGCCTGGCGCACCAGGCCGACTTCGTGAACCGGCGGCTGACCGGGCGTCCCGTCGCCGCCGACCTCAGCAACGCCCTGAAGACCGGCGCCGACCTCGTCGCCGAGGCCTGGCCGCTGGACGTCCTCGACGCGCTCGGCGTCCCGGCCGGCCTGCTCCCCGAGCTGGAACGTTCCGGCACCCCGCTCGGCGCCGTCCGCGCCGAGGCCGCCGCCGCGACCGGCCTGCCGGAGGGGACGCCCGTGGTCGCGGGCGCGACCGACGGGTGCGCCGCCCAGCTCGGCAGCGGCCGCCTCACCGCCGGCTCGTGGAACTCCGTCCTCGGCACGACCCTCGTGCTCAAGGGCGTCACCGACGACCTCGTCCAGGACCCGTTCGGCGTCGTGTACTCCCACAAGGCGCCGGACGGGCGGTGGCTCCCCGGCGGCGCGTCCAGCACCGGCGCGGGCGCCCTCACCCGCGACTTCCCGGGCCGCGACCTCGCCGGCCTCGACCGCCGCGCCGCGGCCCGCGAGCCCGCGACCGCGCTGACCTACCCGCTCGTCGGGGCGGGGGAGCGGTTCCCGTTCGTCGCGCCCGATGCCCGCGGGTTCACCCTCGGCGCGACCGGCGACGAGGCCGACGCCTACGCCGCCGTCCTGCAGGGGGTCGCCTTCATCGAACGGCTCTGCTTCGACCACCTCGACCTGCTCGGCGCCCCGACCGGCGGCGACCTCACCCTCACCGGCGGCGCCGCGAAGTCGCGGTACTGGTGCCGGCTGCGCGCCGACGTCCTCGGCAGGCCGGTCGTCCTGCCGCGCCAGGCCGAGCCCGCGCTCGGCGCCGCCGTCCTCGCCGCGTCGCCGGGCCGCGACGTCGCGGACGTCGCCGCGTCGATGGTCGCCGTCGCGGCCACCGTCGACCCGAGCCCGGCGAACGCCGGCCGATTCGACGACGCCTACCTGCGCATGGTCGACGAACTGGAAGGACGCGGATGGCTCCCCGCCCCGACCGCCGCCCACGCGCGGACGAGGACGGCCCGATGACGCGGCTCGTCCTGGTCCGCCACGGCGAGACCGAATGGCACGCCGAGAACCGCTACGCCGGCGTCAGCGACGTCGCGCTGACACCGCGCGGCCTGGAGCAGGCACGGCTGCTCGGCGCGTGGGCGCGCACGGCCCGCCCCGACGCGGTCTGGTGCTCGGACCTGAGCCGCGCCCGCATCACCGCCGAGCCGGCCGCCAAGGCGATCGGCGCGGACCCCGCCGCCGACGCGCGGCTGCGCGAACTCGACTTCGGGCGCGCCGAGGGCCTCACCCGCGAGGAGATGGCCCGCGCGTTCCCCGACGCGCTGCGCGCCTTCCACGCCGACCCCGTCGCGGGCCACCTGCCCGGCGGCGAGGACCCGGTGGCCGCGGCCGGCCGCTTCACCGCCTGCCTGCACGACATCGCCGGACGGCATCCCGGCGGCCGCGTCCTGGTCGTCGCGCACTCCACCGCCCTCCGGCTCGCCCTGTGCCGGCTGCTGGGGCTGCCGCTCAAGGACTACCGGCGGCGGTTCCCGTCGCTGGGCAACTGCGCACTGACCGAGATCCGGCTCCGGGACGGCGAGGCCGCCCTCCTGGAGTTCAACACCGCGATCGAAGGATCGCTCGTTCCCTGGAGCCTGCAATGACGACCCGCGTCCTCGCGGCCGGTGACCTGTTCGTCCGCAACCGCCTGTTCATCGACGCGCTGCGCGCCGCCGCCCCCGGCGACCTGGAGTTCGCCGAGCTCACGCTGCCGTGGCCGGTCGAGCCGTTCGGGCGGGTCGCCGAGGTGGACGAGGCGTCCGGCACCGAGGAGCGGCTCATCGAGGCGCTGCGCGGCGCCCGCGTCTGCGTCACCCAGATGGCGCCGCTCACCCGCCGCGTCCTGGAGGCGTGCCCGGACCTGGAGCTGTTCGGCATCAGCCGGGGCGGGCCAGTCAACGCCAACCTCGACGCGGCCACCGAGCACGGCGTCGCCGTCTGCTACGCGCCCGGACGCAACGCCGGCGCCACCGCCGAGCACACCCTCGGGCTGATCCTCGCGGCCGTCCGCCGGATCCCGCAGACCCACGCCGACCTGGTCGCCGGCCAGTGGCGCGGCGACTACTACCGCTACGACGACGTCGGCGTCGAGCTGCTCGGCAGCACCGTCGGCCTGGTCGGCTGCGGCGCGGTCGGACGCCGCGTCGCCCGGATGCTGGCCGCGCTCGGCGCGAACGTCCTCGTCCACGACCCGTATCTGGACGACCTCGGCGACCTCGCCGACATCGCGGAACTGGTGCCGCTGGACGACCTGCTGGCGCGCGCGCAGATCGTCTCCCTGCACGCCCGCGCCACCCCGCAGACCACCGGGATGATCGGCGCCGCGCAGATCGCCGCGATGGCGCCCGGCTCGATCATCGTCAACTGCGCGCGCGGATCGCTGCTGGACTACGAGGCCGCGTGCGACGCGGTGGAGTCCGGGCACCTGTTCGCCGCCGCGTTCGACGTCTTCCCCGAGGAGCCGATCCCGGCCGGTTCCCGGCTGCTGACCACGCCGAACATCATCGTCACCCCGCACCTGGCGGGCGCCAGCAAGCAGACCGCCGCCAACGCGGCCCGCATCATCGCCGAGGACGTCGGCCGCCACCTGCGCGGCGAACCCCTCCTGCACTGCGCCAACCCCGGCGTCCTCGACCTGCCGCGACCGGCCTGACCCCGCCGCCGGCCCGGCCGCCCCCGGCCCCGGCGCCGCTCCCGAGACTCCCCGCGCAACCCCCACCACGAGGAGGCACGATGCACGCATCACCACCCCCCGCCGCGACGCCGCTCACCCGCCGCGCGGCGCTCGGCTTCGCGGGCGCCGCCGCACTCGCCGGCGCCGCCGCGCTGGCCGGTTCGGCCCGTCCGGCCGCCGCGGCCGAACGCTCCTTCACCTTCGACCTGGTCTTCGACGTCCCCGACACCGGCAACATGCAGGGCCTGGCCTACCGGCGCGGCCGCTTCTTCGTCGGCTTCGACGTGGGCGGCGGCCAGGGCGTCATCCGCGAGTACCGTCCCGACGGCACCAAGGTCAAGGAGAGCGCGCCGCTCGACGTCGGGCACGCCGCCGAGGTCAGCGTCCGCGTCCGCGACGGCCTGCTCTACGTCGCGACCGGCGGCGGCACCAACCCCACCAAGGTGAACGTCGTCGACTGGACGGGCGAGCCGCGCATCGTCCGCACCATCGACTTCGGCTCCCTCGGAAATTCCGGGCTGGTCGCGGTGGACAACGAACGCGACGGGCTGCTCGTCCACGCCGGGCCGGGCGACAACGGCCCGTTCGTCTTCGCCTTCACCGACCTGGACGGGAATGTCCGCTCGACGTTCCCGCTCGGCTACCAGGGCGTTCCGCAGGGCCTGGAAATGTCCGGCGACAAGGTCCTCTACTACACCAACAACACGATCACCGTCCTGGACCGGTCCGGCACGATCCTGGAGGCGATCACGATCCCGCTGACGGGCGAGAGCGAGGGCCTCGCCGTCGCGCCGGCGGGCCGCGGGTCCCGCGTGTTCGTCGGCTACAACAAGCCCAACCGCGTCTACGCGATGAAGCCCGTGTTCCGCTGACAGACCAGGCGCGCGGCCGGGTCCGTCCGTACCTCCCAGCCCGGCCGCGCGCCTTCCCCGCGGAGATTCCGCAGGTGCGGGAAATCTTTCCCCCATGCGATCGTTCCAATTCCGGCGGTATTTGTAAGATGAGGCGACAAGGCGCGTTCGCCGCAGGCGTCGATGCGGCCGATACACGGTCAGATTAGTGATCATCTTTCTCGCTTTATCGGAATCCGATGAAATGCGAGCGTCTTTCTGATCCGCTCTTTGCTTTCCGGGATCACTCGGGTATGAACGCATTGTGTTCGGCGCGGTCATGGCGGGCGTCCGCCGGCCGCGCCCAGGGGGCCGCGCGCGGGCGACCCCGCGCGCGGAGGCAGGAAACCCTCTCCGAGGAGGAACCCCGTGAAAGCTCCCGCCCGACCCGTCCCGCTCGCCCGGCTCGCCGTCCCGGCGGCCGCCGCGTGCGCCGCGCTCGCGCTGGCGGCCGGCCCCGCGTCCGCCGCCACCACCACGATCCGCCAGGACACCGCCACCGGCGCGCCCTACGCCGGGAACTGGCAGATCGCCACCGTCGGCACGCTGAACTTCTCCACCACCTTCCTGGGCATGAACGTCACCGGCACCTGCGACAGCGCGCAGATGCGGGGCACGACCACCTCCGCGGGCGCCGGTGAGCTGACCGCCGCCTCCATCGGCGCGTGCCACACCTCCAACGGGTTCAGCTCGCCCGCCACCGACCTCGACCTGGGCGGCGTCTCCGACCGCGGCGGGCAGATCACCTACGACCCCGTGCAGGGCGGGCGCGACGGTGCCATCGCCATCGGCGGCGACCTGCGGATCACCCTGAAGGGCCAGGTGCTCGGCATCACCGTCACCTGCATCTACGGCTTCCGCACCGGCGGCGCCGACGGGCTGACCTTCGACGTCTACAACCGCGACAACCCGAACCGTCCGCTGCCCGACGACGACCTGCAGGGCAAGTCCGACGCCATCCAGCTCGTCCGCGAGTCCGGCAGCAGCGGGGTCTGCCCGTCCAGCGGCACCGGCAGCGGCGCCGCCATCGGCCGCGGCGAGAGCACCGCCGGCTCCGGGGTCTTCGACCGCAAGCTCTACCTGACCTCGTAGCCGGGCAGGGGTAGCGGCCGGGCCCCGGGGCCGGTGCAAGGGAGTGGTCTTCCACCTCGGCGCCCGGCCGCCCCCTGATCCTCGCGGTGCTGGGTCGCCGTGTCGGAGCGGCCGGGGGCGTACGGCCGGATCCTGCGGACGATTCGCGAGGACCTCGAGCCTAACCCCGCAGGTCAGCAGGGGATAATGACACAGCGCTTACAGTTGTTTCCCACCTGTGTCCAGATCCCGGGGTGGCTAAATCACCCGTTTCCGGTCATGTGCCCTGAATCACATCCGGGACTGTCACGCCCGGCGCGCCCGCCCCGTCCTGATGCCGTAACCGACATACTCCCGGCCCGCGCCGGGACGGACATCAGGAGCCGTCATGCGAGTTCTCGTCGCCGGATCCACCGGAGTCATCGGCGCCCGGCTGATGCCGCTGCTGGAGGCCGTCGGACACGAGGCGATCGGGCTGTCCCGCTCCGGCCGCGGCCCCGGCCGCACCCTCGCCGCCGACGCGCTCGACCGGGACGCGCTGTCCCGCGCCGTCCGCGAGGCCGCGCCCGACACCGTCGTCAACCTGCTCACCGCCATCCCGGCCGCACCCGACCCCAAGCACCTGGCCCGCGACTTCGCGCTCACCAACCGGCTGCGCACCGAGGGCACCCGCAACCTCTACGCCGCCGCCCGGAAGGCCGGCGCCGCCCGCGTCGTCGCCCAGGGCCTCGCCTACGCCTACCAGCCTGCGGACGGCCTCGCCGACGAGGACGCCCCGCTGTGGACCGAGCACACCCCCAAGCAGTTCGCGCCCGTCCTGTCCGCCCTCATCGACCTCGAGACGACGACCGCCGACGCGGACGGCCTCGTCCTGCGGTTCGGGCACCTGTACGGGCCCGGCTCCGCCTACGCGCCCGACGGATCGTTCACCGCCCAGGTCCGCGCCGGGAAGGTGCCCGTGGTCGGCGGCGGCCGCTCCGTCCTGTCGTTCACCCACGCCGACGACGCCGCCACCGCCATCGTCGCCGCGCTCGACAAGGACCTCACCGGCGTCCTCAACGTCGTCGACGACACGCCCGTCCCGATGGCGGACTTCCTCACCGGCTACGCCCGGATGCTGGACGCGCCCGCACCCCGGCACGTCCCCGCCGCGCTCGCCCGGCTCGCCGTCGGAGGCTGGGGCGTGGCGTTCATGAACGGGCTGCGCGGCGCCGACAACGCCCGCGCCCGGCTCCGCCTCGACTGGCGGCCGCGCCACCCGAGCTGGGTGCACGGCATCGAGGCCGGCGGCACCGCCTCCCGCGACGCGGCATGATCGTCCGCATGGAACCGCGGGGAGGCGCCGCCGGCGCGTTCGAGGAGCACCGCCCGCTGCTGCTCGGGCTCGCCTACCGGCTGCTCGGCAGCATGTGGGACGCCGAGGACGTCGTCCAGGAGGCGTACCTGCGGTGGACCAGGACCGACCCCGCCGAGGTCGAGACGCCCCGCGCCTACCTCGTGACGATCGTGTCGCGGCTCGCCCTGGACCAGCTCCGCTCCGCCCGCGTCACCCGCGAGGCCTACACCGGGCCCTGGCTGCCCGAACCGGTGTCCGCCGCCGCGTTCGGGCCGCTGGAGACCGCCGAGATGACCGACACCCTCGCCTACGCCACCCTGCACCTGATGGAACGGCTCTCCCCGCCCGAACGGGCCGTGTTCGTGCTGCGGGAGGCGTTCGAACTGCCCTACGAGGAGATCGCCGGCATCGTCGGCGTCCCCACCGCGACGTGCCGCCAGCACCACCGCCGCGCGGCGGCGCGGCTCGCGGAGGGCCGCGACAGGTTCCGGCCGTCCACCGCCGACCACACCGAGCTGCTCGGCCGGTTCCTCGACGCGGCCCGCGGCGGCGACCTCGCCGCCCTCACCGACCTGCTCGCCGAGGACGTGGTGGCCTGGAACGACGGCGGCGGCAAGGTCCGCGCCGCGCTGCGCCCCGTCCGGGGACGCGCCGCCGTCGCCGCGTTCATCGCCGGCCTCGGCTCCCGCTACGGCCTCGGCGAGGTCCGGATCGTCGAGGCCAACGGCGCGCCCGCGCTCTGGACGCACATCGACGGGCACGAGCAGCTGGCGGCGTTCGACATCCGCGACGGCCGCGTCCACGGGCTGTTCGCCGTCCTCAACCCCGACAAGCTCGACCGCGTCCGCCCCGCCTCCTGACCCCGGCGCGGGCCGCCGGCACCGGGCGTCGGACACTGGGGGCATGAGAGTCGTGGTCGTCTCCGACACCCACGCGCCCCGGCGCTGGAAGGCGTGCCCGCCGCGGGTGGCCGAGCACCTGCGCGGCGCCGACGCCATCCTGCACGCCGGGGACGTCTGCGTCGCTTCCGTCCTCGACGAACTCGCCCAGTACGCGCCCGTCCACGCCGTCCTCGGCAACAACGACGGCCCCGACGTCGCCGAATGGGGCGCCCCCGAGCGCCTCGAACTCGACCTCGGCGGCCTCGCCGTCGCGATGGTCCACGACAGCGGCCAGGCGCGCGGCCGCACGGCCCGGATGCGGCGCCGGTTCCCCGCCGCCGACCTCGTCGTGTTCGGGCACTCGCACATCCCGATGGACGAGACCGGCGACGGCGTCCGCATCTTCAACCCGGGGTCGCCCACCGACCGGCGCCGCCAGCCGCACGGCACCATCGGCCTGCTCGACATCGCGGACGGCCGGCTGACCGCCGCGGAAATCGTTCCCGTCACCTGATCACCGGCGGGCACAATGGCCCCATGGACGGTGACGGCCCGGTGGAGCCATGGGCCGCTGGATGACGATCGGCCAGCACTCCTGGAGCGAGGTCCACGCGCTCCTCGACCACCCCCATGGCCTGCCGGGCGGGCTGCGCCGCCTCCGCGACGCGTGGGGCGAGTCCCTCCGCACGCTGGAGTCCGCGCACACGACGCGCACCTGGGACGCCATCCACGTCCTGCTGACGGGACGCGAGAACGGCGCGGACGACAGGGGCGTGCCCCTCGGGCCCGCGCCCGCCCGCGACGTCGTCATGGGCGGGCTCGTCCTGACCGGCGGCTCGTCCCGCCTCGACGCGCCCCTGCTGCTGAGACCGGCGGAGGTGCGCGCCGTCGACGCCCACCTGCGCGGGATCGACCTGGACGCCCTCATCCGGGAGCGGCATCCGCTGCTGAAGGAGATCGGGCCGTACTCCTTCGGTGACGACGACGGAAGCGACATGGTCACCAACGGATCGCTCGCCCGCGACCTCGAGGTGCTCCGCGGCGTCTACGCGCGCGCCGCGGCCGGAGGCGACGCCGTCATCAAGGAGATCTTTTGAGACGATCGGCCTGCGAAGCCGCATCTGCGAAGGGATCCCGGCATGACCGACCGCGTGACCGTGCACGTCCACGAGGGAGTCGCCGACGTGCGGCTCAACCGCCCCGACAAGCTGAACGCCCTCGACCTCGCGACCTTCGAGGCCCTCGCCGAGACCGGCGACGCGCTCGCCGCCGACCCCTCCGTGCGGGCCGTCGTGCTGTCGGGGGAGGGCCGCGCGTTCTGCGCGGGCCTCGACTTCTCCAACTTCGCCGCGATGGCCGGGGACGGCCCGTCCGGCGGCACTGCCGGTTCCGGTCAGGGCCGGTCCAAGCGGCTGCTGTCCGACATCACCGACCGCGAACCCGGACGCATCACCAACCTCGGCCAGCAGGCCGTGCACACCTGGCGTGAGCTGCCGCAGCCGGTGGTCGCCGCCGTGCACGGGCACGCGCTCGGCGGCGGGCTGCAGATCGCGCTCGGCGCCGACATCCGCATCGTCGCGCCGGACGCGCGGCTGTCGGTGCTGGAGATCCGCTGGGGCCTGGTGCCGGACATGACCGGGACCGCCGCCCTGCTGCGCCTCGTCGGCGAGGACGTGGCCAAGGAGCTGACGTTCACCGGGCGCATGGTGTCCGGTGACGAGGCCGTCCGGCTCGGGCTGGCGACGCGCACCGCCGACGACCCGCGCGCGGCGGCGTTCGAGCTGGCCCGCCAGATCGCGGGCAGCAGCCCCGACGCGATCCGCGGCGCCAAGCGGCTGCTCAACCGCGCCGCCGAGGGCGGCGACCTCGCCGGGCAGTACCTGGAGGAGTCCCGCGAGCTCGGCGCGCTGCGCGGCTCGCCCAACCAGGCCGAGGCCGTCCGCGCCTACTTCGAGAAGCGCCCGCCCGCCTTCACCGACCCCGCCTAGCGCCGCCGCCGCGCCAGGGGTGGGGCCGGGCATCGGCGCCGGGGCCCGGCACCGGTATCTTCTGCCGTCGTGATCAGGGCTTCCACCTGGTCGGACCCACCCCCGGAAGGCAAGCAGGCATGCCCGAAGAAGGACCGCGCCGGCACCCCGTCGACGAGGTGCTCCCCGCCCCCAAACTCGCCCTCTACGGCGTCCAGCACGTCCTGGCGTTCTACGCCGGCGCCGTCGTCGTGCCGATCCTGGTCGCCGGCGCGATCGGGCTGTCCCCGCAGCAGCTCGTCTACCTGATCAACGCGGACCTGTTCACCTGCGGGATCGCGACCATCGTCCAGTCCCTCGGCATCTGGAAGATCGGCATCCGGCTGCCCATCGTGCAGGGCGTCACGTTCACCGCCGTCGCCCCGATGATCGCCATCGGGCAGGGCGCGCAGAACGCCACCGCAGGGCTCCTCGCGATCTACGGCGCCACCATCACCGCGGGCCTGGTCACCCTGGTCGCCGCCCCGTTCCTCGGCCGGGTGCTGCGGTTCTTCCCGCCGCTGGTCACCGGCACCGTCCTGACGATCATGGGCCTGGTGCTGCTGCCGAACGCGCTCACCGACGCCGCCGGCGGCGCCGCGGCGAAGGCCGCCGGCAAGGACTTCGGCAGCTGGAAGCACCTGGTCTACGCCGGCGGCACCCTGCTGTTCATCATCGTCCTCTACCGCCTGCGGCGCCCGTTCCTCAGCAGCATCGCCGTGCTGCTCGGCCTCGTCGGCGGGACGGTCGTCTCCTACGCGCTCGGCGACACCGCCTTCGACCAGGTCGGCGAGTCCGACTGGTTCGGCGTCACCACCCCGTTCCACTACGGCGCGCCCACGTTCCACATCGGCCCGATCATCGCGATGCTGCTGGTCATGATGGTCACCGTCGTGGAGACGGTCGGCGACTCCAAGGCCACCGGAGAGATCGTCGGCAAGGACGTCACCGACGCCGACATCACCCGCGCGCTGCGCGCCGACGGCCTGTCCACGTTCCTCGGCGGCTCCCTGAACGCCTTCCCCTACACCTGCTTCGCGCAGAACGTCGGACTCGTCCGGCTCACCGGGGTCCGCAGCCGGTTCGTGGTCGTCGCGGCCGGCGCCGTCATGATCGTCCTCGGGCTGTTCCCGAAGGCCGCCGCCTACGTCGCGTCCATCCCGCCGGACGTCCTCGGCGGCGCCGCCGTCGCGATGTTCGGGATGGTCGCCGTCGTCGGCATCCAGACCCTCGCCAAGGTCGACCTGCGCCAGGAGCGCAACGCCCTGGTCGTCGCCGTCAGCATCGCGCTCGCGCTGCTGCCCACCGTCGTCCCGCAGTTCGGCGAGAACATGCCCAAGGACGTCGCCGCGATCCTCAACAGCGGCATCACCGTGGGCAGCATCAGCGCCATCGTGCTGAACCTCGTGTTCAACGTCTTCACGCGCACGCCCCCGGAGGAGGCGGACGCCGCCGTCCCGCCCGCGGAACCCGCCACCACGTCCTGACCCGGCACGCGGGCCCGAGGCGGTGCGATCGCCCGCCGCGGGCCCGTCCGGTCAGTTCCAGAAGGCCGCGATGCCCGCGGCGATCGCCCTGCCCTGCGCGAGACCCGCCTCGGCCGACGGCGTCCGCGTCGCCGGGTCCAGCGGGTCGGCGCCGAAGGCCTGCTGGGACGCCTCGTCCGGACGGACCACCTCGACCCGTCCGCCCTGCCGCGTCACCGCCGCGATCTCGCCCTCCAGGTACGGGTCCTCCATCGGCGCGAACAGCAGTGCCCGCTCGTACCCGGCGGCCAGGCCCAGATTGTTGGCCGAGTACACGCCGCCGTCCACGTACCGGACGCCGTCGATCGTCACCGGCGGCCAGATCATCGGCACCGCGCAGCTCGCGGCGACCGCGTCCACCAGCCCCACCCCGGAATCGCGGTCCAGCACCCGAAGGTCACCGGTCAGCGCGTTCACGACCGTCACGAGCAGCCTGCGGTCCGGCCACTCGTGCGAGGGGAGCCGCTCCTCGATCACCGCGCGCCGCTCCGCCTCGGGCACCGTGTCGGCCGCGAGCGCCCGCGCCCCCAGCCCCGACCGCACCGCCGCCGGATCCCCCTGGTGCTCGTAGGCCAGCTGCATCCACGCATCCATGACCGCGCTCACCGACACGCCCACCGGCACCAGCTCCCGGTTCTGCAACGGGGGATCCGCCTGCCGGGCGTACAGCTCCTTCAACGGCCGCCCGCTCGCGACCTGAGCCGCCACCGCCGAGCCCGCCGAGGTCCCCACCAGCAGGTCGGCACCGGTCACGTCCGCGCCCTCCGCGGCGAGGCCGGCCAGCACGCCGTTCAGCCAGGCGATGCCGGCGACCCCTCCGCCGCCCAGCACCAGCGCGTGTCCCTTGTCGCTCATACCCGTCCCTTCGTCGGTGAAGGACAGAGCGCGGGACCACGAAGATCCATTCCCGGCCGACCCCCGTCCCGCCGCCTCTGCCGGGGCGGGGCGCCGCCCCGGCTCCGCGCGCCGATTTGACGAGGCCGCGCGGACCACGTACGTTAACCCCTCGTCCCCCTAACGGATGCAGGACGCCCGCGCGGCGGCCGGCCGACGGGGAAACCACCACTCAGCAGCCGACGCGGCTTCGCCGTGTCAGCCGTGCCGTGGTGGCGTCGGAGAAGGCCCGATTTTGCAAAACGAGCCGGATCTGATGAAATGGCGACACCGCCCGGAAGGGACGCGCA
>NZ_JBGNUT010000055.1:0-34711 GCF_041951385.1 Actinomadura sp. NTSP31 | reverse complement strand
CGAAACATGCTGGTCCGAAGCTCCACAAGCCTCACCGAAAACAGCTATCTCTCATCTCTCTGTCCGGCCGCGGCTGGCTCGCACGAGAACCTGCACATTCTCCACATATAAGGACCAAACGCCCTCTGAGGGCCATGAAGTTCTCGCCGAGCGGCTGCACCCGCCCCAGTTTGGGCGAGGAATGCCTCCACGTCACCGCTGGCGCAATGGACCCGCAACCTCCACTGTCCCAGGCGCGGGAGGTGGCTCAGGACGCCGCCGACGCCACGCCGGCGCGGTCACGACTCGTCATCTGAGTCGGCGTCGTACAGGTCCGCGAGGCCACCACAGGCACACCGCCGCCCCGCCAGTCGCCAGCGACGGCATGTAGATGCGTCCGCTCCGATTGCGACGTGAACGGCGCCTACTCCTCCAACTCGAGCGCGGCTATCCACTCCTGCCGGGCGTGCCGTTTGTCGGTGCTGCTGAGCTGGGTGGCCTCACCGATGAGGGTGTGACCGCCGACCTCCCACGACAGGAGCGGCAGGTCCCGCTGGTCCGTAAGGTCGAGGGACTCACCGAGCAGCGCATGCCGGCCGGGTACATCGCGCCGGAACGCGGCATGACCGAGCAGTGGGCCCTTACCCTGCCGCGACAGCCGCGGCCGGGCTCCACCACGGCTCATGCAGACCAGAAGCACCAGGATGATCGATGACGTCATCCGCTCGAACGGGCCCCAGCCGAGCCAGGCGGGCGACCCGGACGCGGTACCCGACCTCGAGATCCCCTACGGCGACGAGCACCTGCGGGCGGTCCTGGACCGCCCCACCGATTGGGACTGGCGACACGGTGGCGACATCCGAGCTAACTTCGAGCTAACACGTGGACATTTCGGGCGTGGATTCTAGTGTGTAAGCGCGTGTTTATGCAGGTCAGGGGTGGCGCGCCCGGCAGGATTCGAACCCGCGACCGTCGGTTTAGAAGACCGATGCTCTATCCAGCTGAGCTACGGGCGCTCGGCGGCCCGGCGGGGCGCCGGGACACAGTGTAAGGCGGAGCGTCCTCCGGCTCCACATCCATAACGGGGCCACCAAGGGACGCGCCGGGACGCGGCGGTGGGCGCGGGGTCATATCTTGTGATGTTGTGGCGGTGGAGTACGAGGTGCCGCTCTCCGGCGGGGACGTGACGGAGGGCGTGGTGCGGGTGGGGAACACGGTGCGCAGGCCGATTAGGGCGCATAGTGCGGCGGTGCACGGGTTGCTGCGGCATCTGGAGGAGGCCGGCTTCGAGGGCGCGCCGCGCGTGCTCGGGGTGGACGGGCGGGGGCGGGAGATCCTCAGTTGGGTGCCGGGGGACGTGCCGCATCGGCCGTTGCCGGAGTACGCGGTGTCGGAGAGCGCGCTGCGGGGCGTCGCGCTGCTGTTGCGGCGGTACCACGACGCGGTGGCCTCCTATGGGGTGCCCGAGGGCGGCTGGGATCGGGAGGCGTCCAATCTGGACGGGGCGCCGGAGCTGATCGGGCACTGCGACGTGACGCCGGAGAACGTGGTGTTCCGGGAGGGGGCGCCGGCGGCGCTGATCGATTTCGATCTGGCGCGGCCGACGACGCGGCTGTACGACGTGGTGACGGCGTTGCGGCACTGGGCGCCGATCGCCGATCCGGCGGACCGGGACGCGCTGCTCTACACGGCGGACGTCGCGCGCAGGGTGCGGGTCTTCTGCGACGCGTACGGGCTGGACCGGGAGCGGCGGCGGGACGTGCTGCCGGCGGCGCGGGTGCGGTTCGAGCGGTCGTACGCGGCGATGCGGGCGCGGGCGTCCAAAGGCGGAGGTTGGGCGCGGATCTGGCAGGGTGGGGCGGGCCCGCGGATCCGGCGGGCGCAGGACTGGTTGGAGCGTCACTGGGATGAGCTTGATGCGCGGCTCTGCTGAGGGGCTGGTTCTGGGGGTGGCGCTGGACGCGCTTCTCGGGGATCCGAGGAGGGGGCATCCCGTCGCGGGGTTCGGGCGGCTGGCGTCGGGGTTCGAGCGGCTCGTCCATCGGGATTCGCGGGCGGCGGGTGTCCTCTATGCCGGGGTTCTGGTGGGTGGTGCCGTGGCTTCGGGCGTGCTGTTGGAGCGGGTGGCGAAGGGGCCTTGGCGGGTCGCTCTCACCGCGGGGGCCACGTGGGCCGTTCTGGGTGGGACGTCTTTGGGACGTGAAGGGCTCGCCATGGAGCGGCTCTTGGCGCAGGGGGATCTGGACGCCGCGCGGGAGAGGCTTTCGCATCTGTGCGCGCGGGACCCCAAAGGCCTGGACGAGGCGGAATTGGCGCGGGCGACCGTCGAGTCGGTAGCGGAGAACACCTCCGACGCCGCGATAGCGCCCCTGGTATGGGGAGCCGTCGGTGGGGTTCCCGGGTTGCTCGCTTATCGGGCGATCAACACGCTCGATGCGATGGTCGGATACCGCAACGCGCGCTATGAGCGGTTCGGATGGGCTGCGGCCCGGCTGGACGACGCGGCGAACTGGGTGCCGGCGCGGCTGACGGGAATGCTCGTCGTCCTGTGCGCGGGGCGGGACGCCTGGCGCGTTCTGCGGCGGGACGGGGCCAGGCATCCGAGCCCCAATGCGGGACGGTGCGAGGCCGCTTTCGCGGGAGCGCTCGGTGTTCGGCTCGGCGGGACGAACGCCTACGGGGGTTCGGTGGAGAAGCGGCCGGAAATGGGGGACGGGCGGGCTCCGGAGGTCCGCGACATCGGGCGGGCGGTGCGGTTGTCGGCGGCGGTGACGTTCGCGGCGGCGGCGCTGGTGTGGGGTGCGCGGTGAGCGGTCTGCTGGTCGCGGGGACGACGTCCGACGCGGGCAAGAGCGTGGTGACCGCCGGGCTGTGCCGGTGGCTGGCGCGGCGGGGCGTGAAGGTGGCGCCGTTCAAGGCGCAGAACATGTCGCTGAACTCGATGGTGACCGCGGACGGCGCCGAGATCGGGCGGGCGCAGTACATGCAGGCGCAGGCGGCCGGGGTGGAGCCGCGCGCGGTGATGAACCCGGTGCTGCTGAAGCCGGGCAGCGACCGGCGCAGCCAGGTCGTGGTGCTGGGGCGGCCGGTCGCCGAGGTGGACGCGCTCCAGTACGGCGACCACAAGGAATGGCTCCGCACCGTCGTGAAGGAGAGCCTGGAGGAACTCCGGAGCGAATACGACGTGGTGGTCTGCGAGGGCGCGGGGAGCCCGGCCGAGATCAACCTGCGGGCCGGGGACATCGTCAACATGGGCCTGGCGAGAATGGCGGACCTGCCCGTCGTCGTGGTCGGTGACATCGACCGGGGCGGGGTGTTCGCGTCCCTTTTCGGGACGGTCGCCCTTCTGGAGCCGGCCGATCAGGCGCTCATCGCCGGATTCGTCATCAACAAGTTCCGTGGCGCCAAGGAACTGCTGGAGCCGGGGCTCGAGCAGTTGAGGAAGCTGACCGGACGTCCCGTGCTCGGCGTCCTGCCGTGGACGCTCGGGCTGTATCTGGATTCCGAGGACACGCTCGCGCTTGACGCGCCGCGTCCCGAGGCGAGGGGCCCGTACGGGAGGCAGACGCTGCGGGTGGCGGTCGTCCGTTTCCCGCGCATCTCGAATTTCACCGACCTGGACGCGCTGGCCTGCGAACCGGGCGTCGTGGTGCGCTATGCCGCGAGCGCCGGCGACCTGGCGGAGGCCGATCTGGTGGTGCTGCCGGGGACGCGGGCGACGGTCAGCGACCTGGCCTGGCTGCGCGAGCGCGGAATGGCCGACGAGATCGTGCGGCGGGCCCGGGAAGGGCTTCCGGTGCTCGGCATCTGCGGCGGCCACCAGATGCTGGCCCGCGAGATCGTGGACGACGTCGAATCCAGAACCGGACGCGTCGAAGGGCTCGGACTGCTGCCCGCACGGGTCGCCTTCGAGGGCGACAAGACGCTCGGACGGCCGCGCGGCAGCGCGTACGGCGAGGACGTCGAGGCCTACGAGATCCACCACGGAATCGTGACCGTGGAAGGCGGCGAGCCATTCCTGGACGGCTGCCGGGTAGGCGCCGTCTGGGGGACGACGTGGCACGGCGCCATGGAGAACGACGGATTCAGGCGGGCCTTCCTGAGGGACGTCGCGGAAACGGCCGGACGGGATTTCACCCCCGCCCCCGACGTGGGGTTCGCCGCGCTGCGCGAGGCGACGATGGACGCGCTCGGCGACCTCGTCGAAGAGCATCTCGACACCGACGCCGTGTGGCGGCTCATCGAGAAGGGCGCGCCGCGGGATCTGCCGGTGGTGCCGCCGGGCGGCGCCCCGGCTATTTGACGAGCCCCTGGTCGCGCATCCAGTCGCGGGCGACGAAGACCGGGTCGTCGCCGTTCACGTCGACCTTGCTGTTGAGGCTCCGCATGACGGTCGTCGTGAGCTTCGGGCTTATCTTCGCGAAGAGGGCCGTGAGCTCGGGATGCGCGCGCAGTACCGATTCGCGGACGGTGATGGCCGGGTTGTAGTTCGGGAAGAAGTGCTTGCTGTCGCTCAGCACGTGCAGGTGCAGCGCCTCGATGCGGCCGTCGGTGGTGAACACCTCGCCGAAGGTGCATTTCCCGCCGGAGGTGGCGTTGTAGACGACGCCGGACGACATCTGCCGGACGTTCGTGGCGGGAACGCTCGACCCGTAGGAGAGCCCGTACGCCTTGAGCATTCCGCGCAGCCCGTCGTTGCGGCTGAAGAATTCCGGATCGACGCAGAACGTCCGCTGCCCCGCCGGGACCTTCGTCATGTCGGAGAGGTCGGACAGCCCGAACTTCTTCTGCGCCGCGGTCGTGACGGCCATCGCGTAGGTGTTGTTGAGCGGCGCCGGAGGCGCGAGCCACGCGATGTGGTTGCGTTTCATGTCCAGGTCGCGGACCGCCTCGAACTGCTTCTGCGGGTCCGCGATCGGGTTCTCCTCGCCGAGGTAGGTGATCCAGCCGGTGCCGGTGTACTCCCAGGCGAGGTCGTTGTCGCCGCCGGTGATGGACTTGCGGGCGGTGACGCTGCCCTGCACGTTGGTGTGGTCCTCGGCGTTCGCGCCGGCGGCGGTGAGCGCCAGCACCGCGATCTTGCCGAGGATGATCTGCTCGGTGAACTCCTTGGAGGTGACCCGGATCGTCGCGTCCTCCAGGCCGGGGATCGGGCGGATGCCGGCGGGCTCGACGTGCGGGATGAACGCCGACGCCGGTTTCAGCCCGCATCCGGTGAGCGCGAGGACCGGCACCAGCCCGGCCGCCAGGAGCGTCCGCCACCGCATCGTCACAGCCCCTTCGGCGCCAGCAGCCGGGTCGCCATCCCGCCGAGCCAGTCGACCAGCAGGGCGAGCAGGGCGATGAGGACGCAGCCGGTGAGCAGCACGGGGGTGCGCTGCGTGCTGACGCCGCTGGTGATCAGGTCGCCGAGCCCGCCGCCGCTGATGAACGCGGCGATGCTGGCCGTCCCGACCATCAGCACGAGCGTCGTGCGGATGCCGGCCAGGATGACCGGCACGGCCAGCGGCAGCTCGACGCGGCGCAGCACCGTCACCGGCGACATCCCGATGCCCCGGCCGGCGTCGGTGAGGGCCGGGTCGACCTGCTGGAGCCCGACCATGGTGTTGCGGAGCGCGGGCAGCACGCCGTAGGCGACGAGCGCGACGATGGCCGTCCAGAAGCCGATGCCCCAGATGACGGCGAGCAGCACCACCACGCCGATCGCGGGCGCGGACTGCCCGATGTTGGCGATCGCCAGCACCACCGGTGTGGCGGGACGCGCCCACGCGCGGCTGAGCAGGACGCCGAGGGGGATCGCGATGACCAGGACGACGAGCGTCGACACGACGGTCAGCTCGATGTGCTCCCACGTCTTCTGCGTGACGTAGCGCGACGCGAGGCTGCGGCGGGCGATGCTGTCGAGGTCGGAGTTCTCCACGTACAGCATCCACACGGCGCCGATCGCGATGATGACGACCGGTTCGAGCACGGACCGCCAGGACCGCCCGGTCGGGGTGTGCAGGGACTCGCGGGGCTCCCCGGCGGCGTTCGGGTCCTCGGGCGGGGCCTTCCCGGACGGTACCGGCGCGGCGGGCGGCGCGCTCACGAGGGCCGCCGGGCGCTGCGCGCGCGGTCCTTCATGTCCCGGATCGCGTTCTGCAGGGTGCCGAGGGTGACCGTGCCGCGGTAGACGCCGCGCGGCCCGACGACCGGCACCCACTCGTGCTCGATCTGGATCAGCGACTCCAGGGCCTGCTGGAGGGTGGCGCGGGCCCGGATCGGCGGCGCGACGTCCATGCCGCGTTCGCCGATCGGCCCTGTGACGCCGTCGAGGTCCTCGGGATGGGCCCAGCGGACGGGCCGGTCCCGCTCGTCCAGCACGATCGCGAAGCCGATCTCGCTGCCCTCGATCCGGCGCCGGACGGCGTCCGCGTCGTCGCCGGCGCGGGCCTCCGGCACGTGCTGCAGCGGGACGTCCGCGACCCGGCTGGACTGCAGCAGCCGCATCGCCTGCCCGCCGCCGAGGAACCGCTCGACGTAGTCGTCGGCGGGGTTCAGCAGGATCTCCTGCGGGGTGGCGTACTGCGCGACGCGCGAGCCCTTGTCGAGGATCGCGATGCGGTCGCCGAGCTTGAGCGCCTCGTCGATGTCGTGGGTGACGAACACGATGGTCTTGCCGAGCTCGTCCTGCAGCCGCAGCAGCGAGTCCTGGAGGTTCCCGCGGGTGATCGGGTCGAGGGCGCCGAACGGCTCGTCCATCAGCATGGCGGGCGGGTCGGCGGCGAGCGCGCGGGCGACGCCGATGCGCTGCTGCTGGCCGCCGGACAGCTCGCGCGGGTACCGGTCGCGGTACTGGCCGGGATCGAGGTCGACCAGCTCCAGCAGCTCGTCCACCCGCGCCGCGATGCGCTTCTTGTCCCACTTCAGCATCTGCGGGACGAGCCCCACGTTCGTCGCGACCGTCATGTGCGGGAACAGCCCGGCGTTCTGGATGACGTACCCGATGTGCCGGCGCAGCTCGGTCGGGTCGAGCCCCATCGCGTCCTGCCCGGCGACGATGATCTTCCCGGAGGTGGGCTCGATCAGCCGGTTGATCAGCCGCATCATCGTGGTCTTGCCGCTGCCGGACGGGCCGAGCAGCACCACGATCTCGCCGCTGCGGATCGTCATCGTGACGTCGTCGACGGCGGGCGTGCCCTGTCCCGGATACCGTTTGGTGACGTTGATCAGCCGGATGCCGCCGCGCCCGGCCCCGTCCTGATCGTCTGCCGCCTCGGCCGTCGCCCGCACCTCGTCAGACACGGATGCCCCGCGGGGTGGTGAGCCGCCCGATCAGAACGAAGCAGCCGTCGAACAGCAGCGCCAGGATGATGATCAGCACCGTCCCGGCGAGCGTCATGTTGATCGCGTTGGCGCCGCCGAGCCGCGCCAGCCCGGAGAAGATCTGCTCGCCGAGGCCGGGGCCGGACACGTACGCGGCGATCGCCCCGATCCCCATGGCGAGCTGGGTGCTCACCCGGACGCCGGTGAGGATCACCGGCCAGGCCAGCGGCAGCTCGACGCGCAACAGGATCGCCGTGCGGGTCATCCCGATGCCGCGCGCCGCGTCCACCAGCGTCCGGTCGACGCCGGCCAGCCCGACGATCGTGTTGCGCACGATCGGCAGCAGCGAGTACAGCGTCAGCGCGACGACGCTCGGCGCCACGCCCAGCCCCAGCGGCGTGATCAGCAGGCCGAGCAGCGCCAGCGACGGCACCGTGAAGACGACCCCGGCGGTGCCGGTGGCCAGCGCGGACAGCCGCCCGCTGCGGTAGACGGCCAGCCCGATCACGAGCCCGATCACCAGCGCGGCCAGCACGCACTGGAAGACCATGCTGGCGTGCTGCCACGTCTCGAACCGCAGCCGCTCGCGCCGGCTGTCCAGGTACTCCCAGAAGTCCACGTTCCCCCCGGAACGATCACTACCCATCGTGACGGCGCGATCACACGTGACCTTCGGCGTGCAGTTCGACACCTGGCGCACCCGTACTAAGCTCGACCCCCAGCAACCTCAAGCGTTGCGATCGCGAGCGAAGCCGGGTTCGAGCGAAGCGAGAACCTGATCGCGCAGCGAGCCCCAGGGCGAGTCGGAGCGATGCAGCGATCGCCGCATTGCCCGTTGAAGGAAGGGCGCTCCAGCGCCCGACCGCCAAGGGCAAGGCAATGAACACGGAGGACGTCGGGTGACCGAGGAGCGGTCCAGTCTCATCGTCCCGCTGATGAAGGCGCGGGTTCCGGCGGAGGTCCAGCTGGAGTTCCCGCTGCCGCCGGACGAGGAGCCGGTCCGCGACGCGTTCGCGGGCGACCTGTACGTCACCTACGCGCTGGAGATCGCCGACGAGTCGGCGGTGGCGGGCCGCCGCTACGAGCACGTGGCGGGGCGGCACTGCGCGGAGTTGGGCGTCGCCGCCGGGGACTTGCGCCGGCAGGCGGTGATCAACCTGCGGAACCGCCGGCCGGATCTCGGCCTCAGCTGGTATCCGGACGTGCGGGCGGTCACGGTGACGCTCGGCGAGCCGGGCCCGGCGGGGGCGCCGTCCCGGCGGGGCGGGCTGGAGGCGGCGCTGCTGCTGGACGAGGGTTTCCTGGACAAGCTCGCGCAGGACGTGGAGGGCGATCTCGTCGTCGCGGTGCCGGCGCGGGACGTGTTCGTGGCGTCCGGCACGGGGCATCCGGACGGCGTCGACAAGCTGCGCTGGGCGGTCGGCCAGGTGTGGGCGGAGGACCGGGGCGACGGCGTCTCGGACCCGGCGTGGGACGTGCCCGCCGGGAGCCTGCTGACCCACGACCTGCTGGTCCGCCGCGGCACGGCCTGGGAGATCCTGACCTCCTGACGCGGCGGGTCAGCCGAGTGCCTTGAAGTCGGGCCATAGCCGCGTCCAGGGCGCGCGCTGGCCCCGGCACACCCACACCGGCTTGCCCTGCTCCTCGTTGTCGAGGCCGACGCCGTCGTCGATGCGGCCCACCGCGCGCACGTCCGTCCAGTAGCGGTTGAGGCGCGCCCCCTCGGCGACGTCGTCCGGGCCGACGAGGATGGTGGGGCCACCGGTGTCGGGCGGGCGGCCGAAGTACCAGAAGCCGTTGTGGCCGCTGTAGGCGCGGGGCAGGCCGAGCTTCCGGCCGTACCGGTCGAGAGCCCCGGCCTCGCCGTAGTTGCCCACCACGATCGTCGCCCTGGCGCGCTCGTCCGGCGGCAGCGCGCCGTAGGCGCGCGCGACCTCCCGCGCGAACCGGGGCCAGCCGACGGTCTCGGCGGAGTCGGCGTTGACGGCCGGCTGCGGGGTGTCGGCCAGCCATTTCACCGGGTACACCGGCAGCGTCAGCGCGATGCTGCACACGGCCGTGACCGCGTACGCCGGGACGGTCGCCGCCCATCCCCAGCCGCGCGGCGCGCCGTGCCGCTCGATCTCCACGGCGCCCGCCGCCCACAGCGCCGCCCACAGCCCGGCCAGGTAGTACGGCTTGCCGCCGGTGGCGATGAACACGACGTTGAGCAGCAGGTAGGCGTGGCCGAGGAAGCGGAACGGGCGCAGGCCCTCCGACCGGTACGTCCGCCACAGCCCGTAGATCCACAGCCAGGACGGCAGGATCCCCGTCATCAGGATCTGGAACGGGACGAACCCGGGCCGCCCGGCGAAGTCGCCGCTGTCGGCGATCTCGCCGGCCATGTCGACCTGCGGCCAGCCGTGCCGGGCCTGCCAGAGCACCCCCGGCAGCACGGCGATCGCGATCACCGCGGCGCCGGCCGCGAGCATCGGGCGGCGCAGGAAGTCGCGGGGACCGGACACCAGCAGGCCCACGACGAGCGCGGCGAGCAGGAACCCGGCCAGGTACTTGACGCTCAGCGCGGCCGCCGCGACCGCGCCGGCCGCGAGCAGCATCCGCTGGTCGGACGTCCGCACCCACCGGACCACGAGCCACACCAGCGCCGTCGACAGCAGCAGGTCGAGCGTCGCGGTGTAGAAGGTGTGGCCGACGGCGACCACGAACGGGCACACCGCGTAGGACGCGGCGGTGAGGAGTTGGGCGCGGCGCCGGCCGCCCATCTCCCGCGCCGTGAGCGCCGCGACGACGACGCCCGCCGCGGAGAAGACGGCCGCCGGGACGCGCAGCGCCACGAGCGTGTCGCCGAACGCCTCCGTCACGGCCCGGGTCAGCAGCGGCAGCAGCGGCGGCTGGTCCGGATAGCCCCAGGCCGGATGCCGTCCGGCGACCCGGAAGTACAGCTCGTCGCGGTGGTAGCCGTAACGGGCGGCGACCGCGAGCAGCAGCGCCCCGAGCACCCCGGCGATCAGCAGCACCGGCCGCCAGGCGAGCGCGGGGGCCTCATCGGGGGAGGTGGCTTCGATCGGGCCGGACGCCGCTGAGGCGTGAGCGGTCATGCGCGAACGCTATGTCGGTCATGTGGTCTACGTCACGGTGTTTCCACCGGCCAGGAATGGTCATCTTCCGCCGCCGCCTCCCGGAACCGATCGGACGCCCGCAGGACCACGCAGGTCGAGGGCGGGCGAAAAAATGGGATGGGCTCCGGGGTGTCAGGTGCGTACTGTTCGAGGATGATGTCGACCGGGCAACTGCTCGCCTTCTCCGCGATGGCGCTGGCCATCATCCTGATCCCCGGACCGACCGTGCTGTTCGTCGTCGGCCGGGCCCTCGCCCACGGCCGCGGCACCGCGCTGACCAGCGTCGTCGGCAACGAGATCGGCGCGCTCGCGCTGGCCCTCGCCGTCGCGTTCGGGATCGGCTCGATCGTGGCGCGGTCCGTCATGGTGTTCACCGCCCTGAAGCTGGCGGGCGCCGCCTACCTGGTGTACCTCGGCGTCCAGGCGTTCCGGCACCGCCGGTCGCTGAGCGAGGCGGTCGGCGGCACGGGCGCCATGGGCGGCCGCAGCCGCGCCAAGGACCTGTGGCAGGGCTTCACGGTCGGGATCACCAACCCGAAGACGACGGTCTTCTTCGCCGCCGTCCTGCCGCAGTTCGTGGACCGCGGGCACGGGCACGTGCCGCTGCAGATGCTGGTGTTCGGGCTGATCTTCGTGGTGATCGCGCTGCTGTGCGACAGCTGCTGGGGGCTGGCGGCCGGCGCCGCCCGGGCCTGGTTCGCCCGCTCGCCGCGCCGGCTCGCGGCGATCGGCGGCACCGGCGGCCTGATGATGATCGGCCTCGGCGTCACCGTCGCCGCGACGGGCCGCAAGGACTGAGCGCCCTCAGGACGCCTGGCTCTTGCGGTACATGTCGGCGACGTGGCGGGCGGACAGGCGGGGCCAGAAGCTGACCTGTCCGGTCTGCCGGTCCAGCACCACGACGCTGCCGCCGATGGTGTCCGGCGGACGGGACCAGTCGGCGGGCGGCGGCTCCACCGGCCACACGACGAAGCCGAGGTCGAACTCGTGCAGCCCGACCTCGACCGGGCCCGCCGCGGTGGGGGAGGCGGCGAACATGGCACGGGAGCGTTCCAGCACCCACTCGCGCGTGATCACGGCATCCCCCGTCCGGCGGCGTCGGTGATGATCGCCCAGACGCCGTGGACGTCCGGGTAGAGCGGCTCGGGGCCGCGCTCGCCGCGGCAGGTGTCCAGCCAGGTGACGCGGCCCTCGTGGTTGCAGGCGTTCCAGGCGTGCGTGCCGGTGCCCTCGCTCGGGTGCCAGCCGTTGACGATCAGCGCCGCGTGGCCGTGCCCGAGCTGCAGGAGCCGGTCCCGGATCGCGTCGAGCGCGGCCGCGTCCGGGCCGATGTAGCGGAACGCGGCGCCGAGGGTCCGCTCGGCGCGCTCGCGGGCGCGGGGCTCGCCGCGCAGGATGCTGAGCGCGTCCCCGGGGTCGTAGCGCACGCTGCCCGCGGCGGCGGGCTCGCCGTACCAGGTCTTGAGGAAGGCGAGCGCGCACTCCAGCGCGTTGCTGGTGCGGCTGCCCTCCAGCTGGGCCGGTTCCGTCATGGGGGGAACTGCTCCGATCCGTCCGATGATCTTCGCGAGAGACTAGGGCATAGCGCCGGTCAGCGCGCATCCGGCGGGACGGGGGGAGCGGTGACGGGCGGGGTCTTGCCGAACCGGGCGCGCAGCGGGTAGCAGGCGGCCACCACGGCGAGGCTGACCAGCGAGGCGATCAGCTGCGACCGCTGCGCGTGCATGAAGGCCATCGACACCAGCACCGCCACCAGCGCGGCGATGACCAGCCACGACAAGTACGGGTACAGCCACATCCGGTAGGTGAGGGCGCCGGGGTCCGCGCGCCGCAGCCGGGCGCGCAGCCGCAGCTCCGAGAACATGATCGACAGGTAGACGAACGCCAGGATGACGCCGATCGAGTTCATCAGGAACTTGAACACCTGGTCGGGCGAGGCGTACGAGGCGATCACCGCGGCCCAGGCCGCGACGGTGCCGAGCAGGATCGCGCGGACCGGGACGCCGCGCCGGTTCAGCCGCACCAGCCCGGCGGGCGCGTCGCCGTCCCGGGTCAGCACGTACAGCATCCGGGACGAGACGTAGATCGCCGAGTTCAGCACCGACAGCACCGCGGTCAGGATCACCGCCTGCATCACCGTGCCGGCGGCGGGCACGTCCAGCCGGTCCAGCGCGCTGACGAACGGGCTGGTCAGCACCTTCGCGTCGTTCCACGGCAGGATCGAGACCACCAGCAGGATGGACAGCACGTAGAACAGCGCGACGCGGTACAGCACGTTCCCGGTGGCCTTCGCGACGGCCCGGCCGGGCTCCTCGCTCTCGGCGGCGGCGATCGTGACGATCTCCGTGCCGCCGAAGGCGAACATCACCCCCACGATCGCGGTGAAGACCGCCTTGACCCCGTTCGGGGCGAAGCCGCCGTGCCCGGTCAGCACGTCCAGCCCGCCGGGGGAGTCCGGCCACAGGCCCGCGATCCACAGCACGCCGAGCACCAGGAACACCAGGATCGCGGCGACCTTGACGGAGGCGAACCAGAACTCGAACTCGCCGAACGAGCGGACCGACACCAGGTTGACCGCCGTCATCACCACCAGCAGCACCGCGGCGAGGAACCACTGCGGCAGGTCGATCCAGCCGGCGAGGATCGCCGCGCCCGCCGTCGCCTCGGCGCCGACGAGGACGACGTACAGGTACCAGTACAGCCAGCCGATCGTGAACCCGGCGAACGGGCCGAGCGCCATCCGCGCGTACTCGGCCAGCGATCCGGCGACCGGCCGCGCCACCACCATCTCGCCGAGGGCCCGCAGCACGCACAGCACCAGCACGCCCGCAACCGCGTAGGACACCACCGCGGCGGGCCCGGCGGTGCCGATCACGGCGCCGCTGCCGACGAACAGGCCCGCGCCGACCGCGCCGCCGATGGCGAGCATCGTCATGTGCCGGCGGCGCAGCCCCGTCCGCAGGCGGGCCGGACGGTCGTCGGTGGTGTCGGTCATCGCTCGGGTTCCCTGGTCGGCGGCTGGGGGTCGCGACCCGTGACAGGGTCGTCACTCACCTTAGGGGAATTTAGGACTGTTGTGATCCACGTATCGGACGTCCGATTATGGCGATCCGGGACGGTGGTCCCGCACCGTACGCTGAGGTCGGCGGTACGGCGAGGGAGGCGCGATGGACGTGACGGCGGATGTGCTCGGCCCCGGGTACGAGGCGATCGAGCTGCCGATGGGGCACGACGCCGAAGGGGAGGTCGTCGCGACGCTCGTCCGGCGGCGCGGCGCGGAACCGTCCGGCCGGGCGGTGCTGTACCTGCACGGGTTCGTCGACTACTTCTTCCAGACGCACCTCGCCGACTTCTACCTCGGCCTCGGCTTCGACTTCTACGCCCTCGACCTGCGCAAGTACGGGCGCTCCCTGCGGCCGCACCAGACGGCGAACTACATCGAGAGCCTGAGCGAGTACTTCCCCGAGATCGACGAGGCCGTCCGGATCATCCGGGACGTGGACGGGCACGGCACGCTGCTGCTGAACGGGCACTCCACCGGCGGGCTGATCGCCGCGCTGTGGGCCGAACGGGCCCGCGGGAAGGGCCTGGTGGACGGGGTGTTCCTCAACAGCCCGTTCCTCGACATCAACGAGCCCCTGCCCATGCGCAAGATCGGCGCGGGCCTGGCGCGGGCGCTGCGCCCCCGGTTCCCGAAGGCGACGCTGCCCGCCGGGGTGAGCGACCGGTACCCGCGCAGCATCCACCGCGACCACGAGGGCGAATGGGACTTCGACCTCGCCTGGAAGCCGATGGAGGGGTTCCCGGTGCGCGCGGCGTGGCTCGACGCGGTCCGGCGCGGCCAGCTGCGCGTGCACAAGGGCCTGGACATCGACGTCCCGGTGCTGGTCATGGCCTCCTCGCGCAGCGTCCGCCCGTCCCGCAAGGTGCTGGACGTCACCGGCGCCGACGCCGTCCTGGACGTCGCGCACATGGCGAAATGGGCGTCCCGGCTCGGCCGGCACGTCACGCTCGTGCGGATCGACGGCGGGCTGCACGACCTGACGCTGTCGGCCGAACCGGCCCGCCGGGAGGTGTTCGCCGAGCTGACCCGCTGGACCGCCGGCTACCTGCCGCCCCGCTGACCGCTAGCCGGTGATCTTCGACAGGTCGAAGTCGTCGAAGCCGACGACGCTCTTCTCGGCCTGGTTGCCGCCCCGCTCGATCTGCAGCCTCGCCCCGCCGTTCGGCAGCGGCTGGTCGCCGTCGGTCTCGTCCACGACCTGCTCGCCGTTCACCCACAGCCGCAGCCGGACCTTCTTGCCGCCGTCCTCGCCCTCGCAGGCGACCTGCACCTTGTTCGGCCCCTTCTTGGCGAAGCCGGGGACGGAGTCGGGCGAGGCCAGCTCCTTGGAGCCGAGGGCGGCGCTGGTCTTGCGGAGCGTCGCGCCCTTGCCGTCGTGCCGGACGAGGAACGTGTACTGCTGCTTGCCGTTGTCGCCCGTCCGGCACGCCATGCCGTAGTGCGCGTCCGGCGCGCCCTGCCAGACGGTGACCGTGACGGTCATCAGCATCGGGTCCGGGACGTCCTTGGGGTCCTTGGGCACGTCCCGCGACCGCGCGGCGGAGATCGTGTCGGTGTCGAGCCAGTATTTGCCGTCCTTGTAGCCGTACTGGCTGCCGTAGAGGCCTCCGCTCCAGCCGGAGTCCTGGCTGGAGAAGTCGTCGCTGAACACGGTGGCGAGCTTGTCCGGCGGGCCGTCCGAGCGGAACACGGTGAACGCCACGACCGCGGCGACGACGGCCAGCGCGGCGACGGCGGCGCCCGCGATGAGCAGCGGACGCTTCGGCACGCCGCCGAGGCCGCCGGCGCCGGCCGGGCGGCCGGCGGGGCGGGAGTCGCGGCGGGTGGCGTCCGCGCCGAGCAGGGCGGTCGGCCCGGGCTGGGCGTGCCGCCCCTGCACGGTCGGATCCGTCCCGGCGCCGTGCCAGCTCGCCTGGACGGTCTGGGCGAGCACGGCCGGGTCGGGCGTCCGCCCGGAGCCGACCAGGCGGCCGAGCAGCTCCTGGACCGACGGCCGGCTCCGCGGGTCCTTGTCGAGCGCGGCGGCGACGACGTCGCGCAGGGCCGGGTCGAGGCCGTCGAGCTTCGGCTCGTCGTGCGCGACCCGGTAGAAGATCTCCGGCACGGTGCTGCCGGCGAACGGCGCCCGGCCCGTCCCGGCGTAGGCGACGACGCAGCCCCAGGAGAACACGTCGGAGGCCGGGGTGACCGGCTCGCCGCGCAGCAGTTCGGGCGGCAGGTAGTTCGGCGTCCCGACGAACTGGCCGGTGCGGGTCGGGCCGTCCGCCGCGTCCAGGGCGCGGGCGATGCCGAAGTCGATCACGCGGGGCCCGGTGGACGACAGCAGCACGTTCGCGGGCTTGAGGTCGCGGTGCACGATCCCGGCGCCGTGCACCGCGGCGAGCGCCGTCGCCACCCCGACCGCGAGACCCTCCAGGTCGGAGCCGGGCAGCGGGCCGCGCTCGGCGACGGCGGTCTCCAGGCTCGGGCCCTCGATGTACTCGGTGACCACGTACAGCGGGTCGCGGTCCAGCTCGGCGTCCAGCACCGGCGCGGTGCAGAACCGGCGGACCTGCCGCGCGGCGGTCACCTCGCGGCGGAACCGGTCGCGGAACGGCACCTCCCCGGCCAGCTCGCGGTTGATCACCTTGACGGCGACGCGCCGCCCGCCGGCGTCCTCGCCGAGGTAGACCGTGCCCATGCCGCCGCGGCCGAGCCGCCCCACCAGCCGGTAGGGGCCGAGCTCGGTGGGGTCCTCGGGGCGCAGGGCCTCGCCGTTCTCTCCTGCGTGCGTCGTCATGGTGTGAAGTTCCTGGGAAAGGGGGGTTTGGGGGGTTCGCGTTAGCACCCTAGCGGCCGCCGACGTTTCAGACGCGCGGAGCGCGCGTCGGGTTCAGCGTTCTCGGCGGGTCCGGCGCGCGGGCTCAGCGGGTCCGGCGCGCGCGGGGCAGCGTGCGGAACGGCGGCAGCTTCTCGCCGGTGAGCCCGAAGGCGTACGCCACGACGCGGCTCGACCAGCGCTGGCAGCCGACGACCAGGCCGTAGAGCGGCCGCGGGTAGCGGCCGGTGAACGGGATCACCAGCCAGCTCACCGGCATCACGACCACCAGCGCGGCGTACATGAGCAGCATCACCAGCAGGTGCGGGATCACCAGCAGGCCGCGCAGCAGGGTGAACCAGCGCCGCGGCCCGCGCCACGCCGCCGGGAACGGCAGGTCGACCAGCACGGTCTCCTCGTCCGCGCCCCGCTCCGCAGGCGCCGCGGCCTCGGCGGGCTCCGGAACCGCGGGCGCCTCGGCGGCCGGCGGCGCGGCGGGACGCGGCGCCGGGACGTGCGGCGCCGGGGCGGGTGCGGGCGGCGGAACCGGCGCGGGCGGCGCGGGCCGCGCACCGTCCGGGCGCCGCCAGGTCGCCGAGACCGTCTCCGCGAGCCGCTCCGGGTCGGCCCGCTCCGGCCCGACGAGCCGGGCGAGCAGCCGCTCCGCGGTCGGCCGGTTGCGCGGGTCCTTGTCGAGCGCGGCGGCGACGATCGCGCGCAGCCGCGGGTCGAGGCCGTCCAGCACCGGCTCCTCCGCGCCGATCCGGCGGAAGGTGTCGGCGACCGACTCGCCCTGGAACGGCGGACGGCCCGTCCCGGCGTAGGCGATGACGCACCCCCACGCGAAGACGTCCGACGCCTGCTCGACCGGCCCCCCGTGCAGCACCTCGGGCGCGATGTAGGACGGGGTGCCGACGAACTGGCCGGTGCGGGTCGGGCCGTCCGCCGCGTCGAGGGCGCGGGCGATGCCGAAGTCGATGACGCGGGGGCCGGTGGACGACAGCAGCACGTTCGCGGGCTTGAGGTCGCGGTGCACGATCCCGGCGCCGTGGATCGCGGCGAGCGCCGTCGCGACCCCGACCGCGATCGACTCCAGGTCCGAGCCGGGCAGCGGCCCGCGCTCCTTGACGGCCGCCTCCAGGCTCGGCCCGTCGATGTACTCGGTGACGACGTACGGCGGGTCCTGGTCGAGCTCGGCGTCCAGCACGGGCGCGGTGCAGAACCGGTGGACGCGGCGCGCGGCGGTGACCTCGCGGCGGAACCGGGCGACGAACGCCGGCTCCCCGGCCAGCTCCCGGTTGACGACCTTCACCGCGACCCGGCGCCCGTCCGGCTCGGCGGCCAGGTACACGGTGCCCATCCCGCCGCGGCCGAGCCGGCCGAGCAGGCGGTAGGGCCCGAGGACGCGGGGCTCGTCCTGTTCGAGGGGATCGGCGGTGTATGTCGTCATGGAGGCAAGGCTAAGGGAGCCGGCGCCGCCCTGATCATCGTTCGGCGTCAGGGGATCAGCAGCAGCTTGCCCGTGGTGCGGCGCGCCTCCAGGTCGGCGTGCGCGGTGGCCGCGTCCGCGAGGTCGTAGCGGTGCCCGATGTGCAGCTCCAGGTCGCCGGAGGCGATCCAGCCGTACACGTCGGCGGCGCGTTCCAGCAGTTCCTCGCGGGTCGCGGTGTAGTGCGCGAGCGTCGGCCGGGTCAGGAACAGCGAACCGGCCGCGTTCAGCCGCTGCGGGTCGAACGGCGGCACCTTCCCGCCCGCCGCGCCGTACAGCGCGAGGACCCCGCGCCGCCGCAGGCTCGCCAGGCTGCCGTCGAACGTGGGCGCGCCGACGCCGTCGTACACCACGGCGACGCCCTCGCCGCCGGTCAGCTCCCGCACCCGGTCGGCGAAGCCGTCGTAGTCGAGCACCTCGTCGGCGCCCGCGTCCCGGGCCGTCCGCTTCTTCTCGGGCGTCGACGCGGTCCCGATGACGCGGGCGCCCGCCGCCTTGCAGACCTGGGTGAGCAGCAGGCCCATCCCGCCCGCCGCCGCGTGCACGAGGACGGTGTCGCCCGCCTTCACCTCGTGGATCGAGCGCGTCAGGTAGTGCGCCGTCATGCCCTGCAGCAGCGCGGCGGCCGCGTCCTCCAGGCCCACGCCGTCCGGGACGGGCACGACCTTGTCCGCCGGGACCGCGGCCCGCTGCGCGTACGAGCCGGGCACGTTCGACCAGGCCACCCGGTCGCCCACCGCGAAGTCCGTGACGCCGTCGCCGACCGCGGCCACCGTGCCCGCGCCCTCCACGCCCGGCGTGTAGGGCAGCGACTGCGCGTAGGCGCCCGTCCGGTGGTAGACGTCGATGAAGTTGACGCCGCTCGCCGCCACGTCGACGAGCACCTCCCCGGCGCCGGGGACCGGGTCGGGACGCTCGCCGGCCTTCAGCACCTCCGGGCCGCCGCTCTCGGAGACGACGATCGCGCGCATATCCACTCCTGCCGTTCGGGGAACCCTCCGGAACGCCGCAACCCGCCATGCCCGCGGGCTATTCCGGCACGCCCGGCCCGTCACACCCGGCCCGTCACACCCAGTCGCGCATGGTGCGGCTGACGAGCGCGACGGCCTCCTCGACCCGGGCCGCGACGGTCTCGGGATCCCAGATCTCCTGCCGCGCGCAGTCCTCGAACGCGACCCGCGTCGCCGACGAGTAGAACGCCACCACGATCCGCGGCCGCAGATCGTGCTCCAGGTCGACGCCCTCGCGCCGCGCGATCTCGGCGGCGAGCTCGCTCTCGGCCGCCTTGTACCGCGCCATCTGCGCCGAGATCAGCGACGGCGTCGCCTCGATCACCTGCCGGACGCGGCGGAACCGCTCGCTGTCGGCCGGGTCGCTGCCGGCGATGGTGCGCAGCACCACGCGCAGCGACTCGAACAGCGCGGTGAACGGGCGCTCTTCCGCCGGCCGCTCCGCCAGCGCCTCCGCCAGCACGTGGTCGTGCTCGGCGGGGAAGCTCGTGACGACGTCCTCCTTGGTGGCGAAGTAGCGGAAGAACGTGCGCTGGGACACCTCCACCGCGGCCACGATCTCGTCGATCGTCGTCGCCTCGTAGCCCTGCTCGAGGAACAGCTCCAGCGCCGCGTCGATCAGCGCGAGCCGCGTCTTCTGCTTCTTGCGCTCGCGCAGCCCGGCCAGGGCGCGCTCGGTGCGCGCCGGGACGCCCGCGCCCTCCGGGGGACCCGGTTCGACGCCGGCGGGGGCGGGGGCCATCGGCTGACTCCTTCTCCGGGGCCGGGCGCGGCACGCCCGTCTCAGAGAGGCTTCTATCACGGACGGACCCTCCGTATCCGAACCGGGTTCCGTTATGCGGAAGACGCGGTGCCGGCCGGCCGATTGGCGCACCCGGGGACGGCGCGCCCACTTCGCCTGCCAGGACCATCGGCGCCGGGCCCGGAAAACCCCGTCCCACTCTCGGCGTTTCCGCTGCGCGGCCCGCCGGTACGGGCCATCCTGAGAGCCGGTCACCAACGGTCGCCGCACGATCGCTCATGGTCGCCGGCGGGCGGCCCGGTCCATGCTGAGGCGGCTGATGCGGGTGTCTGTAGCCGATGGAGGAGAGATCGCCGAGGTGCGTCGCCGGCACCTGGCGGCCCTGGCGTACGAGCTGGAGGCCCGCGGCCTGTCCTGCCGGCTCGCCGGCCCCGGCGGGAGCATGCTGAGGGTCCACGGGCCCCGCACGCTCCGGCAGATCATGGTCGTCGCCACCCCGGTCGGCGCCGGCTGGTCCTACCTGTGGCCCGGCGGCGGCATGGCCGACGCCGCCGCGGCCGTCGTCGCCGCCGACCGGATCGCCGGCCTGCTCGGCTGAGCTGGCGCGTCCACCGCACCCCGTCTTGCTTGTCCGTCTCGGGGGTCTCTAGACTCGGTCGCGAACGTATGTTCGAACGGCCGCATGCTCCCTTCCCCCGTGCGGCGAGCACGAGGGGGAGGCAGATGACACGCGTGTTCGGCGACCCGGTGGACGTCTGGGTGAGCGACGGGCGTCCGGTCCGGTTCGTCTGGCGTGGCCGGCTCTACCGCGTCCGGCGGGTGCTGGAGCACTGGGTCACGACCCGCGACTGGTGGCGGGAGCAGCATCCCGACGGCGAGGCCACCGGCGAGCGGGAGTTCTGGCGGGTCGAGGCGACCCCGGACCGGGAGATCGGGGTCTACGAGCTGCGCTACGACGCGGCGTCCGACACATGGCTTCTTTCCCGGGTATGGGATTGACGTGCACCTTCATGTCGCTTCGGGGTATTCGCTCCGGTACGGGGTGGCGCCGCCCGCCGCGCTGGCCGCCCGCGCGGCGGACCTCGGCATGGAGACCCTCGCGCTGACCGACCGGGACGGGCTGTACGGCGCGGTCCGGCACGTCCAAGCGTGCGCCGACGCGGGGATCGGCGCGGTCGTGGGCGCCGACCTCGGCTTCGCCGGCGGCGAGCGCGTCGTGGTGCTGGCCGCGGGGCGCACCGGCTGGCGGTCGCTGTGCCGGCTGGTCAGCGCGGCGCACGCGGCGGGCGAGCGGGGCCGCCCGGTGACGACGCGGGAGATGGTCGGCGCGCACGCCGACGGGCTCGTGGTCCTGCTCGGCCCCGCCTCCGACGTGGGACGGGCCGTCGCGGCGCGGCGCCCGGACGTGGCGTCCCGGCTGCTGGCGCGGTGGCGGGCGACGGCCGAGACGGTGATCGAGATCGTGAACCACCACGACGTGGGGGACGGGCACCGGGCGGCGCGGATGCTCGCGCTCGCCCGGGAGGCCGGGGTGCCCGCGGTGCTCGCCAATGCCGTCCGGTATCTGGAGCCGGCCGACCATCCGGTGGCTCAGGTGCTGGACGTGACGCGCCGGCTCGTCCCGCTGGACCGGCGGCACCTGGACGACCGGACCGGGCACGCCTACCTGAAGTCGGAGCCGCGGATGCGCCGGGCCGCGGAGCTCGCCTGCGGCCCGGACGAGGCGGACGCGCTGCTCGCCGAGACCCGCCGGCTGTCGGCGCGGTGCGTCCTGGACCCGGGCCGTGACCTGGGGATGGACGCGGTGCACCTGCCCGAGGTGACCGGTGATCCGCACGCCCGGCTCGCCGCCCGCTGCGCGGAGGGGATGGCCCGCCGCGGCCTCGGCGGGTCCCGGCGCGCGGAGGCGCGGCTCGCCGACGAGCTGGCCGTGATCGCCCGCAAGGGCCTCGCCTCGTACTTCCTCACGGTCGCCGACGCGGCCGCGCTGATCCGCTCGCGCGGCATCCGCTGCGCGATCCGCGGCTCCGGCGCGGGCAGCCTGGTCAACTACCTGCTCGGGATCGGCGACCTCGACCCGCTCCGGCACGATCTCGTCATGGAGCGGTTCCTCGCCGACAGCCGCGAGGGCCTGCCCGACATCGACCTCGACGTGGAGTCGGCGCGGCGGCTGGAGGCCTACGGGGCGCTGTTCGACCGGTACGGCGCCGCCGGCACGGCCTGCGTGTCGATGATGGAGACCTACCGGGCGCGCAGCGCGATCCGCGACGTCGGCAACGCCGTCGGGCTGCCGCCACAGGAGATCGACGCGATCGCCAAGGCGTTCCCGCACATCCGGGCGAACCAGATCGGCGCCGCGCTGCGCGACCTGCCGGAACTGCGGCAGAGCAACCTGTCGCAAGGCCGCCTCGACGTGCTGTTCCGCATCGCCGAGCGGCTGGACGGCCTGCCCCGCCACATCGCCATGCACCCGTGCGGGGTGCTGCTGTCCAACGCGACGCTGCGCGACCGCGTGCCCGTCGAGCAGAGCGCGCTCGGGTTCCCGATGAGCCAGTTCGACAAGGACGACGTCGAGGCGATGGGCCTGCTGAAGCTCGACGTCATCGGCGTCCGGATGCAGTCGGCGATGGCGCACGCGGTCGCGGAGGTCGCGCGGACGACCGGGGAGGAGATCGACCTGGAGGCCGTCCCGCGCGACGACCCCGACACCTACGCGCTGATCCGCACGTCCCGCACGCTCGGCTGCTTCCAGATCGAGTCGCCCGGCCAGCGCGAGCTGATCGGCCGCCTCCAGCCCTGGAACCTGGACGACCTCGTCATCGACATCTCGCTGTTCCGCCCCGGGCCGGTCAACTCCGACATGGTGACGCCGTTCCTGGACGCCCGCGCCGGGACCAGGGAGCCCGGCTACCCGCACCCCGACCTCGAACCGGCCCTGCGCGAGAGCCTCGGCGTCGTCGTCTTCCACGAGCAGGTGCTGCGGGTCTTCGACGTGATGACCGGCTGCGGCCTGTCGACTGCGGAGGCGGCGCGGCGCAGCCTGAACCACGAGCGCGGCCAGGCCGTCGTCGGCGCCTGGTTCCGCGAGCGCGCGCGGGCGCGCGGCTACGACGAGCCGACCGTCGAACGGGTCTGGCGGACGCTCACCGCGTTCGGCGCGTTCGGGTTCTGCAAGGCGCACGCCGCGTCGTTCGCGCTGCCGACCTACCAGTCCGCCTGGCTGAAACGGCACCACACCGCCGCGTTCTACGCCGGCGTCCTCACCCACGACCCCGGCATGTACCCCAAGCGGGTCATCCTGGACGACGCGCGGCACTTCGGCGTCCCGATCCTGCCGCTGGACGTCAACCGGTCCGCGCCGGACTGGCACGCCGAACCCGTCTCCGCGGGCGGCGCCACCGGGATCCGCGTCGCGCTCAACGAGGTCAGGGGCATCAGCGACGCCGAGGTCGGGACGATCGTCGGCGCGCGGCCGTACGCGTCGCTGACCGACTTCTGGCGGCGCGCCCGGGTGTCGCGCCCGACCGCCGAGCGCCTCGTCCTCGCCGGGGCGTTCGACGCCCTGTACCCGGGCGAACGGGTGCCGCGCCGCGACCTGCTCTGCCGCGTCGGCGCCCTCGACCGCGTCACCGCCCGCCGCACCGGCCCCGCCGCGGTCGAGGGGCAGCTGCCGCTCGGCTACGAGGACGGCGACGGCGCCCTGTCCGGCGTCGAGATCGGCCTCGCCGAACCCGTCCCGCTCGGCGAGCTGCCGCCGATGACGCCCGCCGAGGTCGTCGAGGCCGAGCTGGACGTCCTCGGCATGGACGTCAGCCGGCACGTCCTCGGCTTCTACGACGCGCTGCTCGACGGCCTCGGCGTCGTCCGCGCCGCCGCGCTGCCGGGCCGTCCCAACGGGTCGGAGGTGCTGGTCGCGGGGGTGAAGGTCGCGACGCAGACCCCGGCGGTCCGGTCCGGGCAGCGGGTCGTCTTCGCGACACTGGACGACTCCACCGGCCCCGTCGACCTGGCCTTCTTCGAGTCGGTGCAGGAACGCTGCGCCGCGACCGTGTTCGGCTCGTGGCTGCTGGTCGTGCGGGGCCGGGTCCGGCACGCCGGCGCCCGCGCCGTCTCGATCACCGCGACGGCCTGCTGGGACCTCACGTCCCTGTTCGAGCGGTGGCGGGACGGCGGCATGGACGCCGTCCGCTCCGCCATGGCCGAACGGGGCCCGCGGGCCCGCCCGGTCGGCCGCCGCGTCGTCCAGCCGACCGGCTTCGCGATGTCCCCGTACTCCGACATCGCCCCGGCCGGCGGCGCCCCTCCCCGCGTCCCGCTGTGGCACACGAGCGGCGGCTCGTCCGGCCCGGCGCCGGCCTAGTCGCGGACGATCTGCAGGCGGGTGATCTGGAAGACGGTGGCCATGCACAGCGCGGCGGCGAGGGCCTGGAAGGCGGACGCGGCGACGCCGACGTGCACGTCGAAGCGGGCGTCGGCGAGGGTGTCGACGCTGCCGTGGCCGAACATGCGGGCGAACAGCAGGCCGAGCAGGGCGCATCCCCACCAGCCGGCCACCACCAGCCCGGCCGCCTGCCGCTCCGCCGTCCGGTACCGGCCGCTGTTCACCCAGACCTCGTAGACCATGCGGGGCGGCAGCCACAGGTTGACCACCGGGCAGAACCAGCCGAGCAGCACCCAGGCGCGGTGATGGCGGTGCGGCCCCGGCGACTGCCCGTAGGCCCGCCACAGCCACGCCAGGTACAGCAGCCCGGTCACCCCCGCCATGATCGCGCCGATCAGGAACACGTCCCCGTACGGGGCGAGGGCCTTGCCGGTGGCGGACGCGTCGTAGGTGTCATGGGTCGCGTCGTGCAGCGGCCGCGACATTCTCAGCAGGCTGATCCCCGAGCCGAGCGAGACGAACGCGTCGAACCCGAGCAGCATGAACACCGCCACCCCGACGGCGCGGAAGTCGCGGCGCCGCGCCCAGGCTCCGCACGCCGGGCACCGGGCGACCTCGGACGGGATGATGTCGCCGCATAGTGCACACGGCATGGTTTCACCTCCGAGGGGACCCTTTTTTACGATTCGCTGCTTCGGATACTACGTAGGTTTGACTTGGTTGGCCCGCGAAGGGTTCGCACTCGTCCAGCGGATCTTCGGGCGCGGCCCCACCGCTACCGGCCGAGGACGAGGCGTCCCGTCACATACGTCACGGCGGCGGTCAGCAGCAACCACGCGGCGAGCCGCCCCAGGCCGCCTCCGGCCACGAGCCGGGCGGGCCGGAACCCCGTCACCACGGACAGCGACCACCACTGCGCGGCCAGCGCGATCGTCGCGTACAGCGACCCGTATCCGAGCAGCGCGGACATCAGCACGATGCCCGCCGGGGTGGCGGTGTGCGCGAACAGCGCGGGCCCGCGGTCCGGGCCGCGCAGGCCGCGGCGCAGCCCCGCCAGGACCACCCCCCACCCGGCGGCGCACACGATCCAGATGAGCGCCACGGCCAGCGGGATGCCGTCGATCGACTCCGGTGCCAGTGCCGTTCCCCCGTAGCTGTTGCGATGTGCGCGCCGTTCCCCGTCCCCCTGACGGCTAGGTCATCAGGCCCGACTCCCACGCCCACGCCGCGACCTCGACCCGGTTCCGCGCGCCGAGCTTGTGCATCACGCTGCCGAGGTGCGTCTTCACCGTGGACAGCGACACGAACAGCTCCGCGGCGATCTCCTCGTTCGTGCGCCCGCGCGCGACGAGCCGGACGACGTCCAGCTCCCGGCCGGTGGGCCGCTCCCGGGGCGGCGCGGGCGCCGCGGGCGGGCGCGCCAGGCGCTCCAGCAGCCGGACGGTGATCGACGGCGACACCAGCGACCCTCCGCCGGCCGCCGCGCGCACCGCCTCGATCAGCAGCGCCGGGCCGCTGTCCTTGAGCAGGAAGCCGACCGCGCCGCCGCGCAGCGCCCCGTACACGTACTCGTCCATGTCGAACGTGGTGACGATCACCACCCGCGGCGGGTCGGCGACGTCGGCGCCGGCGACGAGGCGGGTCGCCTCCAGGCCGTCCATCTTCGGCATCCGGACGTCGAACAGGCACACGTCGGGACGGAGCCGGCGCGTCAGCGCGACGGCCTCGGCGCCGTCGGCGGCCTCCCCGACCACCTCCATGTCGGGCTGCGAGTCGACGATCATCCGGAATCCGGTCCGCACCATCTGCTGGTCGTCGGCGATCACTACCCGGATGGTCACCTGCCTATCTTGCACCGCCCTCGGCGGTCAGGCGCCAGGGCGCCTGCCCTTCAACGGGCGTCGTGTGCGATCGCGAGGGTCGAGGCGGTCGCGTGGCTTGGGGAGATCACTTCTCCTCAGGGGTGGGAAGGCTGGCAACGACTTCCCAGCCGCCTTGCGGGAGGGGGCCGGCGTGCAGCCGGCCGCCGAGTGCGTCGACCCGCTCGGCCAGCCCGGCCAGCCCGAACCCCGAGGACGGCAGCCGGCGGCCCCGGCCCTGCCCGTCGTCGCGGACGCTGACCTCCACCGACCCGCCGTCCACCCGCGCGACCGCGACCTGGACCGACCCGGCGTCGGCGGCGTGCTTGCGGACGTTGGTCAGCGACTCCTGCACGACCCGGTGCACGGACGCGGCGACCTCGGGCGGCAGCGCGCCGAGGTCGGGCGCCAGCGCGAGCGTCGCGGGCGGATGGCGGAAGCCGGCGACCAGGTCGCGCAGCCGGGACAGGTCGCCGACCGGCCGGGTCGCCGGCTCGCCCGCCTGCGCGCCGCCGCTCCCGAACGCCTCGCCGTCGGGCGCCGAGGTGTGCTGCGCGTCCCGCAGCAGGCCGACCATCTGCCGCATCGACGTCAGCGCCTCGGTGCCGGCCTTCTCGATCCCGGCGAACATGGTGTCGAGCTGGTCCGGCGACTGCGCCGCGCCGACCTGCGCCGCGAACCGCGCCGCCTGCGCCTGCACGACGATGCCGGTCACATGGTGGGCGACGAAGTCGTGCAGGTCGCGGGCCAGTTCCAGCCGCTCGTCGCGGCGCGCCGCCGCGAGCGACCGGGCCCGGCGCGCGTCCACCGCGCGCAGGTAGAGCCCGACGCCGAGGGCGACCGCGACCGTGATGCCGAGCGGCGCGGTGAACACCAGCGCGCCCATCGGCGACCAGCGCAGCGGGATGGTCAGCACCGCGACGCCGAGCAGCACGGTCAGCGGCACGAGGCGGTCCCGGCCGGTCTTCCAGACCGTCCGGGCGATGACGATGAGCAGCCCGCCGATCTCGGCGAACACCGCGGGGTTGCTGTGGTGCAGGTCGACCGCGGTGCCGAAGCAGGCGTTGCCGGCGATCGACAGCGCCGCGGCGGCCACCGCGGCGCGGACCAGCCACCGGGACGGTGTGAGCGCCGCCGCGTTCGCCGCCGCCGCGAAGACGATCACCAGCAGCTGCGGCGGCTCGTGGTGCACCGCGATCAGCGCGGCCAGCAGGTAGAGGGAGGCGAACCCGCCGTAGGCGGCGCGTCCGAGGCAGCCGCCCACCGAGTGGATGCGGTCCAGCCCCGTTCCCGTGTCGCTCACGACTATGCAGGTTACGACCCCGGGCGGACCCCCGGATCGGCCGTTCGGCCGATGCCCGGCCGCCCGGACCGAACGCTGAGCCGCCCGATGCCCCGCGCCGTCACCGCCGCCCCCGCGCCCGCCCCGGACCAGCCGAATATCTGTTCGAAAAATGTCAGAGGTGCTGCGTAGATTGGATGTGACTTAGGGGACAACCTGGGGCGTTTGGGAACAGCCGCCGAACCGCGTGGCTTGTGCATACGTACCTAGGGGTATGTGACAACCGGTGGCCGTCGCACAGGCGCGGGGCCGCCGGGTCAAGGAATGAGGGGTGTCGACAGTGAGCGAAGCGACCGGCACATTCCATCTCACCCACCCGCGACTGCACGGGCCCGCAGAGCGGACCGTCGTGCAGCCGTGGCTCACCGAACTCACCCACGCGACGCTGAACGCCTACGCCGAGGTCTCCCCGGCGCTGGCCGTGATCGAGCCGCTGCCCGCCCCGGCCTCGGCCCCGGCGCCCGTCCCGGCGGTCCCCGCCGCGCGGCGCGTCGCCGGCCGGCGCATCGCCCTGGCGGCGTGACGGACGGGGCGGCCTGACGGCGGCCGCCCGACGAACCGGCTCCGAGAGGGGGCCGAGGCCATCGTGCCTCGGCCCCCTCTCGCATGTCCGACGCTCGTCGTCTCGCATCATGAGATTCAGTTCTCAAAGTATGAGAAATGGGCGTAGGGTGCGGGCACCGACCGAGAGGGGATCCCGATGTCCGCGAACGCGACCTACACCCACGGCCACCACGCGAACGTCCTGAGCTCGCACCAGTGGCGCACCGTCGAGAACTCCGCCGCCTACCTGGTCCCGCACCTGCGCGCCGGGGTTTCGGTCCTGGACGTCGGCTGCGGCCCGGGCACCATCACGGCCGAAATGGCCGAGCTGGTCGCGCCCGGACGCGTCGTCGCCGCCGACGCCGCCGAGGTCGTGCTGGACGAGGCGCGCAGGACCATGGCGGCCAGGGGGGTGACCAACGCCGAGTTCGCCGTCGCCGACGTCCACGACCTGGACTTCCCGGACGGCACCTTCGACGTCGTCCACGCCCACCAGGTCCTGCAGCACATCGCCGACCCCGTCCGGGCGCTGGCCGAGATGCGCCGCGTCGCCAAGCCCGGCGGCATCGTGGCGGCCCGCGACGCCGACTTCGGCTCCATGGTCTGGTACCCCGAACCCGAGGCCATGGCCCCCTGGCGGTCCATCTACTACCAGGTGGCGCGCGGCAACGGCGGCGAGCCGGACGGCGGCCGGCGCCTGGTCTCCTGGGCGCGGCGGGCCGGCTTCACCGACATCACCGCGTCCGCGTCGGCCTGGTGCTACGCCACCCCCGAAGAGCGCGAGTGGTGGAGCGAGTCATGGGGCGGCCGGATGCGCGACTCGTCCGTCGCCGACAAGGCCGTCGCCGGCGGATACGCCACCCGCGACGAGCTGCAGCGCATCTACGAGGGCTGGAAGGAGTGGGCCGCCGCCGAGGACGGCTGGTACTCCGTCACCAACTGCGAGATCATCTGCCGCGCCTGAGCCGGGCGGGGACGCGGCGCGGGGACGCGGCGCGGGGCCGCCGCGTCCCGGTCAGGACCGCCCGTCGAGGAACTCCTCGGCCAGCTCGCGGGCGTAACGGGCGTCGGTGCCGGGGACGGCGAAGACGACCCGGAAGTACAGCGGTGCCACCACCCGGTCGATGATCCGATCGAGGGACGGCAGGCCGGTCTCGCCGTTCTCCCGCGCGGTGGCGAGGATCGCCTCCAGGTCTCCCGTCACCTGCCGGAGGCACTCGCGCAGGCCCGCCTTCCGTTCGTCGGGGTCGGCCGCGACCTCCGCGCGGAAGAACGCGATGCCGCCCGGACGCGACAGATGCGCCAGGTCCCACTCGGCGTAGGCCGCCAGGTCGGCGCGCAGGTCACCGGTCGGCGGGGGAGGGGCGTCGACGTCCAGTTCCTTGGCCGCCACCTCCGCCAGCAGCGCGGGCACCGTCCCCCAGCGCCGGTAGACCGTCGTCGGGTTGACCCCGGCGCGCGACGCCACGACCGGGATCGTGACCCGGTCGGCGCCGAGCTCGCAGACCAGTTCGGTGACGGCGCGGTGCACCGCGTCCCGGACGCGGGCGCTGCGCCCACCGGGCCGCGCGGAGGCGGGACGGGCGGCGGTGCTCATGGCGACCAGGTTAACGCAATATTCTTTGCTTTAGTGTTGGGAGGCGAGTACCGTCTCCTAAAGCCAATATCTTTGCTTTAGGAGTAGTCGTGACCACCGCCCTCCCGGCCGCCGAACCCGCCGCGGGCCCCCGGCCCCGCCGGCTGCCCCGCGCCGCCGCCTTCTGGACCCTCACCGCCACGCTCCTGGCGTTCATGGCCGCGGCCGCCGCGCCGTCCCCCCTCTACGTCGTCTACCAGGCCGAATGGAAGTTCTCCGCGACGACGCTGACGGTCGTCTTCGCCGTCTACGCGCTCGCGCTGCTGGCCGCCCTCGTCACCGTCGGCGCCCTGTCCGACCACATCGGCCGCCGCCCGGTGCTCGCCGCCGCACTGATCGCCCAGGTCGCCGCCATGCTGCTGTTCGTCGCCGCCGACGGCGTCGGCTGGCTCGTCGCCGCCCGCATCCTCCAGGGCCTGGCCACCGGCACCGCCACCGGCGCGATCAGCGCCGGCCTGGTCGACCTCCAGCCCCCGCACGACCAGCGCCTCGCCTCCCTGGTCAACAGCGCCACCCCCGGCATCGGCCTCGGCGCGGGCGCCCTCGGCTCCGGCCTGCTCGTCCAGTACGCCCCCGCGCCGACCACCCTCGTCTACTGGCTGCTCGCCGCGCTGTGCGCCCTCGCCGTCGCGGGCATCCTCGCCATGCCGGAGACGTCCGCCCGCCGGCCCGGCGCCCTCGCCTCGCTGCGCCCGCAGGTCAGCGTCCCGCGCGGGGCCCGTGGAACGTTCCTGCTGGTCGTCCCGAGCCTGGTCGCCACCTGGGGCGTCGTCGGCCTCTACATGTCGCTCGGCCCCTCGCTCGCCGCCGGCGTCCTCGGCGTCCACAACCACCTGGTCGGCGGCCTGGTCGTCTTCGCGCTGATGGCCGCGAGCGCCGCCGCCGTCATCGCGACCGGCCCCCGGCCGCCCCGGCCCATGATGATCGGCGGCTCCCTCGTCCTCGCCGTCGGCCTCGCCCTCACCCTGACCGCGCTCGCCGCCGAGTCCACCCCGCTGTTCTTCACCGCCACCGTGATCTCCGGCCTCGGCTTCGGCGCCGCGTTCCTCGGCGCCTTCCGCATCGCCGCCGGCCTCGCCGAACCGGCCCGCCGCGCCGCCCTCTTCGCGACCGTCTACACCCTCAGCTACCTGGCCTTCAGCCTGCCCGCCGTCGCCGCCGGCATCGCCACCACCCACATCGGCCTGCGCGAGACCGCCGACGTCTACGGCGGCGCGGTGATCGCCCTCGCCCTGCTCGCCGCCGGCGGCCTCCTCCTCAAACGCCCCACCGCCGGAAACCCCCCTCAGAGTTGATCACCTGCCCAGTGATCCACCGCCCGTCGCGGTCAACGCGGCATCCGTCCACCCGGTGTCCACCGGCCCCGGATTGACCGCGTTGACCGTGACCCCCCGATCGGCCAGCACATCCGCCAGCGTCAGCGTCATCTGATGGATCGCGCCCTTGCTCACCGCGTACGGGATCTCCCGCCCCATCGGCCCGAGATGCTGGCCTGAGGTGAACAGCACGACCCGCCCACCCGGCCGCGCGTCGTCATGGACCTCGCTGAACGCCTGGGCGAGCAGCACGCTCGCCCGGGCGTTCACCGCCCAGCAGCGATCCAGCTCGTCCGCAGTGACCTCGTCCAACGTCTGCTCGGCACTGCGCGCATGATTCGCCACCACCACGTCGACCGCCCCGAAGACCTCCACCGCCCGCCGGACGACCCGCCCCGGCGCGTCCGCCTCCGCGAAATCCGCCTCGACATAAGCCAACCGAGGCCCCAACCCCCCGAGCGCCTCCAGAACATCTACCACCGGCTCGGCCTCGTCATACGGCGTCCACGAATGCACCAGCACGCTCGCACCGGCGTCCAGCAGCTCCCGCGCCACCGCGAACCCGATCCCGGCCCGCCGCCCAACCCCCGTAACAACCGCAACCCGCCCCGCCAACACACCCTGGCCACCCACGCCGCTCACCCTGGTTCCCCCACCGAACCGGCCCCGCCACAGAGGACGGGACCGGCCGGGGTGTCAGTCGAAGAGTTGTTCGGCGTGGTCGATGACCACGGCGCGCCGGACCCAGCGTTCGAGTTGCTCGATGTCGGTGCAGTCGGTGACCCGTTCGCGAACGGAGTTGGAGACGTCGACGCCGCGTGCCTCCAGGACGAGAAGCACCGACTTGGCTGCGCCCTCGGCGCGTCCTGCGGCGCGGCCTTCGGCGATGTGGGTCTTGGCGAAGTCCGACTGCCACTCGTAGTTCTTGATGTCCATGGTCTCTTCTTCGAGGCCGAGCCGCGCAGCAGGCGTGAGCCGGGCGCGGGGATTTGATGACGCCCGGCTGGTGGCCGCCCCCGCTTGGCGGCGGGGGCGGCCGGGGTGTCAGTCGAAGAGTTGTTCGGCGTGGTCGATGACCACGGCGCGCCGGACCCAGCGTTTGAGCTGGTCGATGTCGGTGCAGCCGGCGACCTTGTCGCGGATGTCGTTCGGGACGGCGAGGCCTCGTGTCTCCAGCACCGACAGCACCGCGTCGGCCTCTCCTTCGGCGATGTGGGTCTTGGCGAAGTCTGACTGCCACTCGTAGTTTCTGGCGTCCATGGCTTCTTTTCGCGCTCGTGTCGAAGCTTAGAAGGCGGGCCCGCTGAGGCTGAGGTGCCTCAGCGGGCCGGGTGGCCGGCTGGTGGTCAGTCGAAGAGTTGTTCGGCGTGGTCGATGACGGCGGCGCGCCGGACCCAGCGTTCGAGTTGCTCGATGTCGGTGCAGTCGGTGACCCGTTCGCGAACGGAGTCGGAGACGTCGAGACCGCGTGCCTCCAGGACGAGAAGCACCGACTTGGCCTCGCCCTTGGCCTCGCCCTTGGCCTCTCCTTCGGCGCGGCCTTCGGCGATGTGGGTCTTGGCGAAGTCCGACTGCCACTCGTAGTCGGCGATCTTCACGATGTCCTCCAGGAGCGTGCGGGCGGCGTCAGAGAACCGCGACATCAGATAGTCATGGTACAGGGGGCCGGTGTCGCCGCTGAGCGTCTTCATGGCGGCGGCAACGCTTCCGACCACGGCTTTTGCGTGCGGGCCGTCGGCGTGGGCGGGGGCGCTGAGGACGGCGAGCTCGGGGATGCGGGCGGCTTCGGCGGGGTCGGTGATCGGGGGGAGCATGCCGGGGTGGACGGTCAGGGGTTCCAGCACCCAGTTCGGGTGGCCCATGTCGATGGGGGCGGCGCACCGGCGGGCGCTCTTCCGGTCCGGGCAGAGGACGAGGAGGGTCGTCCCGCATTTGTGGCGGAGGCGCAGAAGCGCGAGGTAGGCGGGCCAGCTGAAGGACTTGTTCTCGTCGAGCCGCTGCTGGGACTCGACGATGACGCCGTGGCCGGGCTTCTCGTCGTCGTCGAACAGGACGGTGGCGTCGCAGCGGAGTTCGGCCGGGTTGAAGCCGGCGAAGGACTCCGAGGCGAGCCGGGCATGGCCGGAGATGTCCAGGCCGAAGACGGTCCGCAGAATCGTGGGGACGAGCTCGGGCCGGTTGCGGACCATCTCCAGCGGGAGCTCGTGTGCGCTCGTTGGCATGGAATGCAAACTAACGGTAATCGAACGGTCGCGCACCGTTCATGGTCTCGAATGGTTATTCGAGACCATGAACGGTGCGGCGGGCAGGTCAGAACGGACCGGTCAGGTCGCCCAGCTTGTCCGTTAGCTGCAGGTTGTGGGAGTAGTCCACCGGGACGGTGATGACGGACACGGTGTCCTCGGCGAGGGCCTTGCGGAGCGTGGGGAGCAGCTCGCCGGCCGATTCCACGCGGTAGCCGCGGGCGCCGAAGCTCTCGGCGTACATGACGAAGTCCGGGTTGCCGAACTTGATGTGGGAGCTGGCGCCCATGTCGAGGTCCATCTTCCACTCGATCAGGCCGTAGGCGGAGTCGTCCCAGATCAGGACGGTGATCGGGATGTTCTCGCGGACGGCGGTCTCCAGCTCCTGGGAGTTCATCAGGAAGGCGCCGTCGCCGGTGGCGGCGAGGACCCGGCGGTCGGGGTGGGCGAGCTTGGCGGCGAGGGCGCCGGGGACGGAGAAGCCCATGGACGACAGGCCGTTGGAGACCAGCAGGGTGTTCGGCTCGTAGGTCGGGTACATGCGGGCCATCCACATCTTCACCGCGCCGGTGTCGGCCAGGACGATGTCGCTGCGGCCCATGGCGGCGCGGACGTCGGCGACGATGCGGCGGGGGGAGAGGGGGAAGCCGTCCTCGGTGGCGCCCTCGGCGAGTTCGTCGCGCATCATCCGGCGGATCTTCTCGCCGGTGCCGTTGACGTCCCAGCGGCGGTGGACGCTGCCGGCGAGGGCGCGCAGGGACCGGGAGATGTCGCCCTGGATGCCGACGGTGACGGGGTAGTGGTCGTCGACCTCGGCGGGGGACTGGTGGATGTGGATGATCTTCTTGTCGGCGTTCGGGTTGATCTTGACCGGGTCGAACTCCTGCAGCTCGTAGCCGACGGCGATGAGGACGTCCGCCTCGTCGAAGCCGAAGTTGACGTAGTCGTGGCGCATGAAGCCGACGGCGCCGAGCGCGTTGCGGTGGTCGTCGGGGAAGATCCCCTTGCCGTTGAAGGTGGTGGCGACGGGCAGGCCGAGCTGCTCGGAGAAGTGGATCAGCGCCTCGCCCGCGTGGTCGCGGGTGGCGCCGTGCCCGGCGAGGACGATCGGCTGCCGGGCGAGCGCGATCACGTCGGCGGCGCGGGCGATCTGGGAGGGCGAGGGCTCCTGCGGCCGGACGATGTTGACCGGCAGCGGCTTCAGTGCGCTGGAGACCTTCGCCGACTCGACGTCCTCGGGGATGGCCAGGTAGACGGCGCCGGGGCGCTCGGTCTGCGCGGTCTTGAACGCCTTGCGGACCATCTCCGGGAGCGCCTCGGCGGTCGGCGCCAGCTCGGACCACTTGGTGATCGGGCGGAACAGCGACACCAGGTCGACGATCTGGTGCGACTCCTTGTAGATGCGGTCGAGGCCGACCTGCGCGGAGATCGCGACGACGGGGGTGCTGTTGGTGGTGGCGTCCGCGACGCCGAGCTGCAGGTTGATCGCGCCGGGGCCGAGCGTCGCGGAGGCCACGCCGGCCTTCCCGGTGAGCCGGCCGTAGATCTCGGCCATGAACGCCGCGCCCTGCTCGTGGCGGACGAGGATGTAGCGGATGGGGGAGTCGTTCAGGGCGTGGACGAAGTGGATGTTCTCCTCGCCGGGTATCCCGAACACGTACTCGACGCCTTCGGCCTCCAGGGTCCGGACGAGTAGCCGAGCGGCGTCTTCCTGCGTGGACATCGTGTGTCCCATCTCCAGTCTCTGATCTCCGGGTGCCTTCGGTGCAGCGCCCGGTTCGCCGCCTCCATTCCATCGTGCCGCGTGTGATCGGTTACGGGCGGGTTCCGCGGCCCGCCCGCGGTCCACCCCGAAATGGGGAGGGGCGGTCCGGCGCGTGCCGGAC
>NZ_JBGNUT010000054.1:0-37694 GCF_041951385.1 Actinomadura sp. NTSP31 | reverse complement strand
GCTGTAGCCCAGGGGGGTCGTCCCCCCTGGGCTACAGCGTCACGGGGAGCCAGGGGCGGCGGGCGGCCTCGTAGTCGTTGATGGCGTCGCCGTGGCGGAGGGTCAGGCCGATGTCGTCCAGGCCCTCCATGAGCCGCCAGCGGGTGTAGTCGTCGATCTCGAAGGTCGCGGTGTCGGCGCCCCAGCGGACCTCGCGCTTCTCCAGGTCGACGGTGATCTCCAGGGCGGGGTCCTTCTCGGTGGCGCTCTGGAGGGCCTCGACCTGCGCGTCCGTCAGCACGACCGGCAGCAGCCCCATCTTGGTGGAGTTGTTGCGGAAGATGTCGCCGAAGCGCGGCGCGATGACGACGCGGAAGCCGTACTGCTGCAGGGCCCAGACGGCGTGCTCGCGGGACGAGCCGGTGCCGAAGTCGGGGCCGGCGACCAGGATGCCGGCGCCCTCGTACCGGGGCTGGTTCAGCACGAAGCCGGGGTCCTCGCGCCAGGCGGAGAACAGGCCCTTGTCGAAGCCGGTGCGGCTGACCTGCTTGAGCCAGACGGCCGGGATGATCTGGTCGGTGTCGACGTTGCTGCGCCGCAGCGGGACGGCGCGTCCGGTGTAGGTGGTGAAGGCTTCCATGGCTCGGATTCCTTAGAGGTCGGCGGGAGCGGCCAGGCGGCCGGTGACGGCGGTGGCGGCGGCGACGGCGGGCGACACCAGGTGCGTGCGGCCGCCGGGGCCCTGCCGGCCCTCGAAGTTGCGGTTGGACGTGGAGGCGCTGCGCTCGCCGGGGGTGAGCTTGTCGGGGTTCATCGCCAGGCACATCGAGCAGCCGGCCTCGCGCCATTCGGCGCCGGAGGCGGAGATGACCTGGTCGAGGCCCTCCTCCTCGGCCTGCTTCTTGACCTTCATGGAGCCGGGGACGACCAGCATCCGGACGCCGTCGGCGACCTTGCGGCCCGCCAGCACGTCCGCGACGGCGCGCAGGTCCTCGATGCGGCCGTTGGTGCAGGAGCCGACGAAGACGGTGTCGACCTTGATGTCGCGCAGCGGCGTGCCTGCGGTGAGGCCCATGTACTCCAGGGCGCGCTCGGCGTTCTGCCGCTTGGCCGGGTCGTCGATGGAGGCGGGGTCGGGCACGGACTCGCCGAGCGGCAGGCCCTGGCCGGGGTTGGTGCCCCAGGTGACGAACGGGGTCAGTTCGGCCGCGTCGATCACGACCTCCTTGTCGAAGACCGCGTCGTCGTCGGTGCGCAGGGACGTCCAGTACTCGACGGCCTGGTCCCAGTCCGCGCCGGAGGGCGCGTTCTCGCGGCCCTTGAGGTAGGCGAACGTGGTCTCGTCCGGGGCGATCATCCCGGCGCGGGCGCCGGCCTCGATGGACATGTTGCAGACCGTCATGCGGCCTTCCATCGACAGGGAGCGGATCGCCTCGCCGCGGTACTCGATGATGTGGCCCTGGCCGCCGCCCGTGCCGATCTTGGCGATGATCGCGAGGATCAGGTCCTTGGCGGTGACGCCCGCGGGCAGCGCGCCGTCGACGGTGACCGCCATCGTCTTCGGCTGGATCTGCGGCAGCGTCTGGGTGGCGAGGACGTGCTCGACCTCGCTGGTGCCGATGCCGAACGCCAGCGCGCCGAACGCGCCGTGCGTGGAGGTGTGCGAGTCGCCGCACACGACGGTCATGCCGGGCTGGGTCAGACCGAGCTGCGGGCCGATGACGTGCACGATGCCCTGGCCGTCGTCGCCCATCGGGTGCAGCCGGACGCCGAAGTCGGAGCAGTTCTTGCGCAGCGTCTCGACCTGGGTGCGCGACACGGGGTCGGCGATCGGCTTGAGCAGGTCGGTGGTCGGGACGTTGTGGTCCTCGGTGGCGATGGTCAGGTCGGGGCGGCGCACCTGGCGGCCGGCCATCCGCAGCCCGTCGAACGCCTGGGGGCTGGTGACCTCGTGCACCAGGTGCAGGTCGATGTAGAGGAGGTCGGGCTCACCCTCGGCACGCCGTACGACGTGCGCGTCGTACACCTTTTCGGCCAATGTACGGCCCATCACACCCACCTCACCTGTCATGATCGTCCGGCGCGCCGTCGCGCCGGGGTCCGGTCCGGCTGATTTGCATCTCAAATTACGAGACGGCAATATCAAGACATGGACAACTCTAGCGGAGTCGGCGTACTTGACAAAGCGGTTCTCGTACTGAACGCGCTCGAGGCCGGCCCCGCCTCGCTCGCGCAGCTCGTGCAGACCACCGGCCTCGCCCGCCCGACGGCCCACCGGCTCGCCGTCGCGCTGGAGCACCACCGGCTCGTCCACCGCGACACCCAGGGCCGGTTCATCCTCGGCCCCCGCCTCGCCGAGCTCGCCGTCGCCGCCGGTGAGGACCGCCTCCTCGCCATCGCGCAGCCCGTCCTCGCGCAGCTGCGCGACCATACCGGCGAGAGCGCGTCCCTCTTCCGCCGCCAGGGCGACGTCCGCGTCTGCGTCGCCGCCGCCGAGCGCACCAGCGGCCTGCGCGACACCATCCCGGTCGGCGCCGCCCTGCCGATGACCGCCGGGTCCGCCGCGCAGATCCTGCTGGCCTGGGAGGAGCCCGACCGGATGCACCGCGGCCTGCGCGGCGCCAAGTTCGAGGCGACCACGCTCGCGTCCGTCCGCCGCCGCGGCTGGGCCCAGTCGGTCGGCGAGCGCGAGCAGGGCGTCGGCTCGGTCTCCGCCCCCGTCCGCGGCGCCGGCGGGCGCGTCATCGCCGCCGTCTCCGTCTCCGGCCCCCTCGAACGCCTCACCCGCTCCCCCGGGCGCCTGCACGCCGCCCCCATCGTCGCCGCCGCCGAGAAGATCAGCGAGGGCATGCGCAGGAGTTGACCGGGGGCCTCACCCCGCGGGCCGGCCGGTGAACCGGTGGCCGGAATTCACCCTTCGCGGTGCGGGCGGAGGCTTCCCATCAGGTCGTCGACGTGGGCGCGGAAGAGGGCGGGCATGTCGATGCCGTCCTGGTCGAGCAGCCACTGGGTCTGCAGGCCGTCCATGATCGCGATGAGGCGGGCGGCGATGGCGTCGGCGTCGAGGCCGGCGCGCAGGTCGCCGGCGTCGGCGGCGCGGCGCAGCGCGTCGGCGACCCAGCCGCGCAGCCGGACGTAGCGGGCGCGGGCCCACGCGCGCGCGGGATGGTCGGCGGTGACCGCCTCGCTCGTCAGCACCGCGAACAGCCGGACGAGCTCGGGCGTGCGGCTGTTGTGCTCGACGACCCGGACCAGCGCGGCGAGCACGTCCAGGCCGCCGGCCGCCTCCCCGCCGTCGAAGAAGCGCTCCATGTCGCGCCGGTCGCGCAGTTCGAGGACGGCGACGAGCAGTTGCTCCTTGGTGCGGAAGTGGTGCAGCAGGCCGGGCTGGGACAGCCCGGCGCGTTCGGCGACGCGCGCGAGCGAGGTGCCGCGGTAGCCGTGCTCGGCGAACTCCTGCGTCGCGATGTGCAGGATGCGCTCGCGTCGGGCGTCGCCGGCCGCGTAGCCGCGCCGCCGGTCCGTGCTGGTCGTCACGTCACCTCACTCTACGCAGATTCCGATATAACGTACAGGTAACAAACCTACCGAGTGCTCGGTATCGCGAATTAGGGTGAGCTTCGTTCGGAAACGTCCAGGAGGAGGTTCGATGCCCGTCGACGAGTCCGGCCTGCGCAAGCGGCTCGCGGAACTGACGCTCGAGGAGAAGGTCCATCTGCTGACCGGGGCCGACTTCTGGTCGCTGCGCCCGATCCCCCGGATCGGGCTGCGGAAGGTGGTGCTGTCGGACGGCCCGAGCGGCGTCCGCGGCACCGCGTGGGACGAGCGGAGCACGAGCCTGCTGTTCCCGAGCCCGACGGCGCTGGCCGCGACGTGGGACCCGGACCTCGCCGAGCGGGCGGGACGGCTGAACGGCGCCCAGGCCAGGGACAAGGGCGTGCACGTCCAGCTCGCGCCGACGATCAACCTGCACCGGACCCCGCTCGGCGGGCGGCATTTCGAGAACTACTCCGAGGACCCGCTGCTCACCGCGCGGATCGGCGCCGGGTTCGTCCGGGGCGTGCAGTCGGCCGGGGTCGCGGCGACGGTGAAGCACTTCGTCGGCAACGACTCCGAGACCGCCCGGATGTCCTATGACGCGCGCATCGGCGACGAGGCGCTGGACGCGGTGTACATGCGCCCGTTCGAGGACGCGGTGAAGGCCGGCGCGTGGGCGGTGATGGCCGCCTATAACCAGGTCAACGGCACGACGATGACGGAGAACCGCGCGCTGCTGACCGGCGTGCTGAAGGAGCGCTGGGGCTTCGACGGCGTGCTGATGTCGGACTGGACGGCGATCCGCTCGACCGCGGCCAGCGCCAACGCCGGCATGGACCTGGAGATGCCGGGCATGCCCGGCAACGCGTGGCGGGACAAGCTCGTCGCCGCCGTCCGCGACGGCGAGGTCGCCGAGGACCTGATCGACGACAAGGTGCTGCGGATCCTGCGGCTGGCCGCGCGGGTCGGCGCGCTCGAAGGGTTCCCCGAGCCGGCGTCCGTGACGACGCCCGCCGACGCGCCCGCCCAGTTGCGCGCCCTGGCGGCGCGCGCGTGCGTGCTGCTGCGCAACGAGGGCGGCGTGCTCCCGCTGAACGTGCCCCGCAAGCTGGCGCTGATCGGCCCGAACGCGGTGCGGTTCAGCGCGCAGGGCGGCGGCAGCGCCCATGTGAACCCCGAGCACGTCGTCTCGCCGGTCGACGGGCTGCGGCGGGCGCTCGGCGCCGACACCGAGCTGACCGTGCGCGCGGGCGTGTACCCGCACGAGCGGCTGGCGGCGCTGCCGCTGGACATGGCCGCCGACCCGGAGACCGGCGAGCCGGGGGTGCGCCTGGAGTTCATCGACGCCGACGGCGCGATCCTCGACTCCGAGCACCGCAGGGCCGCGCGCTTCATGTTCTTCGAGGGCGTCCCGGACGCCACGGCCCAGATCGTCGTCCGCGCCGAGGTGACGCCCGCCGCGGACGGCGTGCACACCTTCGCGGTCGCCGGCGTCGGCGAGTACGACGTGCGCGTCGCGGACACGACGGCGACGGTGCACCTGGCGCTGGACGGCGGCGACCCGGTCGAGGCGATGATGCGCCCGCCGGAGCACCGCGTCGAGGTGCGGCTCGCGGCCGGGCGCCCGGTCCCGGTGGAGCTGCGGCGCGCCTACCGGTCCGGGTCGTTCCTGACCGCGTTCGGGATCGGCTACCACGAGCCGCACCTGCCCGAGGACGAGGAGCTGGCCGCGGCGGTCGAGGCGGCCCGCGCCGCCGACGTCGCGATCGTGATCGTCGGCACCAACGACGACGTGGAGAGCGAGGGCTTCGACCGGACGACGCTCGCGCTGCCCGGCCGCCAGGACGAGCTGGTCTCCGCCGTCGCCGCGACCAACCCGCGCACCGTCGTGGTGGTGAACGCGGGCGCGCCCGTGCTGATGCCGTGGAGGGACGAGGTCGCGGCGGTGCTGTGGGCGTGGCTGCCCGGGCAGGAGGGCGGCGACGCGATCGCCGACGTCCTCACCGGCGCCGCCGAGCCCGGCGGCCGGCTGCCCACCACGTTCCCGCTGTCGGAGGACGGGATCCTGTCGCCGGTCCCCGCCGAGGACGGGTCGCTGCCGTACGCCGAGGGCACCGCGATCGGCTACCGGCACTACGCGCCCGGCCAGGTCGCGTACCCGTTCGGGCACGGCCTGGGTTACACGGCGTGGGAGTACGAGTCGCTGTCGGTGGCGGACGGGGTGGCGGAGGTGACCGTCCGCAACACCGGTGACCGGCCGGGGCGCGAGGTCGTCCAGTGCTACGCCGCGTCGGACGCGCTGCCGCTCCGGCTCGCCGGGTTCGCGGTCGCGGAGGCCGCGGCGGGCGAGCGGGCGACCGTCCGGGTCCCGCTGGACGAGCGGCTGCCGGGCGGGTGCGCGCTGCGCGCCGGACGCTCCGTCACCGACCTCCGGCTGACCGCCTGACGCGGGGTCCGGGCCGGGCCGGGGCGGGGGCCCGGCACGGCCCGGACCAGGTCCGACAAAGCACCTCATCTCGGACGACCTTTGACGAGTCCCCGTATCCGCCCGTGCCCCCTGGATAGCGTTGACCTCCGGACAAGGGGGTGCGCGGTGCAGATCTCCGAGCTCAGCGATCGCAGCGGCCTGACGGTCCAGACGATCAAGTTCTACATCCGGGAGGGCCTCCTTCCGAAGGGCTCGGTGGTGAGCGCCACCCGCGCGGAGTACGACCACCGGCACCTGGAGCGGCTCCGGCTGATCAGCGCGCTGCGCGAGGTCGGCGACCTGCCGGTCGCGGCGATCCAGCGGATCGTCGAGGCGATCGAGGACGAGCGCATCAGCCTGCACGAGCTGTTCGGCACCGCCCAGTACGCCATCGGCCCGCACGTCGCCGCGCCGCACGACCCGCACTGGCGCGCCGCCCGCCAGGACGTCGACGCGCTCGTCCGCGAGCTCGGCTGGGCGGTCGGCGACCGCTCCCCCGCCCGCGACCTGCTCGCGCACACCTTCGTCGCGCTGCGCCGGCTCGGCTTCCCGATCACGCTCACCGACCTGCGCCCCTACGTGAAGGCCGCCGCCGAGGTCGCCGACCACGAGATCGGCCGCGTAGCCGACGGCGCCCCGCGCGCCCGGACGGTCCACACCCTGCTCGTGTCCACCGTCCTGTACGAGCAGGTCCTGACGGCCCTGCACCGGCTGGCCCAGGAGAACGCCTCCGCGCGCCGCTTCGGCTGACGCGACCGAACGAGCCATGCGGGCCGCGCATGACGGATCTGCGAAGCCTGCGCTGGTGGCATGGCTCGGCAACCCCGCCACCGTCCCGCCGCCGCCGAACCCCTTCTACTCGCACACCGCGGACTGGGTGTAGCCGCCCGCCGCCGCGGCGGCCGTGAACGAGCCGAGGTCGGCGACGGCGACGAAGGTCCGCGGCAGGAGCGGATCGAGCGAATCGGCGCGCATCCCCGGAGGACAAGCGCCGGTTCGGTCACGAGATCGGCTTGGTAGGCTTCTGCTCCTCTCCTTCATTCCCGCAGGTCCTGCCGAGGTCGCCCATGTCCGGAAGCCGCCCGTTCGTCAGCATCGCCACGGACTTCGGCGCCGCCTACACCTCGATCTGCGCCGGAGTCGTGTACACCATCGCGCCCGAGGCGAACGTGCTGGTGCTCAGCGACGAGATCACGCCGTTCGACGTGGTGGAGGGCGCGATGCTGCTGCGGCAGGCGCTGCCCTACCTGCCGGTCGGCGTGCACACCGGCATCGTGGACCCGGGCGTCGGCACGCCGCGCCGCCCGGTGGCGATCGAGACCGGCCGCGGCGACGTGCTGGTCGGGCCGGACAACGGGCTGCTGGTGCCGGCGGCGGAGGCGCTCGGCGGGATCGTCCGGGCGCACGCGCTGGAGAACCCGGCGTACCGGCTGCCGGAGGTGTCGACGTCGTTCCACGGGCGCGACATCTTCTCCCCCGCCGCCGCGCACGTCGCGACCGGCGTCGGCGTCGCCGACCTCGGTGCGCGGGTCGAGCCGCTGCCGCTGGACCTGCCGGCCGCAGTCGCCGCGGACGGCGAGCTGACCGTCCCCGTGCTGTACACCGACCGGTTCGGCAGCCTGGTGCTGGGCGCGGAGCGCGGCGACCTCGCCGCCGCGTTCGGCGCGCTGGAGCCCGGCACTCCCCTCGACATCGAATGGAGCGTTCCAGACGGTGCGTCCGGCACCGCCCGCGTGCCGTTCGAGCGGACCTTCGGCAGTGTCGCCGCCGGCGAGCCGCTGCTGTGGATCGACTCCTCCGGCTGGCTCGGCCTCGGCGTCAACCAGGGACGCGCCTCCGACGTCCTCGGACTGGCGGGCGCACGAACCGTCACCCTGCGCACCACCACCGGGCGCACCGCCCCGCAGTCCTGATCAACAACCCCCGCATCGCTGGAGGCACCCCCGTGACCCGCCGACCCCTCGTGGCCGCCCTGACCGGCGTCGCCGCGCTGACCCTCGCCGTCACCGCCTGCGCTCCGCAGGACGACGACGACTCCACCGCCTCGGCGAGCAAGAGCCCGGTCTCCTGCACCAAGGACAAGCTGCCCCTGAAGACGCCGGGCAAGCTCACGGTCGCGACCGACAAGCCCGCGTTCGAGCCGTGGTTCAAGAACGACGCCCCGTCCAACGGGCAGGGCTTCGAGAGCGCGGTCGCGTACGCCGTCGCCGGGAAGCTCGGCTTCACCAAGGACCAGGTGAGCTGGACGACCCAGTCCTTCGAGTCGTCGTACGCGCCGGGCCCGAAGAACTTCGACTTCGACATCAACCAGATCTCGGCCACCCCGGCCCGCGAGAAGGCGGTGACGTTCAGCGACGGCTACTACGACGTGCAGCAGGGCGTCGTGGCGCTCAAGGACGGCAGGTTCGCGAACGCGGCGGGCATCGCGGACCTGAAGAAGGCGCGCATCGCCGTGCAGGTCGGGACGACCGCGCTGCAGGCGGTGCAGAACCAGATCAAGCCGGACGACCAGCCGAAGATCTTCAACACCCAGATCGACGCGGTGAACGCGCTGAAGAACAAGCAGGTCGACCTGCTGCTGGTCGACCTGCCGACCGCGTTCTACGTCACCGCCGCGCAGATCGACGGCTCGAAGATCGTCGGGCAGCTGCCGCAGACCGAGGGCGGCTCCACCGAGCACTTCGGGCTGCTGATGGAGAAGGGCAGCAGGCTGGTGGGCTGCCTGAACCAGGCGATCGGGCAGCTGAGGTCGGCCGGCGAGCTCGCGAAGATCCAGCAGCAATGGCTGACCTCGTCGGCCGGCGCGCCCGTCCTGAAGTGACCGTCCGATGACCGTGCGGGCGGGCGGCGAGACCGCCTGGGTGAAGAGCGAGCGGCAGCTGGAGCGGGAGCGGCGCCGCCGCCGCGCCGGCGTCCGGTCCGGGTCGCTCGCCGCCGCGTCGACCGCGGTGTGCGTCGCGGTCGTGCTGGCCGTGGTGGTGACGTCGCCCGGCTGGCCGCGCGTGCACGAGACGTTCTTCAACTGGGGCGAGTTCACCGACGCGTTCCCGGACGTGCTGCGCGGCTTCTGGCTGAACGTGCGGATCTTCCTGATCGCCGAGCCGGTGATCCTGGTGCTCGGGATGCTCGTCGCGCTCGCACGCGGGCTGCGCAACCCGCTGTTCTTCCCGCTGCGGGCCCTGGCCGTCGCCTACACCGACGTGTTCCGCGGCATCCCGACGATCCTGCTGGTGTACCTGGTCGGGTTCGGGCTGCCGGCGCTGCGGTTGCAGGGCCTCCCGGACAGCCCGGCGGTGCTCGGCGGGTTCGCGCTCGTCCTGTCGTACGGCGCCTACGTCGCGGAGGTGTTCCGCGCGGGCATCGATTCGATCCACCCGAGCCAGCGCGCGGCGGCCCGGTCGCTCGGGTTGAGCAAGACGCAGAGCCTGCGGTTCGTGGTGCTGCCGCAGGCGGTGCGCCGCGTCGTCCCGCCGCTGCTCAACGACTTCGCGTCGCTGCAGAAGGACACCGCGCTCGTCGCCGTGCTCGGCCCGCTGGAGGCGCTGCGGCAGGCGCAGATCCACTCGGCCACCAACTTCAACTACACGCCCTATCTGGCCACGGCGGTGCTGTTCATCGCGCTGACCGTGCCGATGGCCCGGTTCACCGACCATCTCGCGGTGCGCGCCGAGCGCCGCCGCGCCCCCGGAGGCGGCACATGAGCGGACCGCTGCTGCGCGTCGAAGGCGTCTGGAAGACCTACCACGCGCATCCGGTGCTGCGCGGCGTCGACCTGGACGTCGCGCCGCACGAGGTCGTCTGCCTCATCGGCGCGTCCGGGTCGGGCAAGTCGACGCTGCTGCGCTGCGTGAACGTGCTGGAGACGGTGGACGACGGCGCGATCTTCCTGGAGGGCGACGACATCACCGACCCGGACGCCGACCCCGACGAGGTCCGCAAGCGGATCGGGATGGTGTTCCAGGCCTACAACCTGTTCCCGCACATGTCGGTGCTGGACAACATCACGCTGGCGCCCGTCCGGGTGCACAAGCGGCCGAAGGCGGAGGCCGCCGAGCAGGCCCGCGAGCTGCTGAAGCGGTTCGGCCTGGCCGACAAGGCCGGCGAGTACCCCGACCGGCTGTCGGGCGGCCAGCAGCAGCGCGTCGCGATCATCCGGGCGATGGCGACGCGGCCGAGCCTGCTGCTGCTGGACGAGGTGACCTCCGCGCTCGACCCGGAGCTGGTGACCGAGGTGATGGGGATCATCCGGGAGCTGAAGGAGTCCGGGATGACGATGGTCCTGGCGACCCACGAGATGGGGTTCGCCCGCGACATCGCCGACACGGTCTGCTTCCTGTCCGACGGCGTGCTGCTGGAGCGCGGCCCGGCCGAGCAGATCTTCGAGGAGCCGGCCGAGCCGCGCACCCGCGAGTTCCTGCGCCGCGTCCTGGAATCCCGCCGCCTCTAGTCTGGTCGCCGTGGCGGATCTCGATGTGGTGGCCTGGGTGCGGGTCGTGGACGGGCGGCTGCTGACCGTCCGGTCGCGGGGCCGTGACCTGCTGTATCTTCCCGGCGGCAAGCGGGAGCCGGGCGAGGACGACTGGTCGGCGCTGTCCCGGGAGGTCCGCGAGGAGCTGGGCGTCGAGCTGGACCGGGCGTCCTTCCGCGGGCTCGGCGTTATCCGCGCGCCCGCGCACGACCAGCCGGACCACACGCACGCGCGGATGGCGTGCTTCACCGCGTCGTACCGGGGGTCGATCGCGGCGTCGGGCGAGGTCGACGAGTACCTCTATGTCGCGCCGGCCGACCGGCATCTGCTCGCCCCGGCGTCCGAGTCCGCGCTCGACCTGGCGATGGAGCACGGTCTGCTGTCCTGACCGCCTCGTGGCCGCGGCCCGCCCGGCGGCCGCTCCGGCGGGTGAGCGTCTGCACACGGAAAGTCGATTTCGGGACCAATACCAGCACTGTTATCGATTTGCCCGGTTACGTGCCGTTATGATCCCCCCACATCAAAAGTGGCCTCATGTTCCACCGGGGGATCGCATGGCCCACGTGCACCATTTCTCATACGGGTTACTGACGCCCGTGTGCGCCTATCTCATGTCGTTCGTCGGCTCGTTCCTAGGGTTGCTGTGCACGGCGCGCGCGCGTGCCTCGGTGGGCCGTTCGCGCGCCTCGTGGCTGGTGCTGGCGGCGCTGGCGATCGGCGGCACCGGGATCTGGGTGATGCACTTCATCGCCGTCCTCGGCTTCAGCATCTCGGGGATGCAGATCCGCTACGACGTCCCGATCACGCTGCTGAGCTGCCTCGCGGCCGTGGTGGTCGTCGCGATCGGGCTGTTCATCATCGGCTTCGGCGGCACGGGAACGCCGGTCATCGTCTCGGCCGGCGTCATCATGGGCATCGGCGTCGTCAGCATGCACTACAGCGGCATGGCGGCGATGCGGATGTCCGGGCGCATCGACTACCAGCCCGTACTGGTCGCGCTGTCGGTGGTGATCGCGGTGGTGGCGTCCACGGCGGCGCTGTGGTTCTGCCTGCGCGCCAAGGGCAGCTGGGAGACGGCCGGAGCCGCGCTGGTGATGGGCGTCGCGGTGACCGGCATGCACTACACGGGCATGGCGGCCATGCGGGTGACCATGGACGGGGACGCGGCCCCGACCGGCGGCGCCGACGCGGTCGACTTCCTGCTGCCGCTCATCGGCGGCATCGCCGTCGTGTCGACGACCCTGCTCATCATCATCGCGATGGCGCCGAGCGAGGAGGAGATCCACGCCGACCGCGCCCTGCAGGAGCGGCTGCGCTCGCTGCGGGCAGAGGGGCCGCGTCCGTCGGCGGGCTCCGGCGAGGCCCCGCCTCCGGCCCGCACCGCGGGCGAGTGGTTCGGCGGCGGCCCCGGCCGCTGACGCGAACCGTGCGGGTAGCGCCCGGCGCCGTCGGCGCCTTCACCCTGGAGGGATTTCCGTGACGAAGCTCGACCGTCCCGCGCTCCCGGCCGTCACCGTCCTGGACCAGCCGATCGAGATGCGCGACGGGACGATCCTGCGCGCGGACGTGCATCGGCCCGCCGGCGACGGGCGGCACCGCACCGTGCTGATGCGCGGCCCCTACGGCGAGCCGGTGTTCCGGTCCGCTCCGGTCACCGCCTATCTGCGGGCCGGGATGGCCGTCGTACTGCAGCACTGCCGGGGCCGGGGCAACAGCGACGGCGAGTTCACGCCCTGGGTCGACGAGGGACGCGACGGCGCCGACACGGTGGACTGGATCACCGCGCAGCCCTGGTCGAACGGCGAGGTCGTCGCCGCCGGCAACTCCTACCTCGCCGGATGCGCGCTCCAGCTCGCGTCCGAGCGCCCGGACGCGCTGAAGGCCGTGGTCGCGGCGATGACCCCGCACGACTTCTACGACGGGCTGAAGTACCACGGCGGCGCGTTCGCGCTCGGGTCGGCGTTCTTCTGGGGCGCGCTCCAGGGGCTGCTCGGCGCGGTGCACGACATCGACGACGGCGGCGCGGCCCGCCTGGGGCCGCTGATGCAGGTGCTGGCCGACCCCGACGCGGCGATGCGGACGCTTCCGCTGCGCGTCGTCCCCGCCGTCGCCGACGCGTTCCCGTTCTGGCGCGACTGGGTCGACCATCCGGAACGCGACTCCTACTGGACGGATCTGGCGGAGACGCTGCGGCACGACCGGATCGGCGTCCCGGTCCTGCACGTCGCGGGATGGTTCGACGTCTTCCTGCGCGGCACGCTGGAGAACCATCGGCGCATTCCCGGCGGGCGCCTCGTCATCGGGCCGTGGTCTCACCTGTCCCAGACGGGCGGTGTCGGGGAGCTGTACTTCGGGCAGGCGGCGTCCGCGCAGATGACGCAGTTGGAGGCCGCGCAGGTCGCGTTCCTGCGCGGCGACACCGGCGGCCCGGCGGTCAGGTACTTCACCATGGGCGCCGACGTGTGGCGGGACGCCGAGTCGTGGCCGCCGCCCGGCGCCACCGCCACCCGGTACTACCTGCACCCCGGCGGTTCCCTTTCCACCGGCGCTCCAGGGGCGGACGCGTCGCCGTCCCGCTTCGTCCACGCCCCGGACGCCCCCGTCCCCACGCACGGCGGCAACCTGCTGCTGAACGACCCGGTCAACGTCGGGCCGCGCGACCAGCGGGCCGTGGAGGCGCGTCCGGACGTCCTCGTCTTCACCACGCCCGTACTCGACCGCGACGTGGAGGTCACCGGGCCGGTCCGGGCCGTGCTGCACGCGGCGACCTCCGCGCCCGGCGCCGACTGGACGGCCAAGCTGGTCGACGTGTGGCCGGACGGGCGGGCGATGAACGTGCTGGACGGCATCGTCCGCTCCCCCGCCGGCGCGACCCGGCACGAGATCGACCTTGCCGCGACGAGCCAGACGTTCCGGGCCGGGCACCGCATCCGCGTGCAGGTCGCCTCGTCGAACTTCCCCCGGTTCGACCGCCATCCGTCGATGGTGCGCGCGGAGCAGACCGTCTTCCACGACGCCGGCCGCCCGTCCTGGATCGAGCTGCCGGTCATGCGGTGAGCGCGACCCCGGCGCCGATGCCGAGGACGAGCGAGAACAGCGCCGCCGCGACGGCGACCGCCGATGCTCCCCGGGCCGGTGCGAACTCGCCGTCCGGCCGCCGGAAAAGCGGGACGATCCAGCGCAGGTAGTAGAAGACGCTCGCGACCGTGTTGACGGCGGCGACCACCGCGAGCCAGGCGTAGTGGCCGTCGATCGCGGCGCCGAACATCAGGACCTTCCCGACGAAGACGGCGGTGGGCGGCGTCCCGACGAAGCCGAGCAGGCACACGACCAGCGCGAGCCCGAGCGGCGGCGAGGCGCGCAGCAGGCCGGTGTAGGAGGCGAGGTCGTCGCGCCCGACCGCCACGACGACGGCGAAGGCGCCGAGGTTCGTCACCGCGTAGGCGGCGACGTAGAACAGCAGCGCGGGCTGCGCGAGATCGGTCCGGCCCGCCATCGCGACCGGTACCAGCAGGTATCCGGCCTGGCTGACGGTGGAGTAGGCGAGCAGCCGGCGGACGTTGCCCTGCCCGAACGCGGCCAGGTTGCCGAGCGTCATCGTGGCCGCGGCGATCATCGCGACGAGCGTCGGCCAACCGCCGGCACCGTGGGGCAGCGCCTCCGACCCGAACCGCAGCAGCGCGGCGAACGCGCCGATCTTCGGGACGGTCGTGACGAACGCGGCGACCACCGGGGGCGCGCCTTCGGCGACGTCGGGCACCCAGAAGTGCCCCGGTACGGCGCCCGCCTTGAACAGCAGCCCAGCCAGCAACGCGACGACGCCGGCGGACACCGCCGCCGACGGCGCGTCGGCGAGGCCGGCGCGGAGCGTCCCGTACGCGGTGCCGTGCCCGACCCCGTAGAGCAGCGTGACGCCCGCCAGCATCACGACGCCGAGGAACGCGCCCATCAGGTAGTACTTCAGCGCCGCTTCGGTGCCGAGCGCGTCCTTGCCGAACCCGGCGAGCGCGTAGGCGGGGATGCTCGCCAGAAGGTACGCGGCGACGACGACGAGCAGGTCGGACGAGGCGCCGAGCACCATCGTGCCGAGCGCCGACAGCAGGATCAGGACGTAGTGCTCGCTCTCGCGCGGATGGTCGCGGACCGGCCCGGCCGCGAGCCCGAGGACCAGCAGCGTCGAGCCGAGCACGGCGATCCGGGTGACATGGGTGATCGGGTCGACGAAGAACGCGTCGAACACGACCAGGTCCGGCCGTGTCGTGTCCACGGCGGCGACGGCCAGGGCCGCGACCAGCCCGGCAGCGCAGATCACCGCGACCCGCCACTGCCGCGTGCGAGGCAGGAACAGCCCGTTGACCAGGCCGAGGACCGCGGCGACCAGCACGCACAGCTCGGGGGCGACGTCGGCGGGGTTCTCGTTCATCGGCCGACCAGCGCGGTCACGGCCGCCGACAGCGGCTCGATCGTGTCGAGCAGGACGCGCGGCGCGACGCCGATCAGCACCGACAGCGCCAGCAGCGGGACGATCGCCGCGAGTTCGGGGCGCCGCGCGTCCTCGACCCACCCGGACAGCTCCCCGGGCGCGCCCAGCACTGCCCGGTGCAGGACGCGCAGGAACAGGGCCGCCGTGACGAGGATGCCGAGGACGGCGAGCGCGCCGGTCACGGCCGCCGCCGTGGTGCCGCTGCCGATCGTCCCGGCGAAGATCTGGAACTCCGCGATGAACCCCGACAGGCCGGGCAGCCCGAGGGAGGCGAACGCGGCGAGCGCCAGCATCCCGGAGTAGACGGGCGCCGTCCGCGCGATGCCGCCGAATCGCCCGAGGTCGTAGCTTCCGGCGCGGTCGTACAGGACGCCGCACAGCAGGAACAGCGCGCCGGTGATGAGCCCGTGGGAGACCATCTGCGTGACGGCCCCGGTAACGGCGAGCCGCCGCGCGTCCACGTCGCCGGACGCGTAACCGGCCGCGCCCAGCGCGAGGACGATGTAGCCCATGTGGTTGACGGACGTGTACGCGACGAGCCGTTTCGCGTTGTCCTGCGCGAGCGCGACGAGCGCCCCGTACAGGACGCTTACCAGGCCCACGATGAGGAAGACGAGCGCGTAGCGTCGCCATGCGTCCGGCAGCATCGGCATGGCGATCCGGACGAATCCGTAGGTGCCCATCTTCAGCATGACCCCGGCCAGGATCGCGGACCCGGCGGCGGGCGCGTCGGTGTGCGCGGGCGGCAGCCAGGTGTGGAATGGGACGACCGGCGTCTTGACGCCCAGGCCGACGCCGACGGCCAGCAGCGTCAGCCCCGCGAGCCCCGGCGACCCGGCGAGCGGCGGGTTCTGGGTCAGTTCCACCATGTCGAACGTGTGCGGGTCGGCGCCCAGGTACAGGCCGATGAAGCCGAGCAGCAGGACCAGCGAGCCGAGGAACGTGTAGAGGAAGAACTTCAGCGCCGACGCCGCGCGGTCGCCGTGTCCCCACAGCACGATCACGAAGTACATGCCGACGATCGACAGGTCGAAGAAGACGAAGAACAGCAGCAGGTCGAGGGCGGAGAACAATCCCAGGCAGACCGTCTCCAGGAACAGGAAAAGGATCGCGAACGCCCGGACCCGATGCCGCTGCCGGATCGAGTAGACGGCGCAGGCGGCGAACAGTACCGCCGTCAGCGCGACGAGCGGGAAGGACAGCCCGTCCAAGCCCACGTGATAGCCCGCCCGGACGGACGGTATCCAGCGCACGTCCGTCTCGTAGGCGACGCCGGGGCCCGTGCCGTGCGCGACCCACATGCCCACGATGAGGACGAGGTCGGCGACCGTGACCGCGATCCACGTCCAGGGCACGGCACGGCGCGGCACGACCGGCAGGACGAGCGCGGCGGCCAGCGGCAGGAAGACGGCCAGCGAGAGCATGCCTCACCACCCGGCCAGGACGGCGACGACGACGAGCACCGCGAGCAGCACCGCCGCCTGCGCGTAGTAGGTGTGGACGAGCCCGGTCTGCGGGCGGCGCGCGAGCCCGGCGAGCCGCCGCGCGCCGCGCCCGATCCCGTCGACCAGGCCGTCCACGTGCGGTTCCGCGCCGCGTCCGGCCAGGGCGGCCGTCCGCAGCCCGGCCCGCGCGACGGCCCGGACCGCGCCGTCGACGACCCGGTCGTCGAACCTGGCGAGCGCCTGCGCCGCCGCGAACACCGGCCGGACGAGCCCGGCCCGCGCGGCCCGTTCGAGGAACAGCCAGTCCGCCGCCCATGCGGGCGCCGGGGCCGTCCGCGCGAACCGGACCACGACGATCGCCACCACCGCCAGGACGCCGGAAAGGACCAGGTCCAGAACGTTCACCTGCGTCTCGCCCGGAATCCCCAGAGTTTCGGCGACGCCGCGCACGCCGAGCACGCCGAGGACACACGCCGCGACCGCCAGGACGATCAGCGGAAGGCGCGCGATCATCGGCATGGGACGCCCGTCAATGCGCGTACCCCGCCACACGGCGAACAGAGCCTTGGCGGAGTAGGCGGCGGCCAGCACGGAGGCGGCCATCCCGGCCGCGAGGAGCGCGGGTGAACGGTCCCCGGCCGCCGCCAGCACCTCGTCCTTCGTCACCCACAGCGACAGCGGCGGCAGCCCGGCCAGTGCCAGCGCGCCCGCACCGAACGCGACGCCGACGACCCGGTACCGGCGCGCGGCGCCCTGCAGCTCGTCCAGCTGCTTGGTGCCCAGCGCGGTCAGCCACGCGCCCGCGCACAGGAACAGCAGGCTCTTCACCGCCGCGTGCGCCACGAGATGCGCCGTCCCGCCGGAAACGGAGCCGACACCGGCGCCCAGCACCATGAACCCGATCTGCGCGCAGGTCGACGCGGCGAGAAGCTGTTTCAGGTCCCGCTGTGCCAGCGCCACGGCCCCCATCACCAGCGCGGTCGCGGCGCCGGCCCAGGCGACGAGCGTGCCGGCCCATCCGGTCGCCGCGAGCAGGGGGTGCACGCGCAGCAGCAGGTAGGCGCCGGCGGCGACCATGGTGGCCGAGTGCAGCAGTGCCGAGACGGGGCTCGGACCCGCCATCGCCCTGGACAGCCAGAACGAGAACGGAAGCTGCGCCGACTTCCCCAGCGCGGCCAGCACGATCCCGGCCGCCGCGAGATCCCGCCATGGCCGCCCCGCACCGGCCAACGAGGAGAGCGCGAGCGAGTGCGTCCCGGCGATGGCGAAGCCCGCCGCCGCGTACAGGCCCAGATCCGCGGCGCGGGTGGTGAGGAACGCGACGTCCGCCGAACGGACCGGTCCGGCCTCCCGCCACTCGTAGCCGATGAGCGCGTACGACATCGCGCCCATGACCTCCCATCCCATGAGGAGCAGGACGAGGTCGGACGCGGTGACCGTCACCAGCATCGCGCCAGCGAACAGCAGCATCAGGCCGAAGAACCGGGCGCCGTACCCGCCGGCGGCCGCGAAGACCAGGATCGCCGCCAGGACGGACGCGACGGTCACCACGAGCACGCCGGACAGCCCGTCCACGGCCAGCCCGCCGGGCCACCCCGGCAGCAACGCGAAACGCGCGACGGGACGCGTCACCGCCGCCGCGACCGCCAGTGCCAGCACCGCCACCGCGACCAGGACCCCGGCGGCCGGTGCCGCGCGATCGGCCCGGCGCCCCGCGAGCAGCAGCAGCGCGCCCGCGGCCGGCGGCGTCACGGCCAGCGCGACGATCATCCCCTGAGGTCTCCGGCGTCGTCGGCCATGTCCACGTCCCGGGCCCGGAACAGGGCGGTGACGACGGCGAATCCCATCGCCATCTCCAGCGCCATCACGGTGATCGCGACGAGCACGAGGACCTGGCCGTCCGGCGCGCCCGGCGAGACCCAGTGCCAGAAGCCGCCCGCCGCGACGACGATCCCGTTGATCATCAGTTCCAGGCCCATCATCAGCATCACGACCGACCGCTGCGACAGCGCGCCGTACAGGCCGACCGCGAACAGGGCGGCGGCGAGCAGCAGGAACGCCTGGAGGGTCATCGCGCGCCGTCCTCGCCGTAGCGTCCGGTCCGGGTCGCCAGCACCACCGTGGCGATCATCGTGGCCAGGATCGCGATGCCGATCACCATCATCACCAGCATCTTCGGCCCCATGACGGACTGGCCGAGCGCGAACGTCGGGTCGTGCGGCGGGGCGCCGCGCCGCTGCGGCCACGGGATCGCGAAGACCCCGGCGGCCAGCGCCGCGAACACCGTGCCCGAGACGATGAGCGCGCCGCGCCGGTTGTGCACCATCGACATCGGCATCAGCCCGGCCGGGTCCATCATGTACATGATCATGAAGACCGCCATCACCAGCATCTCCATGATCATCATGAGCACGACCAGCACGCCGAGGTAGTGCAGCCCCACCAGCAGCAGCTCGCCGCCGGCGCACAGGAACGACGCGAGCAGCGCGAACGTCGCGCGCGCCATCGACCCGGCGGCGAACACCGCCGCGCCGAAGGCGACCGCCGCGACGGCGAGCACCCAGAACAGGACGGTCACGGGAACCTCCTCAGTCCACGACGACGATCGCGACCACGAGCATCTGCAGCAGCACCGCGGGGATCAGCACCGTCCACGCCACCTGCATGAACCGGTCCATCCGCAGGACGGGCCACCGCCTCCTCGCCCACACCAGCAGCGCCAGGACGGCGCCCGCCTTCACCGCCGACCACAGCCACGCGGGCAGCAGCGGCCCCGCACCGCCGCCGAGGAACAGCGGGACGGCCACGGCCGACGCCACGGTGAGCAGCCCGTACCGTCCGGCGAGGAAGACCAGGCGGTCGGGCCCGGACAGCTCGGCCGCCGCTCCCCCGGCGATCTCGGCGCCCAGCGGCGCGCCGAACGGCCCCCAGAACGCCATCGCGAGCGCGGACACCAGGTACACCGCGAACGCCACCGGCATCCACACCCCGAACCACAGCCCGCCCTGCGCCGCGCCGATCGCCCGCAGGTCCAGCGAGTGCGCCGCCAGCGCCGCCGTGATCAGGGCGAACATGTGCGGCAGCTCGTACGCCAGGCCCTGCGCGACCATCCGGTACCCGCCGACCAGCGCGTACGCGGAGTTGACGCCCCATCCCGCCAGCCAGACCGACGCCCACACGACGACCTCCATCGCGTTGAACCACACGACACCGACCCGCGTGTCCAGCGCCGCGTGACCACCGAACGGCACGACGAGCGCGGCGAGCGCCGCCGCCACCGGCAGCGAGATCGCGCCGGCCCGCGTCAGCAGCCGGTCCGCGCTGGGCGCCGCGCGGCGCTCGGCCACCAGCAGCCGCGCCGCCTCGCGGACCGGGCCGGGGCCGCCCGCCAGCACCGCGTCCAGCGACGCCGCCGCGACCGCCAGCAGACCGAGGACGACCACCTCAACCATCGGCCCGCACCGCCGCAAGGTCCGGATCCAGGCTCGCCACGATCAGCCGGGCCTGCGCCAGCTCGACGCCCGCCACCAGCCCGGGCAGCACCGACACGAGCGCCTCCGCCCGCTCATGGCCGTGCGGGACCTCGCCGTCGAGGGCCCGTCGGATCTCGTCGAGCCGCCCCCGCAGCCGGTCGTCGATGTCGCCGGCGAGCCGCGGCGCGACGCCGTACCGCTCCGCCGCCTCCGGTGTGAGGTTCCCGACCCCCTTCGTCATCCACCGCAGCGATCGCGAACGCCGGACCGTCCGGTCGAACGCGTCGAACCGCTCCCTGATCTGCTTACCGCCGAGAAGGTCATCGCGGAGAACGGCGGCCCGCCGCGCCGCGTCGTCCCACCCCGCGACCCGCAGGAGCCGGGCGAGGCCGTCGAGCCCGCGCGCCGCCGGCCGCCCCTCCCAGAACGATCCGCCGCCCGTGTCGACCATCACGGCGTCCGCGCTCTGCACCACGTCCCCTTGAAGCGCCAGGTCGAGCCGCAGGCCGGCGGGCCAGTCAGCCAGCACGGGACCGAGCGGCACGTGCAGGACGTCGAGCCGCAGGCCGTCCCGGTCGTCCGCCCGCCCGGCCGTCTCCACCTCGCCTGCCCGGTGGGGTGGCCGCGACCCGTCCCACACGATGTCGTCCAACGCGTCCGGCCGGACCCGCGCCCGCGGTCCCGGCATGCCGGACCAGACCTCGTCGATCGCCTCCGCCAGCGCCTCCCCCGGACGGCCGCAGACCACGAGCACACCCGTCTCCACCGGCGACACCGCCGCCCGCCACCCCCGCCGCCGCAACCCGGCCTCGACCGCGAGCCGCTCCCCCGTCCCGTCGGCCGCCGGCACCACGAACGCGCGCGGGCTCCCCTCCGCGAGCCGCCGCAGCCGCCGTCTCAAACCCACCGCAGCGCCCCTTCACGCCACGCGTACAGGACGCCGACCAGCAGCAACGCCAGGAAGGCGAACATCTCCACGACGGCCTTGACGCCCACCGACGCCACTACGAGCGCCCACGGGTACATGAAGACCATCTCCATGTCGAAGGCGAGGAACACCATCGTCACCGCGTACCAGCGGACGTGGTACCGCGACATCGCGTGCTCTCGCGGACGCCCGCCCGACAGGAACGGCCCGCCCTCCATCTCCGGCGCGACCGCGTACGACACCGCGTAGACGGCCGCTATGACCGCCCCCACCAGGCCCAGGACCGACAGGACCACGGCGTACGACGGCATCGCCCCTCCCGGTTCCCGGCGTCCATCACCAGACGGTCTACCTGATCACCGCCGCCGGAAACCTCCCGGGGGTAAATGGGAACCGCCCGCGCGGGGCCGCGGGGACGCCCCCTTCCCGCGCGGCTCCGGAAGGTCCCGCGGCTCGATCCGGCCTGACCGCCGACCTTCCTCCGATGCACCGCTTTTCCGTACACTTCGCTTCTGTGCTGTCGCGAGGGGGGCGAATATGAGCACGGCCGATCGGCCTGACGACCAGGACTCGCCCGGGGCCCCCGCACCCCCGCCCCCGAACTGGGGCCGCGCCGGCCATTCCAAGCCGCCCCCGGCCGAGGGCGACCGGCTCGTGGCGAGCTGGCGCACGCCGACCCCGGCCGCCCGCGACGCCGAACCCGCACCGCCCCCACCGCCCGCGCCGGACGCTCCGGCGGCGGACGAGACGCCGGCCGTCCCGTCCGCCGAGCAGGCGAGGACACCCGGGCGTCCCGCGCGCACCCCCACCGGCCCGGCCGCTCTGCCCCGCAGCCCCATGGCGGCGGCAGCGTCTCCGCCGCCGGCCGTCCCGGTCCGCCCGCTACCACCGGCGGGCCCTCCGCCCACCGCGACGCCCGGTCGACCGGCGCCACCGCCACCAGAAGCACCACCCGCACCGCGCCCGGCACCGCCCGTCCAACCGCAGCCGAACACGAGCGCCGGCACGGAAAGAAGACCGGCGCCGTGGCCGCGCGGCGCGGGCGGCGAGAGCGCGGCGCCCGCCGCGCCGAACGCCCACGCCGGCTCGGGTGGGCGGCCGATGGGGCGGGTGCGGGTTCGGGCGGCCGAGGAGCCGCAGGGTGCGGACGGGCCGGTGTTCGACCGGCCGCGGGGCGCGCCCACGCCGCCGGAGGGCGGGGCGACCCGCGTGTTCCGGCCCGGGCTGCGCTCGGGGATCGCGGTCGCGGCGGTGGCGGTGCTGGTCGCCGGGGGCGTGGCGTACCTGGTGCGGGACGGCGGTGGCGGCGGCCGGACCGGCGCGCCGGGGGCGGAGGCCGCCGACAAGGTGTTCGCGGTGCCGGCGGCGCTGTACGACGGGCACCAGCAGACGATCACGGCGGTCGCGGTGCACGGGGAAACGGCGGTGACGGTCGGGAGCGAGACCGTGGACGCGCCGCGGGGGCAGATCCTCGTGTCGTCCGACGGCGGCGAGGCGTGGAACGTCGCGAAGGTGGAGGACGAGGGCGGGACGAGCGGGGACGTGCCCCAGGTCGTCGCGGCGGGGAGCCGGTCCTGGGCCGCGTTGGGCGGGGGCCCCGGCGGCGTGGCCGTGTGGACGAGCGCGGACGGCCGGACGTGGTCACATCGGGCCGGCGGCAAGGGCGTGTTCAATCCGGGCGACCACGTGACCGGACTCGCGGCCACCTCGGCGGGGTTCGCCGCGATCGGGACGAACCAGAGCACGCCCGTGCTGTGGACGTCCTCGGACGGCGCCACGTGGCAGCGGCAGCAGCCGGCCTTGCAGGGCATGCCGCAAAGCATCGCGGCGAGCGGGGACACGCTCGTCGTGCGGAACGACAAGGGCGACCTGTGGCGGTCCGCCGATGCCGGGCGGACGTGGGCGCGCGCGGAGGTTCCGCAGAGCGACGGGTCGTACGGGCCGGTGGTCGCGTTGACGTCCGGGCCCGGCGGGTTCTTCGCCGCGCGGGAGGGGCGCCGGACCGGCGGGTCGTCGAAGAACCCGAAGAAGCGCGGGCTCGCGGTGTTCTTCCGGTCGTCCGACGGTGTCGGCTGGACGCGTTCCAGCACCATCGACCGCAGCACCTACTCCGGATTGGCGGCGTTGGGCGGGTCGGACGCGGGGCTGGCCGCGCTCACCCCGCTCACCGACGGGCGGGTGGCCGTGCAGAGGAGCACGGACGGCGTGAACTGGCAGTCCGTGGAAAGGCTCGCGACGGACCAGGGGCGCAAGGCCGAGTCGACGGCGGCGCTTCCCAAGGGCGTTCTCGTGGCGGGCCATCAGAACACCGGCGCGTACCTGACGGCTCCGGGCGCGCGCCATGGGGACATCGACCTGCTCTCCGTTCCGGGCGCGGTCACGCCGGACCGGACCATCAGGCGGCTGGTGTCCGCCAATGGGACGACGTTGGCGGTCGGCAGCGGTGCCGGAGAGGCGGCCGTCTGGGCGACGCGGGACGGTAAGGCGTGGACGCGCGCCGGCGGTACGGGGCTCGCAGGCCCTGGTGTCCAGCGGCTGTCCGCAGCGGTCCACGGGCCGAAGGGCTGGGTCGCGGCAGGACGCAGCGCCACGAAGCCGCTGCTCCTCACCTCGGCTGATGCGAACGCGTGGAACCCCGTGACGGCCCCGGCGGATGACGACGGCGAGCTGGGCGGCGCCGCCTACGGGCCGGCGGGCTACGTCGTCGTGGGATCCACGGACAAATCACCCATCGCATGGCGTTCGGACGACCTCGCCCAGTGGACCGCCGGATCCGGCGATCTGCAGGACGGGAAGATGCACGACGTCGCCTCCGTGACGAAGGGCTATGTCGCGGTCGGCGAGCGCAATGGCGCGCCGGCCGTGTGGACGTCCGACGACGGTGCGAAGTGGACCTCGATACAGCCGCCGCAAGCGCAGGGACCGCTGACCCATGTCGTGGCGCGGGGCGACACCGTGGTCGCGACGGGTGCGGGCAACGTGGTCGCCGTGTCGTCCGACGCGGGACGGACGTGGCGCGCCCAGACCGTCCAGGCGTCCGCGCTTTCGGCGAGCCTGGCGACGCCGCGCGGATTCGTCCTCGCGGGGACGCCGGCCGGGACGGACGACGTCGCGCTGTGGAGCTCAGCTGACGGCGCGTCGTGGCGGACGACCCGCTCGCACGGCGCCCGTCTGGAGGGTGACGGGAGCCAGCGGCTGACCGGCCTCGCCGTCCAGGGCGAGGGCCTCATCGCGACCGGTACGGACGGCGCCGCCCCGACCCTCTGGCGCACCGATCTGCCCTGAACCGGGAGGCCGCGGCGGGAGGGTCAGGACGCGGCGGGGAGGGTCAGGACGCGGCCTGCCGGCGGCGGTCGGCCTCGGCGGCGCTGAGGATCATCTCGTCGACGACCCAGCGGGCCTCGGGCGACAGGTCGACCAGGGCGCGCAGGACCTCGGGGCGGATGATGCCGTGCTCGACGTCGCGGCGGAGCGCCTTGAGGGTGATGTCCTCGTCGATGGGGGCGGTCTCGCTGGGGCGCCCGAAGTACCCGATCGGCACGCCGAAGAAGGTGGCGAGCGCGCGGAGGGTCTTGAGCTGGGGGTTCTCCTGGCGGCCGGTGCGCAGCTTCCACACGGTGGTGGAGGAGATGTCCTCGCCGGTGGAGTTCGCGATGGCGGCGGCCGTCTCGACGTTGTTGCGCGGCGGCTGCGCGTCCGCCGGCCACAGGTTGCGGATCAGCCATTCGACCTTGTCCGCCAGCGTCGCGCCCGGCGCGATCTCTTCCGTCTTGTTGCTCATCCGGCCCCTCCCGAACCTCGCCGACGCCGACGACTTTAGTTGACCGCAGAAGTCGCCGTCAGCCAAGGACACGGGCCATGTTTCAGCGCGTGTCGGATCGATCACGCAGCAGAACCGGGCCCTGCGGGGTAGCGGGCGCCTCACCCGCGGGCGCCACCCGCCTCCCTCCCTGCGGCGAACTCTGCCAAGAAGGATTGCAAAGGCCCTTTGCAACTCGTAGCGTCCGGGCCATGGAACAACCGCCGCCCGGGCGGCCGCCCCCGCAACGGCCGCCGCAAGAGCAGCCCGCCCCCGAAGTGATCACCGACCCGCGGCAGGTGCGGCTGCTCGCCCACCCGCTGCGGCAGCGGATCGCGGAGATCATGCGGCGCGGGCCCGTCTCGTCCACGACCCTCGCCCGCGAGCTGGGCCAGAGCACCGGCGCGACGAGCTACCACCTGCGGCAGTTCGCCAAGTACGGGTTCGTCGAGGAGGTGCCGGAGCTCAAGCGCGGGCGGGAGCGCTGGTGGCGGGCCGTCCCGGCGGACCGGCGGATCCCGCCCTACCGCGAGCAGTCGCCCGCGATGCGGGACGCGGTCGAGCAGCTGACGAAGCTGGAGGTGGCCGACGAACTGGAGATGCTGGCCCGCTTCCAGCGGGAACGCGACGGGATGGGCGAATGGGCGGACGCCCTGCTGTTCTCCTCCTCCACCGTCACGCTGACGCCCGACCAGGTGCGCCCCTTCTTCGAGGAGTACATCGCGCTCCTCTACCGCTACAAGCGGGCCGACGACGACCCGCCGCCCGGTGCGCGCACCCTGCGCGCCCGGTTCCTGGCCTTCCCCGAGGTCTGAGCCCGCACAGGTCCGGGCCCGCCTAGGTCTGGGCCCGCAAAAGGTCCGGGCCGCCGAGTTGCCCCTCGGCGGCCCGGGCGGAGGCCGCATCACATCCGCCGCCGGCCGGCGGCGGTCGCTCACACGATGCACAACCCCCATGGAAAGGAGAGCACCTCATGCTGCTCTCGAGCAAACGCCTGGTGAAATGGGCGGTCCTGCTGCTCTGGATCGCGATCGTCGCGGTCGCGGTCCCGTTCGCGGGAAAGCTGCCGGACGTCGTGAAGGCGGAGTCGGCGGCCGAACTTCCGCGCGGCGCCCAGTCCACCGAGGTCGAGAAGCTCACGGACCGGTTCCGGGACGGCAAGCAGGCGCCGGCCGTCATCGTCTACGCACGTACCACGGGCGTCACGCCCGCCGACCGCACCGAGGCCGGCGCCGACCGCCGCGCCCTCGCCGCGCTCGCGGCGGGGACGGTCGACCCGCCGCAACCGTCGCGCGACGGCCAGGCCCTCCTCCTGACCGTCCCCCTCCACGACGATGACGACCTCGCGGACAATGCCGAGAAGGTCCGCGACATCGTGACGGGCCACGTCCCGCGGGGGCTTCAGGTGAAGGTGACCGGGCCCGCCGGCGCGGCGCTCGACTCCGGCGACGCGTTCCGCAAGGTCGACAAGCCGCTTCTCCTGGTGACGGTCGTGCTGGTCGCGGCCGTGCTGCTGCTCACCTACCGCAGCCCGGTCCTGTGGCTGCTTCCGCTCGTCAGCGCGGCGGTCTCGCTCCAGTTGTCCACGGCGGTCGTCTACCTGCTGGGCAGGTACGCCGACCTGTACGTCGCGGACGGCATGTCGACCATCCTCGACGCGCTCGTGTTCGGCATCACCACCGACTACGCCCTGCTCCTCCTCGCCCGCTACCGCGAGGAACTGCGCCGCCACGAGGACCGGCACCGGGCGATGGCCGTCGCGCTCCGCCGCGCCGCCGCGCCCGTCACCGCGTCCGCCGCGACCGTCTGCCTCGGGCTGCTGTGCCTGCTCGCCGCGCGCATGGGCTTCAACTACGCGCTCGGCCCGGTCGGCGCGATCGGCGTCGCCGGCGGCCTCGTCGTCGCGATGACGCTGCTTCCCGCGCTGCTGGTCGTGCTCGGCCGCTGGGTGTTCTGGCCGCGTATCCCCCGGTTCGGCGACGCGCCGCCCTCCCGCGGCGGAGTCTGGGACCGCGTCGGCCGCCGCGTCGCCGCGCGCCCCCGCCTGGTCTGGACGCTCGGCGCGGCCGTGCTGGCCGCGCTCGCCGCCGGCTGCCTCGGCGTCCACACCGGCCTCGACCGCGCGCACTTCCTCACCACCACGCCGAACTCGGTGAAGGGCGAGCGCATCGCCGCGGCCCACTACCCCGGCGACGAGAGCCGGCCCCTCCAGGTCATCGGCCGGAAACCGGTCGACCTGCGCGGTCTCCCAGGGATCGCGCGGACCGGAACGCCCGAGACGTCGGCCGACGGGCGCCTCACCCGCACCGCCGTCGTGCTGACCGACCCGCCCGACGGCGACGCCGCCCAGCGGACCGTCGAGCGGATCCGCCACGCCCGGCCGGACGCGCTCGTCGGCGCGGGAGCGGCGAGCGAACTCGACCTCGCCGACGCGCAGGCGCACGACCGCCGGGTGGTGATCCCGCTGATCCTCGCGGTCGTCCTGCTCGTGCTGACGGCCCTGCTCCGCGCCCTCGTCGCCCCGCTGCTGGTGATCGCCACCGTCGTCGCGTCGTACTTCGCCGCGCTCGGCGCGTCCTGGCTGCTGTTCCGGTACGCCTTCGGCTTCCCCGCGCTGGACGTCCAGGTCGCGCTGATGGGCTTCCTGTTCATGGTGGCGCTCGGCGTCGACTACAACCTGTTCCTCGTCTCCCGCATCCGCGAGGAGGCGGCCCGCGCCGGGCACCGCGCGGGCGTGCTGCGCGGGCTCGGCGTCACCGGCGGCGTCATCTCCGCCGCGGGGCTCGTCCTGGCCAGCACGTTCGGCGTCCTCGGCGTCATGCCCGTGACGATGTTCGTGGAGATCGGCGTGCTGGTCTCGCTCGGCGTCCTGCTCGACACCTTCCTCGTCCGCTCGGTGATCGTCCCCGCCCTGGCCCTCGACGCCGGTCCCCGCTTCTGGTGGCCCGGGGCCGCGCCCGGTACCGGCCACCGCGCGCGCCCGTGAACCGGTTCCCAGAGAGGATCGGCAGAGGTTGGATGGTTCCCGCCGTCCATGATCCCGAACGAGGAAGCCACCGTGACCGACCAGACCCCTCCGATCGACTCCACCGTCCCCCAGACCGCCCGCATCTGGAACTACTGGTTAGGCGGGAAGGACCATTTCGAGGTCGACCGGCAGGTCGGCGACGACATCCTGAAGGTCCTCCCCGACATGGCGCTGTTCGCCCGCGCCACCCGGCAGTTCCTGCAGCGCGCCGTCCACCACCTCACGGCCGACCTCGGCGTCCGGCAGTTCCTCGACATCGGCACGGGCCTGCCGACCGCCGACAACACCCACCAGGTCGCGCAGCGCGCCGCGCCGTCCGCCCGGGTCGTCTACGTCGACAACGACCCGCTCGTCCTCGCGCACGCCCGCGCGCTGCTGACCGGCGCGCCGGAGGGCAGGACCAGCTACCTGGACGCCGACCTGCGCGACCCGGAGAGGATCCTCGCCGGCGCGGCCGAGACCCTCGATCTCGGCGAGCCCGTCGCGCTGATGCTGATGGGGATCCTCGGCCACATCACCGACGACGGCGAGGCGCGGTCGATCGTCCGGCGGCTGACGGATGCCCTGCCCAGCGGCAGCTACCTCGCCCTGTACGACGCGACCAACGTCGTCGACCCCGCGTCGGCCGCCGCGATCGAGATCTGGAACCAGTCCGCCGAACCGCCCTACGTCCTGCGCACGCCCACGCAGCTCGAAGGCTTCTTCGAGGGCCTGGAACTCCTTCCGCCGGGCGTGGTGTCCTGCCCGCTGTGGAACGCGCCTGCCGCCGAGATCGGTGAGGCCACCGAGATCGACGAGTTCTGCGGCGTCGCCCGCAAGCCCTGACCCCGTCCTCCGCGAGTCATTCGTCCCAGGCGAAGCAGGGCAAGGCGGGCCTCACCGCGGGGTGACAGGTCGGTGGCCGTATTCCCGACGTATACCGGCCGTGCCTACCATTCGGATCGTCAGTCCCCCGCCCGGTATTCCGACCTTTCCCCTTGCGGGACGCGACGCCGGTCGCGTCCCGCAAGGGGCGACGCCCGACGATCCTTGATCACATCGCACAGAGCGACAGGGACCATGAATGACGATCGCGTAGCCGACGCCGCCCGAGGCGCACCGCGCCCGCAGCTGCTGCTCCTGATGGCGGGCGCGGTGATCGGCGTGGTGCTGCTGGCCGCGGCCCTGGCCGTCGAGCTGTCCGGCGGGAACGACCCGCGGACGCCCGCGATGCCGACCCCGACCGTGCCGACGATGCCGAACCTGCCCACCACGTTCCCGAACGTTCCACCGGGATCGACCGGAATGCCCACCGAGTTCCCGACGCAGATGCCGACGAATTTCCCCACGGAAATGCCGTCCCTCCCGACGAACCTGCCCAGCATTCCGCAAATCCCGGGAGGTGCGCCGTGACGGCCCCCGTGGCGGCGGACGGCGTCCGGGCCGCCATCCGCGACACCGTCCGCGACGACGTCGCCGCCCGCGCGCGGGCGCTGCTGGTCGCCCGGCTGGCCATCGCCCTGTACCTGGTCGAGCTGCTGCTCAACCTGCTGCGGCCGCACGTGCTCCCGAACGAGCCGGCCCTGTCGATCTTCCAGCGGCTCCCCGGCTCGGACGGCTGCTCGGCACGCCCCGCGCCGTGTTCTGGACACTCCTCGCCGGCATCGTCATCGGCGCCGCGCTCCAGGCGTACGTGCTCGCCACCCGCCCGGACGAGCGCCGGGCCAGGGCCCTGACCTGGGCGATCATCGGAGTGCTGCTGCTCCCGTTCGGGCTGATCCCGCTGGCGGTCATCGGCGCCGCCCCGGGGCCGGCGCTCGCCTGCGTCCCCGGCACCGCCCTCGTGCTGTGGCTGCTCCACCACGCCCAGCGCCTCTCCCGGATCCCGCTCGCGATGCTGCTGGTCGCGTTCGGCTGGGGCGCGCTGATCGTCTTCGGGCTCGGACGCGCGTCCAGCAACCTCGCGTTCGGCACCATCAACGGCTTCGCCCTCAACGGCCACAAGAGCGACCTCGCCGGTCAGATCCACACCCAGTACCGCATCATCGACGGGCTGCTCGTGCATCTCGGCCTCGTGAACGCGCTGCTCGTCGCGGCCGGCGTCGTCCTGCTCCTGACGCTGTTCCGGCACCGCGTCACCGACGCCGTCACCGGCCTGGTCGTCGGCGCCGCCATCGGCCTCGGCTACAACCTGGTGGAGAGCGTCCTGTTCATCCGCCTGTTCGGCATGCTCAGCGCGTTCAACGGCGCGACGGGCGGCTTCGAGTACTGGATCCGCCAGTCGATCGGCCTGCTCGGCGGGCAGGTCGCCTTCGGCGCGGTGCTCGGCGCCGGGATCGGCCTCGCCGCGCAGGCGCACGACCGCGGGCAGCGCCGCCGCACCGCGGCGGCCGCCCTCGTCGCCGCGGCCGGGGGCGCCATCGCCACCGAGACCCTGGCGGCCTGGCTGTCGCACCTGGCCCACGACCACATCACGGTCGGCGGCCCGCTCGACACCCTGATCATCTCCCCGTTCTTCTGGCTGCTCCCCCAGGTGCCGTTCATCCTCGTGGCCGTCCTGATCCTGGTCCACGGGACGCGCGTCCGAGGCGCCGCCGCCCGCGCCGCCGTGTCCGCCGAGACCGCGTCCGGCCCGGCCGTCACGCGCCAGGAGGCGCCGTTCCTCATCGACCCGGCCGTCCGGTTCTGGACCCTCATCGGCACCTGGCGGCTCCACGGATGGAACGGGCTGCGCACCCTCCGCCGCCTGCAGACGGCCCAGCTCGACCTGGCCGCCTGGCGATGGCAGCACCCGGATCCCACCGGCGAGGAAGGAAACGCCTTGCGGGCCAAAGTGATGCGGCTGAAGACCGGCCCGACGCCCCAGCCGATGCCCCCGGCGCCCGCGCCCCGCCCCGGGCAGGCGGCGTCATGACGCGCCGCGGCCTCGCGACGCGCGCGATCCGGTTCGTCCTCGGGACGCTCCTCTGCGCCGGCCTCGTCCTGCCGCTGACCGCGCAGAACGCCTCCGCCTGCGATGTCAGCTACGAGTACAAGCCGTCCATCGACCTTGAGCACTTCGGGCACAACCGCACCTGCTCGACGTCCACGTCCCTGGGCGGCGCCACCATCGTCGCCGTCCTGGCCCTGGGCGCTCTCGCCGCCGCCGGCGCGCTGGGCTTCAAGCGCGGCGCCGCCGCGGCCGGTGGTCCTTCCGGCGGTCCCGGCAGCCCCTCCCCGACCCTGATCGCCTACCTCCAGGCGACGAGCCTCAACCTGCAACCGCGAATGGCGAGCCGCCCACCCGCCGCACCACCCGGGTACCCGGCCCAGCCGCCGCAGCCCGGCCCGCCGCCCCGCTCCGCGCCGCCCGACGACGCGGGCCCGTCCCCGGCTTCCTGATCGCTCCCAGGCTCCGCGGGACCCGGCCGCTTCCTCCGGCCGACCGCCGAGGAGGCACCGATGCGAAGCCGTCACGCCGCACTCCTGCTCGCGGTCCTCGTCGCCCTCGCCACCGCGGCCCCCGGCGCGTCCGCGGCCCGGGTCCGGCCTCCGGCATCGCTCGAAGCCACCTCGGAGGCGGCCCCGGGCGGCCGGCTCGACATGAGCCGCTTCCCCGTGCTGTGGGAGACGGAGCGCGGCAAACTGATCATGAGGAAGATCGCCGAGGACGGGAATCTGGGCCGGCCGGGGCTGACCTACGCGGTCACGCACGTGGTGCTCGACGTGCCGCCGGGAATGGCGCGGGACGTCGCGGCGATCTTCGCCTCGATCTGGGGCACGCGCGAGGAGCAGGGCACCGGCGCGCGGGTGCTGACCGCACAGGCGATCGACCGCGAGAACCCGCGGCTTTACCGGGAACTGCTGAACGAGACCGCGGTGACGTCGAAAAGCATCGTTCTCCAGACGGTCGGGCGCAACTGGCCGCAGGTGAACAACAACGGCTGGTTCAAACTCCACGCCGAGATCATGGCCTTGAAGGCGCAGGCGAAAGCGAGGTACGTCGTGGCGGCCCGGACCGCCGGACGGACCCCGGAACAGATCAAGGCCGCGTCGCAAGAACTCGATCGCCGCCTGCAGAAGCTCGGGGAAGGCAACGCCTACCGCGACTACCTCGCGAAAGGATTCACGCTCGACCACGTGGCGGTCGGCCCGTCCCGGCTCTCCAAGGACGACGAGGTCGTGCGGCAGCCCTGCGGCAACAAGTCCGGCGGGACGTGCAGCGCCGTCGCCCCGGACGCCGGCTACGCCGTCCCCACCCAGACGGCGGACGACACCACCGTCGCCCTCGCCTACGCGCTCGCCGCCCCGCACCTGATCGACGACGCGCTGGCCGCGCACGACCAGCCGGAAGCGCAGATGTGGGCGGGCGCGTTCGCGACCATAGCGACGGGATTCAAGACGGCCTATGACAGAGACCTGAAGAGGTTCCCGGAACTGAAGCCGAGACTCCAGCAGGCCCGCACCCTGATGAACAAGGTCCAGAAGGCCGCGGACCTCCAACTCCGGGTCCTCGGACAACGCGACCTCGCCACCAAGGTGCACAGCTCGCGCTACGTACTGCAGAGCCATGTCGAGCGGGCCGAGGAATTGGACGCCGAGGCCGCTGCGATCAAGCAGAACGCCGCCAAGAAGTCCAAGAAGGCCGTGCAGAACGTCGGGCTGGCCTGCACCAAGGCGACGGCGCTCGGCAGGCCCGCCACAGGCGGGAGGCGGCTCGCCGCGCTGGTGGCGCCGCCGCTGAAGGCGCCGTGCGGCGGGGAGGAGCAGAGCGGGCTGGTCAAGGGACTCATGTCCGGCGACCTCGGCGGGGTGGACTTCTCCACGCTGCAGATGCGGTACATGTCCGACACCGGCGGCCGCGTGAAGTACTCGTTCTCCGGACGGCCGGGCTCCCCCGGGCTCGTCCAGGACGCCGGATCGGGGCTCGACGCGGTCGAGAACAGCACCGCCGACCTGCGGACCTGGCTGGTCCTCGACCCGAGCGAGTTCTGGGTGAACCTCAATCCGGACGAGCCGAGCCGGATCATCGCCCCCGCACTCGGGCGGACCAACGCCGGCAAGGCCCTCCTCGAAGCCGACTATCTGATGAAACGCACCGAGGGGGAACTGCTCGACCCGAACACCGGCCTCGGCGCGAAGTACTGGGACGCGCTGATGGGCGGCTCGACCAAGGCGTGCTACTCGTCCCGCATGTGGATCGTCCCCGGCGACGTCGAAGTACGCGAGGACGGCTCGTCCCTGTACATCCTCAAAGCCGACCTGGCGGTGAAGGCGAAGGCGCAGCACATCGCCAACGCCGGCAAGCTGTCCTGCGTCTCGGACCCGGCGAGCGACGCCCGCAACGAGCGGCTGGAACAGCGGATGATCGTTCCAGCGGTGGTCAAGGCCGTCAACACCGCCCCCGAATACGCGCCCATCCGCCGCGCGTTCCTCGCCCGCGTCATCGCCCAATGGATCCGGAAACGGCACCAGGACGGTCACCGCACGTCCTTCGACGGACTGATCGGCTCCGGGAACATTGGCCCCGCAAAGCTGCAGGACGGCTGGACGCCACGGCAGGTGTACGACTCGTTCGTCCGTTCCATCCAGAACGGCGACTTCACCTACACCCAGACGATCAACCGGGGCGGCGTGCGGGAGATGCGCCACATGGTGACCGGAGGCGTCGACTTCAGCAAGATCCCGATGAGCGCGATCGACTCCGCGCGGATGGACCGCGAGCACCCGCGGCTCCCGCAGACGGTCGAGGAGTCCGCGACCCGCCCCGCGTCCGCTGCCGACGGTTCGGTCTGGCTGGGCGAGACCGCCGAATCGCCGGACAACGGGCTGTGGTCCAGAACGTCCGGCACCGTGCGCGCCTTCGTGACCGGCCGCACGGGCATCGCGGCCGTCATCGTGGTCGCGCTCATCGTGGTGGTCTTCGGCATCCGCACCGGCTCGGGCCGCGGACGCCGCACGTCCTGACACGAAAAAAACCGCGGGTCCGGGGACTCGCGGTCTGGTGGAACGTACCCCCGAGCGGATTCGAACCGCCGTTACCGCCTTGAGAGGGCGGCGTCCTAGGCCACTAGACGACGGGGGCCGGACTGTGGTCCGAGGCGGTCTCCCGCTCGGGCCTCGCCCAGCCTACCGGACCCCGCCCCCCACCTCGAACCGAATTCCACCCCGTCCCGTAGAACCCGCACCGGCCCGGATACGCAAAAAGCCCGGTCAACACTGACCGGGCACTTCGCAGAAAACCAGGGCTTCGCGCACACCCCCCGCGCGGCGAAGCCGCGCACCGGGGGTTCCAGGGGGTCGCCCCCCTGGGTGAACACCACGGGCCGGGGCGAAGTCGGCCGAAGGCCGACGAGCATGCAACGTACCCCCGAGCGGATTCGAACCGCCGTTACCGCCTTGAGAGGGCGGCGTCCTAGGCCACTAGACGACGGGGGCCTGTCCACGTTGGTGGACGCAGCTGGGGTACCAGGACTCGAACCTAGACTAAGTGAACCAGAATCACTCGTGCTGCCGATTACACCATACCCCAGTGCGGTACGGGCTTCCGGGCCGTTTCCGGCTGGTCGCTCGCGCCTCGAAGAGAATACAGGACGGCGCGTCAGCGGCCAAAACGATTGCCGCGACGGGCGGCGTCAGCGGGTGAAGTCGGGCGGCCCGACGTGCTCGTCACCCCACTCGACCAGCGGACGGAGGCGGCGCCAGGCGGTGCGGACGCGCGGAACGACCTCCTGCGTCGACATCCACGAATCCACGGGCCAGCCTTCGTGGGCGTAGAGGGAGCGGTGGCGCAGCAGGTCCAGGCGGGGGTGGTCCTCAGGGGTGCCGCGCGGGCGGGTCTTGAGGCGGTCGCCGGCGATCTCCAGCCCGGCGGCCCGCAGGCCGTCCACGATCGCCTGGAGCTCCTTGCCGGACGAGTCGGCGTCGACGGCGGCCCGGTAGCTGCGGAGCTGCTCCGGCGTCGGCGCGTACATCCCGCCGGCGACCATCAGGCCGTCGGCGTCGATCTGGACGTAGTAGCCGCCGCTGTGCCCGCCCTGGTGCGTCTTGTAGGGCGTCTTGTCCTTGCTGAAGCGGACGTCGCGGTAGGGGCGGAACAGCTTGACCGCGCCGAACTCCTCTTCGAGCTCGGCGCACAGGCCGCTCATCGGCTCGCGGACGTGCTCCTCGTAGGACCGCCTGTTGGCCGTCCAGTAGGACTTGCTGTTGTCGGCGAGAAGGCCCTCGTAGAACGCGAAAGCCTCGCCGGTGAAGCCGGTGAACGCCATGACCTCCCCCTTCGTACGGCGTCCCCAGCTTAGGGACGCCGTACGACAGCGGCGGTCAGTCGCGGGTGACCACGCGGTTGGTGAGGGCGCCGATGCTCTCGATCGTGACCGTCACCTCGTCGCCGACCTGCAGCGGGCCGACACCGGCCGGGGTGCCGGTGAGGATGACGTCGCCGGGCAGCAGCGTCATGACCTGGCTGACGTACTCGACCAGGCTCGGAACGTCGTGCAGCAGCAGCGACGTGCGCGCCTCCTGGCGGACCTCGCCGTTCACCGTGGTGGAGATCGCCAGGTCGGACGGGTCGGCCTCCGTCTCGATCCACGGGCCGAGCGGGCAGAAGGTGTCGAAGCCCTTCGCCCGCGTCCACTGCCCGTCCTTCTTCTGCAGGTCGCGGGCGGTGACGTCGTTGGCGCAGGTGTAGCCGAGGATCACGTCGGCGGCGCGGGCGGCGGGGACCTCCCGGCACATGCGGCCGATCACCACGGCCAGCTCGCCCTCGTGGTCGACGCGCTCGGAGAGCCTGTCCGGGTAGGCGATCGCCTCGCCCGGCCCGATCACCGCGGTGGACGGCTTGGCGAAGATCACCGGTTCGGCGGGCGGCTCGCCGCCCATCTCGCGCGCGTGGTCGGCGTAGTTCTTGCCGATCGCGATGATCTTGCTGGGCAGGATCGGGGCCAGCAGCCGCACGTCGGCGAGCGGGAATCGCTGCCCGGTGAAGGTCAGCTCACCGAACGGGTGGGCCGCGACGGCGGCGATGGTGTTCTCCTCCACCACGCCGAAGGACATGCCCTCGTCGGTGGAGAACCTGGCGATACGCATGGCCGAGAGCCTAGTACGCGGCTCAGAAGCCGCACGCGGCGCCGTTCAGCAGGCAGCGCCCCGGCGTCGTCGGGACGCCGGACGCGCCGTACTGGACGTCCAGCGTGCCGCCGGGCGGGATCGGGCCGGCGCCCTCGATGATCGGATGGGATCCGCCCCGGACGAGCCGGCCCTCCCAGACGTTGCGGACGTCCGCGCCGGGCGCGTCGAAGCTCACCCGCCAGGCGTTCATGGGCCGCCGGGTGCGGTTGGCGATGACGAGACGGCCCTCGTAGTAGCCCTCGTCCCGCTGGACGACCTGGAAGGTGATGCCGTCGCCCGTCACCACGGTCCCGACCGGCACCTCCGCCGGCGCCGGACCTCTCCGGGCGGGTCGGCTCGGGGACGGGCGGCCGGACGCCCGCGTCGTCTTCACCGCGGGGGCCTGCGGCGCGGGATCCTCGTCCGATCCGCCGCCGCTGAGCAGCGAGACCGCGCCCAGGGCCACGAGCATGACGAGCACGGCCGCGGCCAGCGCGGTGATGACGCCGTAACGCCGCGGCCGGGCCGCCGTCGCCGCGCGCGGAGACTGCGGCCCGAAGCCCGGGACGACCGGGTTCGTCATCGTGCCCGGCCCGTCGGCGGCGGACGGGGCCGTCCCGCGTTCCCCGTCCGGGGCCGGCTGCCCTGCGACACGGCGATCGTCCGGGTCGAGCGCCCCCTCGACCTCGTCCGGCGGGTCGGGGGCCGTGACGTCCGCCGCGGGCTCGGGCGCGGCGGGCGGCCCGCCGCTCTCCGGCGGGTCCGGCGCGGTGGTGTCCGGCTCGGCGCGTTCGCCCTCCGGGGCGGGGCGGCGGAACTCGACGGTGGTCGTGTGGTCCGGGGGCACGTAGCCGGGCTCTTCGCCGCTCAACTCCTCGACCTCCCTGGCCGGTCTCATGGAGTCCGACGCCGACCGGGCCGGTCGAGTTCGGCGAAGCCGCCCGAAATGTACGGTCAGCCGGCGGTGGCGGGTTCCAGGCCGCGGCGGGCGGCCTGGCGCTGGTGCCGGTTGAGCATGTCCGTGATCAGCTCGATCGCGTCCGGGGTGCCGATGCCCTGGGCGCCGCTGAGCCAGCGGGTGGCCTCGGCGAGCAGGTCCTCCGCGGCCCCGTCGGCGCCGTCGTCGGCCAGCCGGCCGAGCACGGAGCCGAGCCGCAGCGCGGCGGCGGCGTGCCCGGACTCGGCGGCCCGCCGGAACCAGTCGGCGGCCCGCCCGAGGTCGCCCGCGCACTCGTGGATCTCGCCCAGCCCGAAGGCGACGTCGGCCCAGGTTCCGTCCGTGGGACGCCCGAGGTCCTCGGGACTCCAGGGTCGGACAGGCATGCGATCACTCCGGTGGGTCGGCTGCGGACGGACGGCGCGCGGGAGGCACACGCGTGCCGTGCGCGAACCATGGTGGCCGCGCCGCCCGAAATCCGCCACCGGTTTCGGTGGGTTTGATGGAATTTCTACGTGACTACCCGGTCAGTCCAGGAAACCCCCTCGTCCACCCGAACGAGAAGCGGGCGTGGCCGACGCCGGAGGGTGGCCCGCGGTCCGGTTGCGGGCGGTGTGAGTACGGTGGGCACGACCAGACGTGAAGGGGGTCGGCGTGTCCGTCGTCAAGATCAATGTCCTGACCGTGAACCCGGAGATGCGCGAGGAGATCGAGAAGCGCTTCGCCGGGCGGGCGGGGCTGGTGGAGTCCGCCGAGGGCTTCGAGGGCTTCGAGCTGCTGCGCCCTGTGGAGGGCCAGGACCGATACCTCGTCTACACCCGGTGGCGCAGCGAGGAGGACTTCCAGCGCTGGACGCAGAGCCAGTCATTCCAGCGCGGGCACGCCGAGGCCGCCAAGGAGCGCCCCGCCGGGCACGGCCACGGGCACGGCGGTCCCGCCGCGGCGGGCTCCGAGCTGTGGGGCTTCGAGGTCGTCGAGAGCGCCGGCCCCAAGCAGGGCTGACCTGGACCGGTGCGGCGGGCGCGGGCGCGGGCCCCCGCCCCCCCCTTTAGCGCAGCCCAACACCCGGGCCTGGGAGTCGGC